>NZ_JBGCCU010000013.1 GCF_041261445.1 Catenulispora sp. EB89
GCTCATGCCGAACTCCCCGGCGGCCTACGTCGGCCTGGAGTTCGAGGCCCGCGCCCGGCCCGGGACGCTGCCGCGGGTGGCGTGCCGCGCCCGCCGCCTCAGGCCCGGCCCCGCGCCACCTGCACCATCCACCCGGCCGCGTCGCTCAGCTCCCGGCCGCGCGGCCACACCGCTCGCAGCGTGCGACGCAGCGCGACGTCCTCGGCGACCGGCACCTCGACGAGGCGGCCGGCGGCGATGTCCTCGGCGACCGCCAGGACGCTCAGCACCGCCGGGCCGCTCCCGGACAGCGCGGCCGAGCGCAGCGGCGCCGTCGCCCCCAGCTCGATCAGCGGCACGGCCGGGCCGTCGTGGGCGGCGAGCGCCGCTTCCAGCACCTCGCGGGTGCCCGATCCCGGTTCGCGCAGCAGGAGCGGTTCGGCGGCGAGCTCGGCCGCCGTCAACGGTTCCCTGCGCCGTGCCCACGGATGCCCCGGCGCCACCACGACGGCCAGGCGGTCGCGTCCGACGACGGCCGAGTGCAGGTCGCGCGGCACCCACGGCCCCTCGACGAATCCCAGGTCCACCTGGCCGGCCCGCAGCGCCGCGACCACTTGGTGGGAGTTCTCCACGATCAGCCCGACGCGCATGGCCGGCCGCAGCTGGCGCAGCTCTATGAGCCATTTCGGCATCAGGTGCTCGGCGATGGTCAGGCTCGCGGCGACGGGCAGCCGCTCGTCGGCGTGGGTGCGCAGGGCGGCGGCACCCTCGACCAGCGCCTCGGCCTGCTCCAGGACCCGCCGGGCCCAGTCCGTGATCACCGCTCCGTCGCTGGTCAGACGGGAGCCGGAGGTGGTGCGCACCAGCAGTTTGAGCCCGAGCCGGCGCTCCAGCGTGGCCATGCGCGCCGAGGCCGAGGGCTGGCTGATGCCGGTGCGCGCGGCGGCCTTGCCGAGCGATCCGGTGTCGGCGACGGCGACCAGCAGCTGGAGCGCGTCCAGATCCGGGAGACGGGTCATAGAGACAGCCTATGAGGTCTTCGGCGATCTCCGGCTACCTGCGTCTGTCGCGGGCCGCGAGGCTTGTCGGACGTGGAGAAGACTCGGATTCCGGGCCTGGCGCTCACGGCCGGGGCGCGCTTACGCGCGGTGCTGCCGGGCCTGGCGCTGACGGCCGGGGCGGTCGCGGCGGCCTGGTTCGCGAACCGGATGTGGCCGACGCTGTCGCCGCTGACCGCCGCGGTGGTGCTGGGGGTTCTGGCGGCGAACCTGCTGCCGGCCGCGGCGATGAGCGCGGCGCGTCCGGGGCTGCGGGTCGCCGCGAAGCCGGTGATGCGGCTCGGGATCGCACTGCTGGGGCTGCAGCTGGCGCTCGGGGACGTGCTGAAGCTGGGCTGGCAGACGCTGGCGCTGGTGGTCGCGGTGGTGTTCGCGACGTTCTTCGGCACGCAGTGGCTGGGCCACCGGATGGGCCTGCCGGGACGCCAGCCGCTACTGATCGCCACCGGCTTCGCCATCTGCGGGGCCAGCGCGGTGGCGGCGATGGAAGGCGTGACCCGGCGGCCCGGCGAGTCCGAGGACGACCCCGACCCGGTGGTGGCGGTCGCGCTGGTGACGCTGTGCGGATCGCTGGCGATCCTGGTCCTGCCGCTGCTGCGCGGACCGCTGGGGCTGCACGACCCGGCGGCGTTCGGGCACTGGGTGGGGGCGTCGGTGCACGACGTGGGGCAGGTGGTCGCGACGGCGGGCTCCGGCGGGGCGGCGGCGGTGAACGGCGCGGTGGTGGTGAAGCTGATGCGGGTGGCGATGCTGGCGCCGATGGTGGCCGGGACGGCGGTGGCTTGGCGGCGGGCGGCGGGGGCGGCGGCGCCGGTGGCCGAGACTGTCGCGGCGCCGGCACCGGTACGTGTGGCTGTCGGGGTCGGCGCCGGCCCTTATGCCGATGCCACCATCAGGGCAGTCAAGCCGAACGACGCACCGTCGGTGCGGACGGAGGGCGCCGAACACCCCCCGATCGTCCCCCTCTTCGTCCTCGGCTTCCTCGCGATGATCGCCGTCCGCACCGCCGGCGTCCTCCCCGCCTCCGCCCTCGGCGCCGCCAAACAGCTCCAGGACCTCCTCCTCGCCGGCGGCATGTTCGGCCTGGGCACCGGCGTCCGCCTTCGGGAACTGGCGCGCACCGGCGCGAAACCGCTCGCGCTCGGCCTGGCTTCGTGGGCCCTGATCGCCTCAGCGGCCTATATCGGAGTCCGGCTCACTTCCTGACCATTAAAATCGCAGGATGCGCATCGCGAGATTCTCCATCGACGACGAGGTGAAGTTCGGGCTCGTCGAGGGCGAGGGCGACCAGCCCGAGTCCCTGGAGGTGGCCGAGATCCTGGGCCACCCGTTCGGCCCGGTCCAGGTCACCCAACGGCGCTGGCCGCTGCCGCGGGTGCGGCTGCTGGCCCCGGTGCTGCCGTCGAAGGTGATCGGCATCGGGCGCAACTACGCCGAGCACGCCCTGGAGCTCGGCAACGAGGCCCCCGGCGCGGACGACCCGGCCGTGGTGTTCCTGAAGCCGTCCACCTCCGTGATCGGCCCGTCCGACGCCATCCAGTACCCGCTCGGCGTGTCCTTCGACGTGCAGCACGAGGCGGAGCTCGCGGTGGTCATCGGGCGGATGTGCCGGCAGGTGCCGGCGGCCCGGGTGCCCGAGGTGGTGCTGGGCTACACCTGCGGCAACGACGTCACCGCGCGCGACCTGCAGCGCGCGGAGAAGCAGTGGGGCCGGGCGAAGGGCTTCGACACCTTCTGCCCGCTGGGCCCCTGGATCGAGACCGAGCTGGACCCCTCCGACCTGGCGATCACCTGCACGGTGGACGGTGAGCTGAAGCAGGCCGGGCGCACCACGCAGATGACCCGGCCGGTCGCCGACCTGGTCTCCTACGTCTCCGAGGCGATGACCCTGCTGCCCGGCGACGTGATCCTCACCGGGACCCCGGCCGGGGTCGGGCCGATCGTGGTGGGGCAGCAGGTGTCGGTCGGCATCGAAGGCATTGGCAACTTGACGAACCGGGTGGTGGCTCGTGACTGATATCGCAACAACCGTTCCTACGCACCGGGTGCCCAACACGGACAAGCCCGTCCGCGTCCGCTTCCCCCCGTCGCCGACCGGCGACCCGCACGTCGGCATGGTCCGCTCGGCGCTGTTCAACTACGCCTTCGCGCGCCACTACGGCGGCACCTTCGTCTTCCGCATCGAGGACACCGACGCCGCGCGCAACACCGAGGAGTCCTACAACGCGCTCCTGGCGACGATGCGCTGGATGGGCTTCGAGTGGGACGAGGGCCCGGAGGTCGGCGGCGCGTACGGCCCCTACCGGCAGTCCGAGCGCATGGACATCTACGCCGATATCGCCGCGAAGCTCCTGGCCGGCGGCCACGCCTACCGCTGCTACTGCACGCAGGAGGAACTGGACGCGGTCAACGAGAAGGCCAAGGCCGAGAAGCGTGCCCCGGGCTACGCCGGCACCTGCCGCACCCTCACGCCCGAGCAGATCGCCGCGCACGAGGCCGCCGGCCGCACCAGCGTCCTCCGCTTCCGCATGCCGGAGGGCACGCTGACCTGGAACGACCTGGTCCGCGGCGAGATCTCCTTCGACACCGCGAACGTCCCGGACTACGTCCTGGTCCGCGCCGACGGCTCGCCGCTGTACACGCTGGTGAACCCGGTCGACGACGCCCTGATGCGGATCACGCACGTGCTGCGCGGCGAGGACCTGCTCTCCAGCACCCCGCGCCAGCTCCCACTGCACGCCGCGCTGATCGAGCTGGGGCTGTCGGACACGGTGCCGGTGTTCGGGCACCTGCCGTACGTCATGGGCGAGGGCAACAAGAAGCTGTCGAAGCGGGACCCGGAGGCCTCGTTCTCCTTCTACGTGAAGGAGGGCTACCTGCCCGAGGGCCTGCTGAACTACCTGGCGCTGCTGGGCTGGTCGCCGGGCGGGGACAAGGAGTTCTTCTCCCCGCACGAGATGTACGCGGCGTTCGACGGCACGCGCATCAACGCCAACGCGGCGCGCTTCGACCTGAAGAAGTGCCAGGCGATCAACGGCGACCACGTGCGCGCCCTGGAGCCGGCCGACCTGGCCCGGCGCATCGTGCCGTTCCTGGCCGAGCAGGGCCTGGTCTCCGACCCGCCGCTGCCGGAGCAGGAGGCGACGCTGGCCGCCGCGGTGCCGCTGATCCAGGAGCGGATGGTGGTGCTGCGCGAGTCGGTGGACATGATCGGGTTCCTGTTCGTGCCCGAGCACGCCTTCGCCGTGGACCCGGCGGACGCCGCCAAGGCGCTCGGCGAGGACGCCAAGCCAGTGCTGGAGGCCGCGGCCAAGGCGCTGGAGTCGCTGCCGGCGTTCACGACCGGAGCCATCGACGCCGCGCTGCGCGAGTCGCTGATCGAGGGACTCGGGCTGAAGCCGAAGAACGCGTTCACGCCGGTCCGGGTCGCGGTGACCGGGCGCCGGGTGTCGCCGCCGCTGTTCGAGTCGATCGAGCTGCTGGGGCGGGAGCGGACGCTGCGGCGGCTGGAGGCGGCGATCGCGGGCATCGCGGCGTGACGCTGCGCAGAGCCCGCGCGGTCTGACACGCGCGGCGGGAGGCCCGTTCGAAAGCCGTTTTGGCTGTGGGGCGGGCCTCCCGTATAGTTATCGACGCAACGCCGCGCGACAAGATCAGGTCGGGTGGTCGTTGGGGTATGGTGTAATTGGCAACACGGCTGATTCTGGTTCAGTTGTTCTAGGTTCGAGTCCTGGTACCCCAGCTTGCGAGCGGATCCTTCGGGATCCGCTTTTTTGCTTGCCGGGCATGGCCGTTCGCCGGGCATACCTGTTCGCCGCACACATACCCGCCTCGCAACCCTTTGCTACTCACGGGTAATTGAGTACCCGCACTCTCCTGCCGATGCCCCTCCCGGCGGCACGCTTGAGGCATGAAGAAGCAATGGGACATGCTCATCGGCCTGGTGTTCTTGGGAGGCCTGGCTGCGCTGGTGGCGAACTTCGTCCACATCCCCGGCCGCACGGTGCTGAACGTCGGACTCGGCACGGTGAGCCTGTACTGGCTCCTGATCATCACCACGGTGCCGTGGAACCTGTACTTCAAGGCCCGGCGCGTCCGGCACGAGATCGGCGTCTCGCGCGAACGCGGCATCACGGTCCCCGAGGGCCGCGAGACCGAGGTACGGCGCTGGGAACGCCGGCTGCTGTGGCTGGCACTGGCCGGACACGTGGCGACGGCGGCCATCGTGGCGGGCCTGACCTACGCCTCCGGGCACGTCCTGGGCTACTACTTCGCGGCGTTCTACCTGCTCAGCTGCGCGATCCGACCGGTCGCGGCGTACCTGTCGTACGTGAAGGCCCGGATCACGAGCCTGCTGAAGGAGACCACGCACCCCCGCGACGACGTCCTGGACCTGACCACCCGCCTGACGACCCTGACCGCCACAGTGGAGGCCCTGCACGACACCATGCACGAGGCCCAAGAGCGCACCTCCCGCGAGCTGGACGACGTCCGGAACGACCTGCGGGCGACCGACCTGCGACTCCGCGAGGACATCCGCCTCTCCCGCGAGGCGGTGGAAGCCGACCGAGCCGGCCTCCGCAGCCGCGTCGAGGAGGCCGAACGGCGCGTCGCGGCAGTCACCCGCCACTTCGACCAGGCCGTCGACGGCCTCACCGAGCAGCGGGAGCTGGTCAGCGGCATCCGAGCCTTCGTCCGCCTGGTCCGCGCCGACGCAGCCACCGCCGGCGAGTAGAGCGCGAGGAGAACGGCACCCCGCGCGGCCACCCCCGCGGCCACCCCGCCGCGCCGCCGGTCCCGCGATTTGGGCGAACCCCGCCGATCGCCTAAGATAAGTCCCGCTGCCAGCGCCTCAGGCGCGGCGGCACTGCTAGGGGCCCCGTTGTGTAGCGGCCTAGCACGCTGCCCTCTCAAGGCAGTAGCGCGGGTTCGAATCCCGTCGGGGCTACCTTTGCGAAAGGCCGTTTGCTTTGTGCAATCGGCCTTTTTGTATGTGGGACATCGTCCGCACTCGCCCATACATCGCCGCTCGTTACGACTCCGCCATCCTCGTCATGGGGCATATTGGGGACCTACCGCGAACGACGGAGCCCAGGGGGGACTCAGCGTGACGACCGATAGTTGGACCGCGCCTTCGATCGACGATCAGGGGCTGCTCGCGGCCCGGGTGGCGGATGACGTGGATGCGTACTTGGGCGTGTTGGCGCGGCTGGATGTGTTCGTGCCGCGGCGGGAGCCGGATCAGGGGTCGAAGTTCAGTCTGCGTCGGTCTGTGGTCAAGTTGAACCAGCTCACCGTGTACGGGCAGTTGAACAATGCCATTCGTGGGACGTCGAAGTCGGCGCTGACGGTCAGTCAGGAGTACGACACCACTCGGCGTGGCGCCCGGCTGGTTCTGCCGGTCTACACCCGTGCGCTGCTGCCCGCTGAGCGTCCCGAGGGGGTGTACTTCCAGCGCAATCTTTTCCCGGCGTGGGTTCAGGATTTGGCCAAGCAGCGCCAGACGATGCAGCTGGTCGTCAATCCGGGCACGCCGGAGGAGTACGAGGTGAACGTCGGCAAGGCTGCGCAGTGGATGCGGAAGAATCCACAGCGGGTCGGCGGCTGGAGCTACCTGCGCGGCACCGTGCGGACCGTCTACAACGAGCCGACGCAGGGGGATCTGGCGCGTGCCCTGGCCTGCGGTGCGCACCTGTCGGTGACCAATGCCGTGCCGTGGAACACGCTCGGCCACGCCTGGCTCGACTACCACAGCGAGCGCGAGCTGCTGAGCCAGTGGTGGGGCATCGATGGCCCGGTGCAGTGGCAGAACCAGGTCGACGCACTGCTCGACAACGAGAACCCGCAGCCGGTCGACCTCGTGCTCGGCATCCGCACCGAGCGCGGCGCCGGCGTACGCCCCAGCGGCGACCCGGCGCAGGACACGGAGCTGCTGACGCAGGCGATCGACGCCTGGTGCCGCGACCGCGGGGCCCCGGAGCGGCTGGCGCAGGAGATGGCCGACATCGCGCAGTGGGTGGTGCGCTGCGAGACGTGGATGCGGCGCGACGGCGTCATCGCCCCCGACGCGATCGTCGCCACGCAGGACAGCTGGGACTGGGGCCGCTGCGTGAACATGGCCCGCTGGGGCTTGTCCTGCGGCTTCTGCGACCGCACGACCGCCGAGCAGATCGTGCGCCACGCCGGCAACCTCTGCGCGCGGACGTACGCGGACTGGGGGCAGATCTCGGCGGCGTACGTCCTCGGACGCGTGATCAAGATGGGGCGCCAGGGGAATCCGGAGGACTCGTACCGCGAGTCGCTGCAGATGCACCGCGCGCTGATGCAGGATCCGGCCAGCCCGTACCTGACGGTGCCGCTGCACTGAGGGCGGCGGCGGCACCGTGCGACTCACAGATGGCCTCCGCGCGCAAAGCTCAGGACCCCGAACGCACCCGAGTGACCCTGGTCACGGCCCGGCCACCGGCCGGTAAATGCGGGATGAGCGCCGCCCGAAGTGCGCTATGCTTTCGGGGTCGCAAGGCGCCCCGGAGCGCTGACGCGGCCGCTAGGGCCCCGTTGTGTAGCGGCCTAGCACGCTGCCCTCTCAAGGCAGTAGCGCGGGTTCGAATCCCGTCGGGGCTACAAGTTAAAAGGCCAGGGCAGACACTTTCTGTCCTGGCCCTTTTTGCGCTCCAAGCAGTTCAACTCAAGCAAGAGCATGAGCTCGGACGACTTCGAAGACCTCTCCTTCATCCACGAATCCGTATTTGAGCTGGAACGCGAGCTCGATCTCAGCGAAAAGCAGCGGATCTTCGTGGATCGGACGTGGACGGTACCACTGGAGAGCCCGTGTCCCGTCGTCCATGGGGAGGTCGGCGACGATGACGTCGCGGCTGGAGACGAGCTGCGCAGTGTCCGGATCCCTTATAGCCATGTACTGCGCGCCGCTGCCGTCAAGCCGCACGTATGGGGCACGCCAACAGGGCGAGTTGCGATCAGCGCTGGGACTCCAGTTGCAGAACAGCATTTCTTGCAGGTCAGCGCCATGCTCCCACAGGTCGTTGAAGGCTTCCTTGACGAACCTTCCCACCGCGGACCCCGTCGTCACCCAAGACTGCGGCGCATCATCCGCGCACAGTGCCAGCGGAGTGAACGTCGTCAAGATCCTGTTGTCGAGCTGGTAGCAGGTAACACCGGGGACAGAGTCGATCAGCCTCACCTTGAAGCGTCCGCGCTGGTCCGGGCTAAGGCTCCGCTGCAGCAGATACAGCTCACGAAGGTTGTCCTGGAGACGCTGGCGGTAGAGCTGAACGCTGAGGTGATCCCGGAGCATGAGCACCTCAGACCTTTGATCCACCACCCACGACTCCGCGTCAAGCAAGATGATCTGAACGTCTCCACCCGATCGCACGATGTGCTGGAGGCCGGCGATGACAGCAGAACGACGGGTCTGATCGGCGAGCAGCGCGCTGTAGGTGTCCAGGATGCGCACCTCGGCGGTGACCATTTTCAGGCGGTCAAGCACGAAGTCGGCAGGGAATCTACGGAATCCCGCGCGCGAAGGCGCCACCAGATGCCTTGCCGGCACGGCCGAACGTTTGCCGTCGCGGGCGGCGTTCACGACCACGTTCGCCGCGACCGGCACCAACGCAATCTCTGCGGCCAGAAAAAACAGAGACAGACCAGTCACGTTCCCGCGCGCCGCGGCTACCAGCAAGACGAAGCAAGACAGCGCGCCTGCACTGATCCCGAGATAAGCGGCGGCAAGCGCCGGTGAACAGCGAGTAGAGACGATCTGCACGACAAGACGACAACCTGTTCGAGAGGGCATATTACGCATCCTGAGCGAGTGGGCGACCGGCCTTGCCTATGAGGCGGAGCGTAGTCCGCCAGACACACCGCTGCAATGGAATCGCCAACTTATTCAATAGACCGGAGGTGCTGACGCCGCCTATAGGATCACCCGAAAGAACACAGGGATGGCACCATCTCGATACTTGTCCTCGGTACGCCTCTGTAATGTGTAGTGAAGGTGCTTATCGTTTGCCGGGTCGATGAATTCCAGCCGTTTGACCTGCCTGGCACGTTCGCTTCCGTGGCGCCAGGTACCGGACAGGAATGCGCTCGCGAGCGCCACGTCGTTCGCCTCGGTCAGGGCCAGGTAGACCGTCTTCTCGTCCAGGACGTATCGCCGTTGGATGAGTTTGGCCGGCCTTCCCCCCACGCTGATACTCAACTCGCCACGCATGTGGTCTTTCAGCGCAGCACCCTTGCTCCGAAGGCCGGCGAGAGTATCGGCTTCCAGCCGGCCGTGGGGCGAGTCGATCGAGTACTGGAACTGGGGGCCATCCTGCGAGGGCGATCCGAGCGCGAGGATGGACATCAGGATCGCGTCGTCGCACCGGTAGTGCGACTGGACCGGCAGGAAGGTGGTCAGCCAGACGTCAAGCACGCCATTGCCAGCGGCGGCGTCGAGGCCCAGCCTCAACAGCTCCAGCTCGACCAGGGCCGCCTCGGCCTGCTCCCGCATGACCCGCAGGTCCGCGTCGAGCTGCCGAGCACGAGTGGCCAACGCCCGCGAACAGGGGCAGAGCACGGTGATGCTGACCTTGGCACCGCGGTCCAACGCTTCCGACAGCGCGCTCAGGAATTCTTGCCGATATCCGGGATCCGCCAAGAAGAAGACGAGCGTGTCGACGATCACGACCTCGCGCGCCTTGCGCAGCGAAACAAGGAACTGAGATGTAGGAAAGTTCGAGTGCTGCGGCGAGCCACCTGGGATGACGCGGAGTCGCCAGCGCCGAAGCCACTGAACGGGGTGGACGAGAAGATGCGGATGATCCGAGATAACCGCGACAACTCCGGCGAAAAAGGTACACGACATCCCGACCGTGCCCGTGTGCCACGTACCTTTCAACTGCGTGGAGCGATACGCGGCCGCCAACGCAGCCAACCCCAGTACGCAGATCTTGTATCCGACAGCCTTCATCCTCTGTCGGAGGTCAAACTTCGCAGGAGCAGCACTCGGCACCACATTCGGCCTGATGGCGAGCGTTCTCCTGACACGACGCCCGGATAGGCGGTTGCGTATCACTTCCGGCGGATCCTTCCAGTGCCTGAGGTGCAGTTCTTCACCGAAGTCGCACGTCATCGCGTTGGGCACCGAAATCATTCCGGCGTCGTGCGGCCCGGGTGTAGGAAACCATAAGCCGGGCCGCTGTCGCGCTTGAATTGTCAAAGTCCTCCGAAAGTCCGCTCTCGCCTCGGTCGCGACAAGGAAGAAATATCGCGATTGGGACGGGCCCGGCGTGGATTCGAGTTCGATGATGAGCGATAAAGTCCATCGCTGGTGCAGGTCGTGAGCAGAATTCGATCAGCGAGGGCGTTCTGGCTTAAGCCACACGCAAAGGTCCGTACTCGCTACGGGCCTTTTTTCATGCCCGCACCGGCACCGCACCGGTACTCCCCCGCACGATCAGCTCCGTCGCCAGCTCCAGGTGCAGGGCCTCCAGTGCCTGGCGCTCCATGAGGCGGACGAGCATCGTCACGGCGATGCGGCCCATCTCGTCGAGGGGTTGGCGGACGGTGGTCAGGAGGGGGGTGGTGGCGCGGCTGATCTCGCTGTCGTCGAAGCCGGTCACGGACAGGTCGGTGGGGACGTTCAGGCCGCGTTCGGTGGCGGCTTGGATGACGCCGACGGCGATCTTGTCGTTGAAGCAGGCGATGGCTGTCGGGCGGTCGGGGAGGTCCAGGAGGGTGCGGCCGGCTCGGAGGCCCGTGTGGATCGCGGGTTCGCCGTAGTGGTGCAGGGTGGGGTCGCTCAGGAGGCCGGCTTCGGAGAGGGCTGCCAGGTGTCCTGCTTGGCGGTCGGAGCTTGAGAGCCAGTCTTCGAAGCCTGATACGAAGCCGATGCGGCGGTGGCCCAGGTCCAGGAGGTGGCCGGTGACGGCTCGGGCGCCGGCGGTGTGGGCCGAGGCGATTGAGACCACGCCGCGCGGGACGGGGGTGCGGGGGTCCACGACGACCAGGGGGTGGCGGCGTGCCTGGAGGAAGTGGAGGTCTTCGGCGGGCTCTGGCGGGAGGATCAGGATCGCGCCGGAGGTGGCGCGGGCGGTGGGGAGGTCGCGGAGTACCGGGACGTCGACGCGGGAGTCGCCGACGTCGAGCAGGACCTGGCGGCCGGTGGTGTGCAGGGCTTCGGCGACGGCGGTGACGAGGGCGCCGAAGTAGTCGCTGAGCTTGTAGGGGCAGCGCACCAGGACCGGCAGGCCGGTCTTCGGCAGGCGGGGGCGGGTCGCCGGGGCGTGGCCTCCGAGGCCGTCGATCGCCTCCTGCACGCGGCGGCGCGTGTCCTCGGAGACCTGGCCTTGGGCGTTGATGACCCTTGAGACGGTCGCGATCGACAGGCCGGTGTGCGCGGCGATGGCTCGGACCGTGATCCGACCGTGTGCCGCGCCCGGTTCCGAAACATCGCTTTGTTTCATCGGGGCAGGATAGCGCCTTCACCTCGGCAAAGACCAGGTAAACCCTCTTTATTCGCGTCTTGACGAAAGTAGGTGGGAGTGCTTCACTCCTCATCGGCCAACTGTGTTACGGAACTGTTTCCGTAACAACTTGGGTCGGTTCAGCTGCATGCCATCTCCACCCCCCCACAAAGGAGCAGCACAGTGATCCCACCTCTCAAGCGGCTCAGACCTCTGCGCACCGCCCTCGCAGGAACCTGCGTTCTGGGCATCGTCGCAGGCGCCGCAGCACTCAGCGCACCGGCGAACGCCGCGACCCCACGCGCCGCGCTCGCCATCCCCGCGCACTACGCCGCGCCGTACCTGGAGCTCAGCGGGAGTTCCGCGGGCGACATGGCGGCCGACATGAGCTCGTCGGGCGTGTCGCGCTACACGCTGGCGTTCTTCATCCCGCAGTCCGGCTGTACTCCGATGTGGGAGGCCGGCAACTACCCGGTCGGCTCGTTCACGTCGGAGATCAACTCGCTGAAGTCCGCCGGCGGGGACGTCATCATCTCCTTCGGCGGGGCCTCCGGCGGCGAGCTGGCGCAGACCTGCACCAACGTGTCGTCGCTGACCGCGGCGTACAAGAACATCGTCGACACCTACGGCGTCACCCGGCTCGACTTCGACATCGAGGGCGGCGTGCTCAGCGACACCGGCGCGACGTCGCGCCGGGACCAGGCGCTGGCCGCGCTCCAGCGGGAGGAGCCGGGCGTGCAGGTCGACTTCACGCTCGCGGTCGACCCCACCGGGCTGCCCGGCGACCAGATCAACCTGCTGCAGGACGCCAAGAACCAGGGCGTGAACGTCAGCGTCGTCAACCTGATGACGATGGACTACTACGACGGCCAGCCGGTCATCAACGACGCCCTTGGCTCCGCGCGGGGTGCGGCCGGCCAGATCGCTAGCCTGTACGGAATATCGACCTCTGCGGCCTACGGCAAGGAGGGCCTGACGCCGATCGCCGGCAAGAACGACGACGGTGCGATGTTCTCCCAGTCCGACGCGCAGACCCTGGAGAACTTCGCGGCGAGCAACGGCGTCGCTGAGCTCTCCTTCTGGGAGGTCGACAGCTACGACAAGGCCACCGGCTACGCCTACTCCCGGATCTTCAACGGCATCACCGGGAACGGCGGCAACCCGCCCCCGCCGACCGGCACCGGGCCGATCACCGGCTACCAGGGCCTGTGCCTGGACGACCGCTCGGCCTCGAACGCCAACTTCAACCCCGTCCAGGTCTTCACCTGCAACGGCAGCAACGCGCAGAGCTGGACCGTCACGTCCGCCAACACCCTCCAGGTGCTCGGCAAGTGCCTGGACGTCAACGCCGCCGGCACCGCCAACGGCACGAAGGTCGACCTCTACGACTGCAACGGCACCGGCGCGCAGACGTGGGTCCCGCAGTCCAACGGCGAGCTCCTGAACCCGAACTCCGGCAAGTGCCTGGACGACACCGGCTTCGGCGGCTCCGGGACCCAGGTCCAGATCTGGTCCTGCGCCGCCTCGGCCAACCAGAAGTGGAACCTGCCGTGAGAATGCGCCTCCCCGCCGCCGGATTCGGCGCGCTCGTCCTCACGGCGGGCCTGCTGACGTTCGGCCAACTGGCGACCGCGCCCCAGGCGCACGCCGCCGACCCGGTCGGTCCGGTCACCGGATATCAGGGCCTGTGCCTGGACGACCGCTCGGCGTCGACCGCCAACTTCAACCCGGTGCAGGTCTACACCTGCAACGGCACCAACGCCCAGAACTGGACCGTCGACAGCGCGACGAACACGCTGCAGGACCTCGGCAAGTGCCTGGACATCAACGCCGGCGGCACCGCCAACGGCACCAAGGTCGACCTCTACGACTGCAACGGGTCCGGCGCTCAGGTCTGGGTCCCGCAGTCCAACGGCGCGCTGAAGAACCCGCAGTCCGGCCGCTGCCTGGACGACACCGGCTTCGGCGGCTCCGGGACGCAGGTCCAGATCTGGGACTGCGCCGGCTCGTCGAACCAGCAGTGGACGCTGCCCACCGGCGGCGGAGGCGGAGGCGGGATCCCGCATCCGGACTTCGGGCCGAACGTCACCGTCTTCGACCCCTCGATGTCGACCTCGACCATCCAGGCCGACATCAACAACGTCTACAACGCCCAGGTCAACAACGAGTTCGGCACGCAGCGCAACGCGCTGCTGTTCGCGCCGGGCTCGTACAACGTCGACGTCCCCGTCGGCTACAACACCGAGGTCGCGGGGCTCGGACTGAACCCCGACCAGGTGAACATCACCGGCGGCACGGTGCACGTGTTCGGCCACACCGCCGACGGCAACGCCACCCAGAACTTCTGGCGCGACGCCGAGAACATGGAAGTCAGCCCGCCGTCCGGCAGCACGATGTGGGCGGTCTCCCAGGCCGACCCCTTCCGCCGCATGGACGTCAACGGCGGCATGCTGCTGTACGACAACGTCCACGGCAGCGGCGGCAACTGGTCCAGCGGCGGCTACGTCGGGGACTCGCGGATCTCCGGACAGATCAACTCCGGGACCCAGCAGCAGTTCCTGACGCAGGACACCGCGATGAACGGCGGCTGGACCGGCTCGAACTGGAACATGGTCTTCGTCGGCGACACCAACGCCCCGTCGACCACGTTCCCGAACCCGCCGTACACCACGGTCGCGCAGTCCCCGACGAACCGTGAGAAGCCGTTCATCTACGTCGACGGCAGCGGCACCTGGCAGGTGTTCGAGCCGGCGCTGCGGACGAACGCGCAGGGCCCGGACTGGACGAACGGCACGCCGGCCGGCACGTCCGTCCCGGTCAGCCAGTTCTACATCGTCAAGCCGGGCGACACCTCCGCCACGATCAACGCCGCTCTGTCGGCGGGCAAGAGCCTGATCGTGACGCCGGGCGTCTACCACCTGTCCTCGGCGCTGAACATCACCAGCCCGAACACCGTGGTGCTGGGGCTGGGCATGGCGACGCTGGTGCCGGACAACGGCAACGCCGCGATCACCACGGCCGACGTGGACGGCGTCGACATCGCCGGCCTGCTGATCAGCGCCAACTCCACCAACTCCGCGGTGCTGATGCAGATCGGCCCGAACGGTTCGTCGGCGAACCACGCGGCGAACCCGACCGAACTGCAGGACGTCTTCTTCCGGATCGGAGGCGACCAGGCGGCGCGGGCCTCGCAGGCGCTGGTGGTGAACAGCAACAACGTGATCGGCGACGACCTGTGGCTGTGGCGCGCCGACCACACCAACGGGGTCGGCTGGACGGTCAACCCGGCGAACAACGGGCTCGTGGTCCACGGGAACAACGTGACCATGTACGGGCTCGCGGTGGAGCACTTCGAGCAGTACCAGACCGAGTGGTTCGGGAACGGAGGACGGACGTACTTCTACCAGAGCGAGGCTCCGTACGACGTGCCGGACCAGGGCAGCTGGGTGCCGCCGAACGGGGCCCAGGGGTACGCGTCGTACCTGGTCGATCCTTCGGTGACCTCGCACGAGGCGTGGGGGCTGGGGATCTACGCGTACTTCCGTGACAATCCGTCGGTGGTGCTCGATCACGCGATCGAGACGCCGAACACCGGCGGGGTCAAGTTCCACGACATGGTCACGACGGTGCTCGGCGGGGACGGGACGATCAACCATCAGGTCGATGAGACCGGTGGGCAGGTGACTCCCAGCCACAATGTCAGCTATCTGACGAACTTCCCGTAAACCGCAACCCTTCTACCGCACGCCAGGAGGCCGACCGCGATCCAGCGGTCGGCCTCGTGCGTCTTCTGCCACCGCTCACCGAGCCGCGTACCCGCCGTCCACGAGGTGGTAGCTCCCGGTGATGAACGTCGCCCGGTCCGACAGCAGGAACGCGACGAGTTCGGCGACCTCGTCGGCGAGTCCCAGCCGCCCCATCGGGTGCAACGACACCAACAGCTCGTGCCCCGCGGCGTCGGTGTTCGACAGCAGCGGGGTCTCGATGAAGCCGGGACCGACGGAATTCACCCGAATGCCGTGCTCGGCGTACTCCAGGGCCGCGGTCTTGGTCAGGCCGACGACGCCGTGCTTGGCCGCGCTGTAGGCCGGGGCGCCGGCGAAGCCGTTGGTGCCGAGGATGGAGGCCATGTTGACGATGCTGCCGCCGCCTGCTGCGAGCATCGCCGGGATCTCGTAGCGCATGGAGTAGAAGACGCCGTCGAGATTGGTGGCCAGGACGCGGCGCCAGTCGTCGATCGGGTAGTCGCCGGTGGGGACGGTGGGGCCGGCGATGCCCGCGTTGTTGACCGCCAGGCGCAGCGGGCCCAGGCCCGCCACGGCCGCCGCGACGGCGGATTCCACCGAGGCGGGGTCGGTCACGTCCAGGCGGATGGCCAGCGCGGGGACGCCGGACTCGGCGAGTTCGGTGGCGGCGCGCTCGGCGCCGTCCAGGTCGTGGTCGGCCAGTGCGACCGCGGCGCCGCCGGCGGCCAGGCGGCGGGCGGTCGCCAGACCGATGCCCGACGCCGCGCCGGTGACCAGGGCGGTCAGGTCGGCGAACTCGATGCCGGCCGGTTCCAGGTCGATGGTCGCGATGGCCGCCGCGGTGTCGTCGCCGACCCCGGAGCCCGGGTCGATGGTCGACGCCTCGCCGTCGGCCAGGTCTTGCGGCGGACTCAGATCACTGTCCATGGTTCGATGCTGCGGGGCGGCCGGAGGTCCGGCAACAGGAGCGGCGGGGTGGGGCGGGGCGGTCGGGTGGCTGGTCGGGTGCCTGGTCGGTGGCTGGTCGGTGGCTGGTCGGTGGCTGGTCGAGTGGCTGGCTGACTGACTGCTTGGTCGGCCGACACCGGTGCGCGGGCGCGCCCACGGAAACGGGCCGGCCGACTCCTCACCGGAGTCGTCGACCGGCCCGCACGCGGCGAAGCGCCGCGAACCGCTAGTGGTCCGTGCGGATCCGCACGTGGTGGAACAACACGTAGTCGTTCGGGTACCCGTCGCCGGCGGAGTTCTGGTCGTCCTCGCCGGCCGCGGCGATCTTCTGCAGCACGTCCATGCCGCTGGTCACGACGCCGAACGGCGTGTAGTCCGGCTGCAGCTTGGTGTCCTTCCAGGTGAAGAAGAACTGGCTGCCGTTGGTGTTCGGGCCGGCGTTCGCCATGGCGACGGTGCCGGCCGGGTAGGTGGCGCCGGCGAGGTTCTCGTCGTTGAACGAGTACCCCGGGCCGCCGCTGCCGGTGCCGGTCGGGTCGCCGCACTGCAGCACCCACAGGCGCTGGGTCGTGAGGCGGTGGCAGTGGGTGCCGTTGTAGTAGCCGTGGTCGATCAGGAAGCGGAAGGAGAAGGTGGTGCAGGGCGCGGCCGAGGTCAAGGCCTTGACGGTGATGTCGCCCTCGCTGGTGTGGAACACCACCGAGTACGGCTGCGCCGCCTTCTTCGCGTCGAACTGCGGGATGCCCTTGAAGTCGTCGGCGGGCACGGACGGGACGAAGCCGCAGGGGTTGGCGGCGGTCGTGGTGGCGGCGTGCGCCACGGCGGCCGGAGCGGCGGCGTCAGCGGCGACCACGGTGGCATGGCCCGGTCGGACCGGGGCGGCACCACCGGTGGCTCCGGCGCCCGACGCGGCGGCAACGCTGACGCCGAGCAGCAGGGCCGCCGCCGCGACGAAGCGGCCGGACCGGCTGGAGAGGCGGGATATCCGCATGTTTCAGCTCCCTGAGAGGTTGGTCAGGACGCTGGAGCCTTTCCCAGCCGTGTGTCCGCTGTAAACCCCTGATGAGCTTTATGGAGCGGCGAATGCCGACCGATCGGGTCGAACCGGTCTTCGAATTCTGAGTTACCGGCGGCGGATCGGCCGACAGCGGTCACCCGACGGCCGGATCAGCCGACGGCCGGATCAGCTGTCGCCGAGCACCGGCAGATCGGCGACCACCGTGCACGACCCCGGCGCGATCTCCGTGAAGCCGGCGTCGCGCACCAGCGGCCGTCCGGAGTCGGCGAGCGCCGGCCACGCGTCCTTCGGAGCGACCCGCACGGCGAGTGGGAAGCCCGCGTCGGCCCACTCCTTGCGCTGCGCGTCGGTCAGCCGCCACCACGCGATCTGCGCGGCATGCCCGACCTGGGCCATCGCCTTGCCCGCGGTCATCTCCAGCTCGGGGTTCAGCCACAGCACCGGCTGCGAGCCCGGCTCGACCGGCGCGGGCGGTTCGGCGTCCGCCAGATCGGTGCCGGAGACCTGAAGGCGCGCGAGGTCCTTGGGCCACGCGTCGAGCGGGACCGGCGGGTAGACGCGGACCTGCGCCGGGTCGTTCTCCGCGGTGCCGACGACCGTGATGCCGGGCAGCGCTTCGGCGCGGGTCCACTCCGCACCGCGGGCGCGGCGCACGACCTTGCGGATGCGGCCGTCGGTCCAGGCGTGGACCAGCGGCGTCCACTCCCCGTCGGGCTCGGTGGAGCGGGGGTCGGACAGGAAGGTGAGGACGGCTCGCGCCGACGTCTCCAGCGCGTCAGTGCGCTGCGGAGGCGTCGCGCGCTCGATGCGGACGACCAGCGGCAGGACGTACTGCGGGTTCGCGTCGCGCGCCGCTGCTTCGGCCTCGGTCGCCGAGGCGACGGAGGGCGCGGGAGGCGCAACGGGTACGGCAGCGGCAGCGGCAGCAGCGGGCGAGGCACCGGCACCGGCAGCAGCGGGCGCGGCGGCAGCGGCGGTCGGCGCCGAGAAGGGGTCGCCGGAATCCATGATCGAGCCAGTCACCCCAGCAGAATATGCGTCAGCCGTTGGGCACGATGACGGCCCGCCCCCGGACCTGCCCGGCGTGCAGCCGCTCGTAGGCTTTCGGGGCCTCGTCCAGGCTGTACGTCTCGACGTGGACCGACACCGATCCGTCGCGCGCCAGGTCGAGCACTTCGATCAGCTCGGCCCGCGTTCCCCAGTAGGGCGCCCGGAACGCCGCGTCGTACGGCGTCACCCCGAACCCGACCTGCGCGCTGCCGCCGCCGATCCCGACGATCGTCACGTCGGACTCCACGCCGGCGCAGGCCGAGGCGAGCGCCACGGTCGGCGGCGCGCCGACGAAGTCGAACACCGCCTCGGCGCCGCGGCCGCCGGTCAGCTCCTTCACCGCCGCCGGGGCCCTCTCGTCCGACATCAGCGCCTCGTGCGCGCCGACTTCCCGGGCCAGGTCCAGCTTCTCCGGCGCCACGTCCAGCGCCACGACCCGGGCCGGGCTCAGGGCCCGCAACAGCTGGATCGCGACGTGTCCGAGGCCGCCGGTGCCGATGACCACGGCCGTGCTGCCGCCGACCAGCTTGGGCAGCGCCGTCTTGATCGCGTGGTACGGCGTCAGGCCGGCGTCGGTGAGCGGGACGTTGCGCACCGGGTCCAGGTCGCCGAGCGGGACGAGGTGCCGCGCGGAGTCGACGAGCAGGTACTGCGCGATCGCTCCGGGCGCGCCGAGCCCGGGCGGGAAGATCTGGAGCTCGGCGGCGCGCAGGCAGTAGTTCTCCTTGCCCTGCGCGCACATGTGGCACAGCCCGCAGCCCCAGGGCCCGTAGACGGCCACGCTGTCGCCGACAGCGAAGCCGGTCGCGCCCTCGCCGAGCGCCGCGACGGTGCCGGCGCCCTCGTGGCCGAGGGTGAGCGGCAGCGGGAAGCGGAGCGCGGCGGCGGGCATGCTCATCACCGCGATGTCGGAGTGGCACACGCCGGCGGCGGTGACCTTCAGCAGCACCTGGCCGGGGCCCGGTTCGGGGTCGGGGACGTCGACGACCACCGGGGCGGCGCCGACCGCGGGGTACTGGAGGGCCTTCATCGGGGGACCGCCTTCCGGGCCGGGCTGGTGGGGCGTTTCTCCTTGGGCGTTTTCCTCGGGCGTTTTCCTTGGGCGGGCGCTTCTCGTCGGGCGTTTCTCAAGGCACGCCTCAGCGGCGGTCCGGGTCGCGGACCGACGCCGGAGACCACCTTCACCACCTTGACCCGCCGCTGCTCGGGCCGCAATCGTTCGCGGTCCATCGCGGGGTCCGGGCCGCCGATCGGTGGAATCCGCGCCGGCCGCTGTGCCCGCCGCCGGACGTCCGACCTGCGGGGGGAAATCGTGGCCCAACCGTGATCTCAAATGAGGTTTTCCGAACATCTTCGCGACTGGGAAGATCCTCGTCTCGCCGATGTCTCGGCGTTCTCTCGTCGGTTTCAGGGGTGGGCGTTGCCAGGAGTGCGTGGTCCGGGCGCCGGTCGCAGACGTGCGACCATCGCGGCGTTCTCTGTCGGATGGGTTTTGATCGCGGGTGGGACCGCCGGGGCCGTGGTGGCCGTGGGGCGGGGCCATGCGTCGGGGACGGACGGGGTTTCGCAGGCTGCTGCGACGTCGCCTTCGAGCTCTGAGGCTTCGCCGAGTCCTTCGCCGAGTCTTTCTTCGAGTTCGCCTTCTTCATCGCCGGTCGCTTCGTTGTCCTCGTCCTCCTCCTCGTCGTCGGCGCCGCCCTCGCCGTCCTCGACGGTGACCGGGCATGTCTCGAACGGTGTGCACAGCGGCGACATCCGGTACTTCCTTCTGCCGGTCCCAGCCGACGCGGCGGCGATCGGCACGGCGGACGGCGACACGCTGACCGCGGCCAGTGCGGCAGCGCCCTACGCGAACAGTTCCGACGTCCTGAAGCTGCTCGGGCAGGTGGGCTTCATGGGCGGCGCGACGCGCACGTACCAGACCGGGGACGCGAAGTACCACGTCACCGTGCGCCTGCTGCACTTCGGCTCGGCGGGCGTCGCACGGGCCTGGGCCGACGCCGACAAGGAGATGCCGGGCTGGTCGTCGTTCAGCATCCCCGGCTATCCGGACGAGAAGGCGTACGACATCCCGCTCGACGCGTCGTTGGGCGAGGCGCGGCTGCGCGCGGTCGGGTTCCGGGGCGACGTGTTCTTCGAGGTCGACGTCTTCGGCCAGCCGCCGGTGGACCACACGGTGCTGATCGACCGGGTGCGCAAGCAGATCGACCGCCTGGACTCGGGGAGGTGAGGGCGTGAAGCGACGGACCGGACTGCTGTTCTCCTCGGCGGTCGTGCTCGGGCTGGTCGGCGGCGCCGTCGGCGGCTTCCTGATCCAGCGCGCGCGGCCGGCCACGCCGCTGCCGCCGTTCCAGCAGACACTGGCGGCGGCGGTCGCGCCCGGGACCGCGGACCCGCGCGACGCGGCGACGGACGACGGCGCGAAGCTCGACGGCGACCTGCGCGCGGTACTGCTGGCGACGCCGGCGGGAGCGAAGGACACGACGGACTTCGCGCCGCGGGAGTGGTTCACGATCGCGGATCTGGCGGAGTACTACGGGGATCCGTACGACACGCTGACGCTGCTGAACGCGGAGGGATTCCGGCGCGCGGTGCGGACCGCGTGGACGCTGGCGGACGGGACGTACGTCGAGATCGATCTGGTGCAGTTCCGGTCGGTGACGGGGGCCAAGTCGTACAGCGCGTCGACGTACACGCCGGTGGACCCGAACGCGCCCGCGATCGCGGGGACGGCGACCGGGGCCGTGAGCAGCCCGGGGCAGAAGGACTCCGGCGGGATGTACACGGCTTACGGGCTGGTGCGGCACGGGGAGTTGGTGGAGCAGGTGTTCGTGAGCCGGGCGAAGAGTGCGCCCTCGACGGACGAGGTCGCGGCGGTCACGCGGGACCAGGCGGGGCTGCTGTGAGCGAGTCCGGGGAGGGGGTTTTGGAGCCGGTGGCGGAGGCGGTTTCGGTGACGGAGGCGGTTTCGGTGACGGACCCGGGACCGGTTTCGGTGATGGAGCCGGGGCCAGGGCCGGTTTCGGAGCCGGCGCCAGGGCCGGTTTTGGAGCCGGCGCTGGTGCCGGAACTCGTGCAAGCGCCAGAGCTTGGGCAGGTAACGGAGCCGGTGCTGGCGCTGGCGTCGGAGCATTTGCCGGAGCAGCAGCGGCCGGTGCGGCGGCCCGGGTGGTTCGTGGCCGGCTGGCTGGTGTCGGCGCTGGCGGTCGGGGCGGGCGCGGGGTTCGGGATTCTGGCCGTGACCGGCACGTCGAAGGACTCTACGACGGCCCGTGGGCCGGTGACGCCGACGACGTCGCCCGCCACGCCGACGTCGCCGCAGCCGAGCGTCACCTCCGGCGTGCGGCCGGACGGCACGCACTACGGCAGCGTGAAGGACTTCCTGCTCCCGATGCCGGCCGGCTACCGCCCGGGCCCGGACGAAGGCGGCCTCGGCAACGACTCGACGATCGCCCCGGACCAGGCCGACCCGACGGTCGCGCTGCTGTTCGGCACGCTTCCGGCGTCCGACATGAGCAGCGCGAAGGGCGCGATCGCCACCGGCGGCATGAACGACGGCGCGGTGCGCACGTACGCGAACGACTCCGGGACGCTGGACATCGCGATGACCGTGCTGCGCCTGAACCCGGCGCAGGCGGCGGAGAGCGCGGGCCAGTTCGAGCACGTGGTGAAGCAGTCGCACGCCTTCCGCACCGGCCCGCAGGTACCCGGCCACCCGGAGGCGCTGTGCGTACTGCCGGTGACGCACGTCGGCGACCGGCTGGACAGCATGACGTGCCTGGCGACGGTGGAGGACACCTTCGCGATCGTGCGCGCCGAAGGCACGGTGCCGCTGGACACGAACGCCGTGACCGAGCTGTTCGGGCAGCAGTTGGACACGCTGAAGGGCGGGCTGGGGACGTGAGCGCGCAGGACGATGTGCTGGCGGCTTTCGGGGAGCTGCCGCGGAAGACGGCTGGGGCCGGGGACGGCGAGCGGGCGCCGGCGGGGCAGGCCGGGGCTGGCGCGGAAACCGGGGCCGGCGCGGCAGAGAGCGAGCTGGCATCAGAGCTCGAGCATGCCTGGAAATCCGGGCAGCAGGCAGGCACGAAGACCGGGGCAGGTGCGGCCGATGCGGTTACCGGCAGCACCGCGCCGGCGAGGCAGGCCGATGGCGAGCAGGGTGAGACCGGCGCGGAAACCGGGGCAGGTACGGCCCATGCGGTTACCGGCAGCACCGCGCCGGCGGAGCAGGCCGATGGCGAGCAGGGTGAGACCGGCGCGCAGACTGGGGCGGGCGCGGCTGCGAGCGAGCAGGTATCAGCACTCGCACATACCTCGGGAGCCGAGAAGCAGATCGGCGGCGATCAGGCCAAGGCAGGCGCGGAAGCTGAGGCAGGCATAGCCAATGCGGCCACCGGCAGCACAGCGCAAGCGGGACAGGTCGGTGGCGAGCAGGCCGAGATCAGCGCGGAGGCCGGAGTAAGCACGGCCGATGTGGCCACAGGTGGCGCGGCAGAGAATGAGCCAGCATCAGGGCTCACACATGCGGAAGCTGGTGCGGGCTTTGTGGCTCCCAGCCAGCCCTACCTCGACCCCGCGGCCTTCTTCGCCGAGCTGCACGCCGAGTCCGCGCCGCCGCCGAAGCCCGGCCGTCGGCGGCGGCTCCTGCTTCGCTATGCCTCGGCGCTCGCGTTGGCCGGTGCGGTCGGCGTGGGTACCGCGTTCGCCGTGAGCCTCCCCCGGCGCACCGACGTGCCGTTCCTCGCCACGCCCGGCGACGGCCGCTATACGTTTCCCGCGGCGGTGCGGCCTGCGCCGCCGTCCGGCAAGCCGGTTCCCAATAACGGCAACAATTTCGGGCAGATCCACTATGGGGATCTGCGTCAGTACCTGCTGCCCGCGCCGACCGGTGCGGTGCCGAAGGAGGATGGTTGGGAGCCCGTCGCGGGCTTCGAGTCCTCGATCTCCGGGTCCGATGTCTCCAACCATCTTTACGACGCGGCGCTGCGGCATGTCGCGTGGCGCGGGTGGAGTGCGGCGGATGGGCAGCACACCGTCATTGAGCTGCTTCAGTTCCCTGATGACGAGGCGGCGTCCGACGTCGAGGCCATGGTGGACAACGCCTCGTTGGCGAAGGCGAGCAAGCCGGAGGGTGCTGTGCCCAAGGTGACGGTGCGGCCGTTCGGCGACCTCGCGCAGAGCGTCACGGTACATACGTTCGATCTGGTCGACGGGCTGCCCGGGCAGGTGGAGCGGCGGGTCGTGTTCGCCAGTGGGGATGTCGTCGCGGTCGTCACGACCACCGCGCCGGCCGGGGTCTCGGACCTGACGACCGAGCAGGTCGCGATGCTCCAGGCGGAGATGCTGCGCTGAGGCATGCGGCTAAAGCCGTGCGCAAAGCCGTGCGCCAAGGCCATGCGTTAAAGCAGCACAAACACAGCGGGCCGTCTCCCGGCCAAATGGGAGACGGCCCGTCGTGCTCAATCATGTCAGGACATTGAAAGTCCTCAGCCCGAAAGCCGCTCCAACAGCAGCTCCCGCACCCGCGCCGCGTCGGCCTGGCCGCGCGTCGCCTTCATCACGGCGCCGATCAGCTGGCCGGCCGGGCCCTGGTTGCCGCCGCGCACCTTCTCGGCGGCGTCCGGGAACTTGGCGACGGCCTCGTCGATCGCCGCGAGCAGGGCGCCGTCGTCGCTGACGACCGCCAGGCCGCGCTTGGCGACGACTTCCGACGGGGAGCCCTCGCCGGCCAGGACGCCCTCGATCACCTGGCGGGCCAGCTTGTCGTTCAGGGTTCCGGCGGTGGTCAGCGTGACCAGCTCCGCGACCTGGGCCGGGGTGATGGCCAGGGCGCCGAGGTCGACCTCGGTCTCGTTGGCGTGCCGTGCCAGCTCGCCCATCCACCACTTGCGGGCCTGGTCGGGGGCGGCGCCCAGGGACACCGTCTCGACGATCAGGTCCACCGCGCCGGCGTTCAGGATCGACTGCATGTCGTGGTCGGTGACGCCCCACTCGGCCTGCAGCCGGTTGCGGCGCACGCTCGGCAGCTCCGGCAGGGTGCCGCGCAGCTCGTCGACCCAGGTGCGGGCCGGGGCCACCGGGACCAGGTCCGGCTCCGGGAAGTAGCGGTAGTCCTCCGCCTCCTCCTTCACGCGGCCCGGGGAGGTGGTGCCGTCGTTCTCGTGGAAGTGGCGGGTCTCCTGGATCACCGTGTCGCCGGCGTTCAGGACGGCGGCGTGCCGGCGGATCTCGAAGTGCACGGCCCGCTCGACCGACCGCAGGGAGTTGACGTTCTTCGTCTCCGAGCGGGTGCCGAACTTCTCGCGGCCGATCGGGCGCAGCGAGACGTTGGCGTCGCAGCGCATCTGGCCGAGCTCCATGCGGGCCTCGGAGACGCCGAGCGCCTTGATCAGCTCGCGCAGCTCGGCGACGTAGGCCTTGGCGACCTCCGGGGCGTGCTCACCGGTGCCGGTGATCGGCTTGGTGACGATCTCGATCAGCGGGATGCCGGCCCGGTTGTAGTCGACCAGCGAGTAGTCCGCGCCGTGGATGCGGCCGGTGGCGCCGCCGACGTGCGTGGACTTGCCGGTGTCCTCCTCCATGTGCGCGCGCTCGATCTCGATGCGCCAGGTCTTGCCGGCGGCCTCGACGTCGAGGTAGCCGCCGAAGGCGATCGGCTCGTCGTACTGCGAGGTCTGGAAGTTCTTCGGCATGTCCGGGTAGAAGTAGTTCTTCCGGGCGAAGCGGCACCACTCGGCGATCTCGCAGTTCAGCGCCAGGCCGATGCGGATCGCGGACTCGATCGCCTTGGCGTTCACCACCGGCAGCGAGCCGGGCAGGCCGAGGCAGGTCGGGCAGGTCTGGGTGTTCGGGTCGGCGCCGAAGGCGGTCGGGCAGCCGCAGAACATCTTGGTGACGGTGCCCAGCTCGACGTGCACCTCCAGACCCATGACCGGGTCGTAGGTGGCGAGGGCGTCCTCGTAGGAGGGGAGAGCGGTCACGGTGCGCGCACCTGTCGTTGTCGTCGTGGTCATTTCTGGTATCCCATCATCTCAAGCGCCTGTGCCATCTCGTCCCACCAGCGCTGGAAGGAGGGGACTTGACGGAGCCGGTCGAGGTCGAGGTCGGCGGCGACGGCCGCGTACAAGTCGGGACGCTCGGCTTGGAGCCTGCTCCCGGACCTGCGCCGTCCGGCTGCGGCCGCGGCCAGCGAGTTCAGTGCTTTCTTGGGGTCGGCGACGCCTTCGACGTCCTTGGCCCGCGCGGCCGCCGCCTCGATCACCACGGCCGAAGGCACTCCGACCGCACGTGCGAGGGTGGCGACGTCGGCGAGCAGCCATGCCTCGGTTTCCCGCACCGGGACGACGGCGACGAACGGCTCGCGGCGTACCGTCGTGACGTCGCGACGGACTTCTTCGATCTTCGCCTCAGCGGACGCGGCCGGCGTCCCGTCGTGGTGGTAGAGCACGACGTCGAAGCGGGGCAGCTCATCGAGCGCGTCGATGATCGTGTCGGGGCGCTGGTGGTCCGCCGCCGCCACCTCGACCTCAACCTGTACCTCGACGCGTCCACCGTCGCAGAGCCGCTGGATCGCCCGCCGCAGGAGAACAGGCAAGAACCACTCGTCTGAGGCGCCTTCACAGACGAGTACGGCGAGCAGTGGGCGGATCGGCATCAGTCACGCAGCTCCCCGCCGGACCGGAAGAGCTCGACGCTCGCCGGACGCAACGGCCCCCAGTGCGCGGTGCTGTCCTTCGCCACCGATTCACCGGCGCGACGAGCCCGCGTCACGCGGCGCCGCTTTCCGAGTCCCACCTGTGGCACGGCGTCGAGGAACACCACATTCTCGGCGGGCAGCACGTCGAGCACGACGGGCGAGTGGCTGGCGAGCAGCACTTGCATGGGGGGCACGGACGAGTCGCCTACCGACGGCCCGGTGACCGAGGCGATGGCCCGAAGCAGCTTGCGGAGCCGCTCGGGATAGACACCGTTCTCGGGTTCGTCGATGAGCAGCGGACCGATCTGGAACGGATCAGCGAGTGTCGCAAGGATCGCGAGCGTCCGCAGCGTGCCGTCGGAAGCGATGGCTGCCTCGTAGGCAGGCTCGTCCTCGGCGGTGAACTCGATCCGGATGTCCCGACGGAGCCGATCCTCGATCACAGTGAAGTCGGTGACGTCCGGGATGATTCCGTGCAGCACCTGCCGGATCTCACGGAGCGCACCGTCCGGGTCATCTTCCGTCTGCGTGTGGTTCTGGATCTGAAAGAGGTAGCCAGGCAGGCCGGAACCGTCCGGAGCCAGGTCGTAGCGTTGCCCGATCGTCGAAAGGCGACGCAGCGCCGAGGACTCGAATTGACACGCCCGGAGCCCGGCGAGCTCCGAGAGCAGTTCGGTCCACGATCCCAGACCTGCGGCAGCCGAGGAGCGCGCATCAGGGCTTCGCGCCACCTCGGCCGGCACGATCCGGCCATTGCTGCGCCGCAGTGTCTGGGCGAAGTCTGTTGGCCCCGACATCGGCTTGAAGAGCTCGACTTGGTGGATGAGGGCGCGCTGCCCACCGGTCTCACCCCACAAGACCTGCGTCTCGTACCGCATCGGACGCCGGTTCGAGCCGTCTGCGAACTCCACGGCGAACCGCATGGTGTCGACCCGAGATCCGTCCGCGTACTGATGAAACAGACTCTCAGCATCGCCACGGACCGCCTCGACCGCGTCGAAGAGGTCGCCCTTGACCGACGCCGCCAGGAAGCGGAATGCGTCGATCAGGTTCGACTTCCCACCGGCGTTCGTCCCGATGACCGCAGTGAAGGTAGCCAGGTCCAGGCTGAAATCGACGAACGACTTGAAGCCGTCGATCTCAATTCTGGTGATCACGGAGCCCCCTCACCGCGGATCATCGCGGCGTTCATCTCAGGATTCCGCCTTTCGGGAGGACTTACGGGCCCGCAGGACCTGCAGCACACCGACGGCCAGGGCCGCGCCGGACACCGCGGCGTCGGCGAGCGCCAGCTTGTCGCCGTCGGCGCGCGCCTCCTTGAAGCGGCGCAGCAGGACCGGCGCCAGCGTCACGGAGCTGCCGATGGCGAACAGGGTGCCGAACGTGCCGAGCGGCTTGTTCTTCTTCTTGCTCACAGGGACGGCACCTCCTCGATCAGCGGACGGCCCCACTTGGTGTTCATCGCGGCCTCGACCGCGGCGCCGACCCGGTAGAGGCGGTCGTCGGCCATGGCCGGGGCGATGATCTGCAGGCCGACCGGCAGGCCGTCCTCGGGGGCCAGGCCGACCGGGACCGACATGCCGGCGTTGCCCGCCATGTTGGTGGGGATCGTGCACAGGTCGGCCAGGTACATCGCCATCGGGTCGTCGGCGCGCTCGCCGATCTTGAAGGCGGTGGTCGGGGTGGTCGGGGAGACCAGCACGTCCACGTCGGCGAAGGCGCGGTCGAAGTCGCGCATGATCAGCGTGCGGACCTGCTGCGCCGAGCCGTAGTAGGCGTCGTAGTAGCCGGAGGACAGCGCGTAGGTGCCGAGCATGATGCGCCGCTTGACCTCGGGGCCGAAGCCGGCCTCGCGGGTCAGGGCCATGACTTCCTCGACGCCGTTCACGCCGTCGTCGCCGACGCGCAGGCCGTAGCGCATGGCGTCGAAGCGCGCCAGGTTCGAGGAGCACTCCGAGGGCGCGATGAGGTAGTACGCCGGCAGCGCGTAGTCGAAGGACGGGCAGTCCACCTCGACGACCGTCGCGCCGAGGTCGCGCAGCGTCTGCACGGCCTCGTGGAAGCGCTGGCGGACGCCTTCCTGGTAGCCCTCGCCGTCGAACTGCTTCACCACGCCGATGCGCATGCCCTCGACGTTCGCCAGCTGCGCGGCGCCGACGACGTCCGGGACCGGCAGGTCGATGGAGGTGGAGTCCATCGGGTCGTGGCCGGCGATCACGGCGTGCAGGAGCGCGGCGTCCATGACGGTGCGCGCGCAGGGGCCTCCCTGGTCCAGGGAGGAGGAGAAGGCGACCAGGCCGTAGCGGGAGACGCCGCCGTAGGTCGGCTTCACGCCGACGGTGCCGGTGACCGAGGCCGGCTGGCGGATCGAGCCGCCGGTGTCGGTGCCGATGGCCAGCGGCGCCTCGAAGGCGGCCAGCGAGGCCGAGGAGCCGCCGCCGGAGCCGCCGGGGATGCGGGTCAGGTCCCACGGGTTGTGGGTGACGCCGTAGGCGGAGTTCTCGGTGGAGGAGCCCATCGCGAACTCGTCCATGTTGGTCTTGCCGAGGATGACGATGTCGGCCTCGCGCAGCCGCCGGGTGACGGTCGCGTCGTAGGGCGGCAGCCAGCCCTGCAGGATCTTGGAGCCGCAGGTCGTCGGCACGCCCTTGGTGGTGAAGACGTCCTTGAGCGCCAGCGGCACGCCGGCCAGCGGGCCGAGCTCCTCGCCGCGGGCCCGCTTGGCGTCCACCTCGGCGGCCTTGGCCAGCGCGCCCTCGGCGTCGACGTGCAGGAAGGCGTGGACCTTCTCGTCGACCTTCGCGATGCGGTCCAGGTGCGCCTGGGTGACCTCGGTGGAGGTGACGTCGCCGTTCTTGATGGCGCCGGCGAGCGCGGCCGCCGTGCTCTTCGTGAGATCTTTGGTCAGATACAGTTCGCCGTCGAAGGTCATCTCAGTCCTCCCCGAGGATGCGCGGTACCCGGAAACGCTGGTCCTGCGCGGCCGGCGCCTGGCTCAGCACGTCGGCCGGGTCCAGGCACGGCTGCTCCACGTCCGGCCGGGTGACGTTGACCAGCGGAAGCGCGTGCGAGGTCGGCGGGATGTCCTGGCCCTGACCGAGCTTCTGCACGGCCTCGCTGACACGGGCCACCGAGCCGAGGATGACGTCGAGCTGCTCGGCGTAGTGCGCGAGCTCGTCTTCGGACAGGTCGAGCCGTGACAGGAGCGCCAGGTGGGCGACCTCTTCACGGGTGATAGCGGGCATATGCGCGGATCCCTACGGTGTGGACTCTGCCAGGATTGAAGAAGGCGGTTTCGGACAACGTAGCCATCCTACTTCGGGGGTGTCAGGTGACTTTCCGTCACGGGCCGGGGACGGCGCGCCGGATCGGCCCGTGACGGAACCTACGCCAGCGCGACAGCCGTCCCGGACACCGAGATCCCGCCCTCGCCGGCCGGGATGCCGACGGTCAGCAGGCTGGGCCGTCCCATGTCCACACCCTGATGCAGAATCACCGTCGCGGGCACCGACACCAGGCCCAGCTCGCGCAGGTAGCCGCCGAAGGCCGCGGCCGCCGCGCCGGTGGCCGGGTCCTCGAAGACGCCGCCGACCGGGAACGGGTTGCGGACCTGGAAGACCTCGGGCGACTCGCGCCAGACCAGGTCGATGGTGGTCCAGTCGTGCCGCAGCATCAGGGCGCGCAGCGCGTCCATGTCGTAGTCGAGCTCGGTGAGGCGGGCCCGGCTCGGGGTGGCCAGGATCGGGTGCCAGGCGCCGCCGAAGGCGATGCGGGGCGGGAACGCGTCGTGCAGGTCGCTCGCGGTCCAGCCGAGGATGGCGAGGAGTTCGGCCAGGACCGGGCCGCGCAGGTCCTCGGACTTCGGCGGGACGCTGACCAGGGTGGCGGTGAGCGTGCCGTCGGGCGCGGCGACGGTGCGGACCGGGACGGTCCCGGCGCGGGTGTTCAGCGTGAGGTCGCCGGGGCCGTGCTGCTCGGCGTAGGCGACGGCGGTGGCGATGGTCGCGTGGCCGCAGAACGGGACCTCGGCCAGCGGGCTGAAGTAGCGCACGTCCATGACCCGGTCGCGGTCGGTCGGCAGCAGGAACGCGGTCTCGGAGTAGCCGACCTCCGCGGCTACGGCGAGCATCGCGGCGTCGTCCGCGCCGCGGGCGTCGAGGACCACGCCGGCCGGGTTGCCGCCGGCCGGGTCGGAGCTGAAGGCGGTGTAGCGAAGGATGTCCACGCCTGAACCGTAGCCGGTCGGTGCGGCGGGGCGGCAGATCCACTTCGGGGGAGGTGGACCCGAACCTCAGAGCCTTCCGAACCAAGCCTCAGGGCATTCCGAACCGAGCCTCAGGCCGTCCCGAGCCGGAACAGATCCCGCCCCGCCGACTCGTCGTCCGCGCCGTCGGCGTCCAGCGCCCGCCGCACGATGTCCCGCGCCGCCGCCAGCTCCGCCGGATCGACCCGGTGCGGGCCCGCGTCGGCGAGCGTGTCAGGGGCCTTCGCCTCGCGTCTGAACCATTTCATGATCAGCCCTCTCCCAGCGCGTCGACTCCGACGCTACGTCGGCGCCGCGGTACGGGCAAGCAGACTCCGTCGTCCTGCGGTGCATCACCTAACCTCCCCCGCGCAGCCGGTCGCCAATCTCCGCGATCAGGCGCCTGGTCTTGTCCGTGAGGCGGTGCCGCGGGCCCAGGACGCGCTCCTCGTCGACCAGCAGGGTGCTGAGTTCGTCGCGGGCTTCCGCGACGAGTCCCTGTTGCAGCACCGCCATGCCGAGGAAGTGCCGGATGCCCAGCGCGCCGGGCGAGGCGGTGTCCGCGACCCGGCTCAGGCCGCGCCGCAGCTCCCACTCGGCCAGGTCGGGCTTCTGCTGGTAGAGCAGCGAGCGGCCGAGTGTCTGCCAGGCGTAGAGCGTCTCCGGGTATGACGGCGTCCACAGCTGGTCGCAGGCGGCCAGGATCTCCCGGCACATCGTCTCGGCCTGGCGCGCGCCCTCCACGTGCAGCAGCGCGCGGGCCCAGGTGTGCCAGACGGTCACGGTGTCGCGGTGCCGCCAGCCGTTGATCCGGCGCGCGGCGGGCAGGATCTCGCGCAGCATCGCCTCGGCCTCGACCCAGCGCTGCTGTTCGAGCAGGGCTTTGGCGAGCTGGTGGCGGCTGGCCCAGGTGTTGGCGTGGTCGGGGCCGTGGCCGGCGATCTGGCCGGCGATCACCTCGGCGAGCTCTGCCTCGGCGTGGTCGTAGCGGCCCAGCTCGATGGAGAGCCGGGCGCGTTCGTGGCGCAGGGCGAGGATCTTGGTGTCGGTCGGGGCGAAGCGGTAGCCGGCGCAGCCGTCGATGAGCGCGTCCAGAAGGGTGCCGGCCGGTTCCAGCAGGCCGGAGGCCAGCAGGTAGCGCGCGGTGGTGCGGGCCAGGTTCAGGGCCGAGACGACGAGGAAGCGCTCGCCGCTGGTGGCCGGCGAGGTGACCGTGGACAGCACGGCGTCGCGCGCGTGCGGGAACAGCGCGGCCCACACGGCCCAGTTGTCGGGGTCGTCGGCGGTGCGGTTCTCGGTGGCGGCGGCGAGGATGTCGAGCATCGCGCGGCCGTAGTCGACGCGGTGCGCCTGGACCTGGTCGTCCTCGCGGAAGACGTTGTGGACCATCGGGTGCAGCGACAGGAACTCGCTCAGGTCCGGGTCCTCGGCGCCGCGCTCGTGCTTGCGGATCAGGTACGCCTCGGCGAGCTGCCCGATGGCCAGCCGGATCTGCTCGATCGGGACGCCGGCGAACAGCGGGGTCTCGGTCAGCATCTCCGGCCGGGCCAGCAGCCGGTAGGGCACCGCGGTGTCGGACAGACAGGCGAACAGGTGCAGCAGGCGCGTCGCGGCCGTGGTGAGTCCGCGCGCCGACAGCAGCAGCGACTCGCGCACGATGCTCAGGCCCAGCACCTCCTGGCCGGACTCGGCCGCCGGGTCGCCGTTGCCGGCCTGCTCGCGGGTGCGCCACTCGGCGAGGTAGCCGGCGAAATCGGACAGGCCCGGCTCGGAGAGGAAGACCGCGCCGGTGGACACCGAACGGACCCGGCTCGCGGCGGCGCGCAGCGCCAGCGGCAGCCCGCCGAGGGCGCGCGAGAGCTGCCGGGCCTGCTCCACTCCCCCGCAGTCGGGGCCGGCGATGTCGAGGAGCACATCGGCGCCGTCGTACTCGCTGAGCGGTTCGACCTGATGGATGCGGCACCAGGGGCCCCACACGTCGTTGTGGCCGCCGCGGGCGGTGACGATGACCGAGCCCTTGGCGGACGTCACGTCCCGGACCCAGCCGGTGCCGTCGTAGCGGCCGGTGTCGGAGGCGACGTGGCCGAGCTGCTGCGGATCGGTCGCGCCGTCGAAGACCAGGAGCCAGGGCCGGTCGTGGTGTTCCAGGCCGCGCCAGACCAGGTCGGTCTGGCTGCGCTCGCCGCGCCACGCCTCGTCGATCTCGCCACGCGGCAGGCCGAGCAGGTGCGCGACCTCCCGCATCCGAGGCGCCAGCTGCGGAACCGAGACCCACCAGACGTTCCAGCCCTCCTCCTTGCGTCGGGCCGCCACTTCGGAGGCGATGTGGGTCTTGCCGATGCCGCTCATGCCGGACAGGACGTGGACCCGGCTGCGTCCCGGCGCCATCAGGGCGCTGATGAGCGCGTCCCGGCCGCGCAACCGCCCGAGGCCGGCCGGCGGCTCGACCGAGAACTGGATGGCCTGCTGCTCGACGGCGTCCGCGCCGGTGCCGACGGCCGGACCGGAACGCTGACGCTCGGGATCGGCCGCGGCCAGCAGCGCCGGCTTGAGGATCTGGTACTCCATGGCGCTGTGGTCGGCGGGCTTGAGGATCGAGAAGTGGTCGGCGGCGACGGTCTCGGTGGTGGGGAACCAGCCGGTGGCCTCGATGCGCGGGACGATGTTGTCCTCGCCGCCGACCACCGCGACGACCGGGATGGGGCAGGTGTAGTCGGTGACCGCGTCGGCGTTGACCACGTTGCGCAGCACCAGCTGGTGCGCCTCGAAAACCTCGCCGTCCAGCAGCCGCAGCTGCCGCTCCTGCGGATGCCGCGCGCCGAACACCAGCCGCCGTGTCTTGGCGAAGAACGGCGAGCCCAGCGTCGGACAGGCGTAGAGCACGATCTGCCGGATGCGCACCAGATCCCGCGCCTGCCCTCGGATCGTCGCACTGGCCAGGAACTTCTGCACCACCAGGCCGCCCTGGCTGTGCGCGACGAGCACGATCGACCCGGCCTCGCGCAGATCCTCGGCCTTGAGCCGGGTGGCCAACTGCGCGGCCAGATCGGCGAAGTCCGGGATCCGCCGATCCGGCCGCAGCCGCGCCTTCGGCGTGAAGTACTGCATGGTGTGGGTCTGGACGAAGGCCAGGTCCGGGTCGCTGCTGAGCAGGCCGAGGAAGTGTGACCAGGTGTCCGCGCCGGAGAACAGCCCGTGGACGAACAGCACATGCACCCGCGACGGCATCGACGCCCCTCCCGTGGCCGACAGGACGGCGGCGGTGTCGTCCCCCGAACAGACCGTAGCGGTCTCAGGGTTCGATTACCCGGAAATCCGGGGGTTATGGGGGGCGGAGCGCTGCGGGTGGCGGCCTGAACCTGGCCTAAGCCGAAAGCTGATCCGGCGCGGTCCCGTTGGCGGAAGAACCAGGCGCCGCCGAGGGCACCCCCTGCGCCAGCACCGCGCAGATCTCCGATGCGGGCAGCGCCTTGGCAACCAGCCAGCCCTGTGCCTCGTCGCAGCCGTAGTCCTCCAGCGTGGACCACGTCGCGGGGTCCTCGACGCCCTCGGCGACCACGCGCAGTCCCAGCGAGTGCGCCAGGTCTATGGTCGAGCGGACGATCGCCGCGTCGTCGGCGTCGAAGCCGATGCCGCCGACGAAGGAGCGGTCTATCTTGATCTCGTCGAAGGGCAGCCGGCGCAGGGTCAGCAGCGAGGCGTAGCCGGTGCCGAAGTTGTCGAGCGACAGCCGGACGCCGAGCTTGGACAGGCCGATCAGCGCCGCCCTGACGCTCTGCGCGTCCCCGACCAGCACCCGCTCCGCGACCTCCAGCCGCAGCGCCTCGGGCCGCACGCGGTGCTGCGCCAGCTTGCGCTCGACCATCTCCACGAAGTGCGGGCTCTCGATGTCGCGCAGCGAGACGTTCACCGCGATCGGCACGCCGTAGCCGTTGCGCCACCACAGCGCCGCCTGCCGCAGCGAGATGTCGAGGATGTACTCCGTCAGGCGCGCCATCAGCCCGCTGTTCTCGGCGAGCTTCACGAACGTCTCCGGCGGTATCGCGCCGCGCACGTCGTGCCGCCACCGCGCCAGCGCCTCGACGCCGACCACGCGGCCGTCCTTGAACGAGGCCTGCGGTTGGTAGTGGACCTCGATGCGGCCGGCGTCCAGGGCCTCGCGCAGGTCGCTCAGGAGCGCCAGCCGGTCCGGACTGTTGCGGTCCTTCGCCGGGTCGTAGCGGACGTAGCCGGTCTTGCCGCGCTTGGCCTCGTACATCGCCACGTCCGCGTGCCGGAGCAGGACGTCGTAGTGGCTGGCGTCGTCGGGGTGCAGGGCGATGCCCAGGGAGGCCTCGACGTCCAGGTTGAAGCCGTGCAGGCGGTAGGGGACGGCCACGGCGTCCAGCAGGCGCTGCGCCAGCTGCTGCGCGGCCTCGACGTCCGGCAGGCCGGGGAGCAGGACCGCGAACTCGTCGCCGCCGAGCCGGGCCACCATGTCCTCGGCGCGGACCGCGGCCGACAGCCGCTGCGCGACCTCGCGGATCAGCTCGTCGCCGGCGGCGTGGCCGAGGGTGTCGTTCACTTCCTTGAAACGGTCCAGGTCCAGCAGGAACAGGCCGATCTTGCCGTGCGGGACGGCGACCGCGGCCGGGGTGCGGCCGGAGGAGTACAGCGAGGACGGCCCGTCGTCGCCGGCGGCCGGCACGGTGCCGAGCATGATCTCGGCCTGGCGTCGCAGCGCCTTGCGGTTGGGCAGCGCGGTCAGCGGGTCGTGCAGCGACTGCCACTCGCTCTCGTCGAACGCCAGGGCGCTGCGGTAGAAGACCAGCAGCACCGGTATGAACAGCACGATCAGGTACGGCTCGTGCCGCATCACCACGGTGATCAGCGGCGCCAGCACCACCGAGGCGCCGACCACCTGCAGCTCGACCCGCCACTCGCGGCGGGCTATGCCGATCAGCCGCACGCCGGTCCACAGCGCCACGGCCTGCCAGACGAAGAACAGGTTCACCACGAAGTACGCGACGCCGGCCAGCAGGATCGCGGCCATCGAGGTCACGCTCGGCGCCCACGGCCGCCCCGGGGTCGGCACGATGCCGAAGCCTCGCAGCACCAGGCAGGCCGCGCCCAGGGACAGCGTGAACTGCGAGACGTTGAACAGGATCCGCCACCAGGTCCGGCGCCCGGCCGCACCGCCCACCAGGGAGGCCGCGGCCTGCACCATCGCGGCCAGCGGCCAGCCCGCCAACATCAGCAGCGCGATGGTGAAAACCGTGGTGGTGGCGGCCTCGCGGTTGGTGTGCTGCAACTTCATCAGGGGCCGCAGTTCCCCGAGGAAGACCAGGCAGATGGTCATCAGCAACGCGGGCACCGACTGCGTGGTGGGTCCGGAACCGTGCCAGTTCAAGACCAACAACGCGGCCAGGATGGTGATCCCGGCCGCGCTGACGGAGGCGACGAAGGCGTACAGACGTCCGGGATCGGCCTTCGGGCCGTAGTCCGGCTCGAATGGTCGGTGCATGGAGCGGACCCTCCTGTACCGGAGCTCTTCTGAACAACTTCAGCGTCGGTGCGCGCGTCAGCGAACGGGCTGACGCGGCCATATTGCCGTATCAGAACGTCGCCGACCAGAGACGGACCGTAAAGGTTTCGCCTTCGGTCTTGACGGCCGGGCCGGGCGTCGGTGTCAGGCCCCTGCTTCCGCCACTGTAGCGGCAGCCGCGTCCGGACCGGCCTCCAACAGGACCCTGAAACCCCCCTCGTCGAGCACCTTCACGCCCAGGCTCAGGGCCTTGTCATACTTACTGCCGGGGTTATCCCCTACGACGACAAATGAGGTTTTCTTGGAGACCGAACCGCTCACCTTCGCACCCCGGCTGGTCAGTTCCTCGGCCGCGCCATCCCGTGTGAAACCGGCCAATGTGCCCGTTACGACCACGCTCAATCCCTCAAGAGGCCTCGGGCCCTCGGGCTGGGATTCCACAACAGGCACCACGCCGGCCGCCTGCCACTTGCCGATGATCTCGCGGTGCCAGTCCACGGCGAACCACTCGACGATCGCGGTGGCGATGGTCGGGCCGATGCCCTCGGCGGCCTTCAGCTCGTCCTCGGTCGCGTTCGCCAGGGCGTCGAAGGACGGGAACTCGCGGGCCAGGACGCGCGCCGCGGTCGGGCCCACGTGCCGGATCGACAGCGAGACCAGGAAGCGCCACAGCGGCCGGTCGGTCTTCACCAGCTCCAGCTGCTGCAGCAGCAGTTCGGTGGTCGCGGTCGGCACGCTCGGCTTCTTCGGCGTGCCCTTGGTGTAGAAGTACGGCACCAGCTCCATCTCGCCGGGCTGGGCGTCCGCGCCGCGCTTGGCCTGCAGCATCTTGAGCTCGGCCAGGTCCTCGATCTTGAGGCTCAACAGGTCGCCCTCGTCGTGCACCGGCGCGGTGCCCCCGGCCGGCTGGGTCAGCGCCACCGCCGACTCGTAGCCCAGCGCCTCGATGTCCAGCGCGTTGCGGCTGCCCATGAAGTCGATGCGCTCGCGGATCTGCCCGAGGCAGAACTGCGAGTTCGGGCAGCGCAGGTCGATGTCGCCCTCCTTCTGCGGAGCCAGCTTGGTCCCGCAGTCCGGGCAGTTCTCCGGCATCACGAAGTCGCGCTCGGAGCCGTCGCGCAGGTCCTGCACCGCGCCGACGATCTCCGGGATCACGTCGCCGGCCTTGCGCAGGATCACCGTGTCGCCGATCTTCAGGCCCTTCTTCACCACGATCTCCTGGTTGTGGAGCGTGGCGTTCTGGACCGTGGAGCCGGCGACCGTGACCGGCTCCATCACCGCGTACGGCGTCACCCGGCCGGTGCGGCCGACCTGGACCCGGATGTCCAGCAGCTTGGTGGTGACCTCCTCCGGCGGGTACTTGAAGGCGATGGCCCAGCGCGGGGCGCGGGAGGTGCTGCCCAGGCGGCCCTGGATGGCCAGGGCGTCGACCTTGACCACCACGCCGTCGATCTCGTGCTCGACGTCGTGGCGGTGCTTGTTGTAGTAGTCGATGTACTTCTGGACGTCCTTCAGGGTCTTGACGACCTTCACCCGGTCCGAGGTCGGCAGGCCCCAGGCCTTGAGGGCCTCGTAGGAGTGGGACTGCGAGGTCGGGGTGAAGCCTTTCCGCGCGCCAATGCCGTGCACCACCATCGACAGCGGCCGCTGCGCGGTGATCCGCGGGTCCTTCTGCCGCAGCGAGCCGGCCGCGGCGTTGCGCGGGTTGGCGTAGGAGCGGCCGGTCTCGGCGAGGATCTTCTCGTTCCACGCGTCGAACGCCTTGACCGCGAAGTAGACCTCGCCGCGCACCTCGACCAGCTCCGGCACCGGGAACTCGGCGGTGCCGGTCAGGGTCTGCGGGATGCTCTGGATGGTCTTGGCGTTCGGCGTGATGTCCTCGCCGGTGCGGCCGTCGCCGCGGGTCAGGGCCCGGGTGAGCTTGCCGTTCTCGTAGAGCAGGTTGATCGCCAGGCCGTCGACCTTCAGCTCGCACAGCAGGTCCGGCAGCGCGCCGAGGTCCTTCTCGATGCGGTCGGCCCAGGTCTGGAGCTCCTCGGCGGTGAACGCGTTGTCCAGCGAGAGCATGCGCTCCAGGTGCGGGACCGAGGTGAACTCGGTCTCGTAGGCGCCGGCCACCTTCTGGGTCGGCGAGTCCGGGGTGCGCAGCTCCGGGTTCGCGTCCTCGATCGCCTCCAGCTGCCGCAGCTTGACGTCGAACTCGGCGTCGCTGATCGTCGGCGCGTCGAGGACGTAGTAGCGGTACCGCGCGTCCTCGATCTCCTCGGCCAGGGCCGCGTGCTGCTGCGCCGGGGTAGCGGGGGTGGTCTCATCCGTGGCGGACAACGCGTCACCTCACTGGTCGGGGGCCGTTTCGACACTCAAGAATCTACCGTCAGGCACTGACAGTCCCGCAGTTCAGGAGGCTTTGTCGGCCAGCGCGTCGGCCGTGCGGTGGGCCAGCACGAGCGCCTGGCGGGCCCACGGCGGGGTGGCGCCGGCCAGGCCGCAGGTCGGGGTGATCGTCGTGGCCTGGGCCAGCTGCGCCGCCGAGAAGCCCAGGCGGCTCAGGGACAGCACCTTGTCGAGGAGCTGGTTGACGCCGGGGGCGCGCGCCGGGTCCACGGACGGCACGACGCCGAGCATCAGGCCCACTCCGGCCTCGATCGCCTCGCCGAGCTGTTCGTCGCGCTCCGGCGAGACGCCGCCGGGCCCGGTGGTGTCGATCGCGGTGGCGTCGAAGGAGATGTGGTCGGCACCGGCCCTGCGCAGCATCTCGATCGGTACGTCGGAGGCGCAGCAGTGCACGGCGACGTCGGCGTCGGCGTCGTGCACGGCCTTGATCAGGCCGGCCAGCGTCTCCCGGGCCACCGTCTCGTCGACCGCGCGCAGCCGGCCGAAGCCGCTGGCGGTGGGCACGGTGCCGCGCAGGACGCCGGGCAGCGCCGGCTCGTCCAGCTGCACCAGCAGCGCCCCGGCCCGCGGTGCCCGCTTGCGCACGTCGGCGATGTGCACCTTCAGCCCCTCGGTCAGGGACTCGGTGAGGTCGCGGACGGCGCCGAGGTCGGACAGCATCCGGTCGCCGTGCCGCAGCTCCAGGGTCGCGGCCAGCGACCACGGGCCGACGACCTGGACCTTCAGCGTCTGTGTGAACTCCTGGGCGCGCTCCTCCAGCAGGTCCAGATCCTGGCGCAGGAACGAGTCCGCGCGCCGGGCGTCGCGGCCCGGCCGCTCGGTCAGCCGCCAGCCGCTGGGCTGCACCTCGGCGTAGAGCTCCACCAGGAAGGCGGTGCCGCGGCCGATCATGTCGGCGCCCACGCCGCGCGCCGGGAGTTCGGGCAGGTGCGGCAGGTCCGGAAGCTCGTCGAAGACCAGGCGGTTGGCCGCTCCGGCGTCGGTGCCGGGCAGGGAGCCGATACCGGTGGCGCGTGGGGGTCGGTGCATGGGACGAAGCGTAGCCAAAATACCGATGCCGCCGGTCCGGCAACCCTCGCGGCCTCCGCGACGTCCCCTGCGTGCGAACCCAGGCGCGGGACCCCACGGTCTCGCGGCTGCGGCGCGCGCCCCCGACATCACCCGATGGGGTGTCGAATGCACGAGCCGAGAGCCCGGCTCGCCGCTATTGTGACCAGCACCAGACCTTGTGAAAGCCCGCCACCAGCCCTGTTCCCCAAGCCCGCTCGCCCCCCGGTGACCGTTTTGACTTCCTGGAGCCCGTCCCGTGTCGACCGTGTTCTTCGCCGCGAGCCCCGCCGAACTGCGGGTGGTGGCGGCCGCCGCGGCCCACGCCGACACCTCGGCGGTGCTGGCCGCGCTGGACACCGTGCCGGCCGGCGATCTGGATCCCGCGCAGCTGATCGACCTGGATCTGCTGGTGACCGGCAACGATCCGGCCGAGGTGCGGGAGGCGGTGCTCACCCCGGCGCATGAGGGTCCTGACGATGCCGGGGGCACGGTGTTGTTACCCGTGCGGGCCGCGCTGGGCTCGCGACTGGCTTATCTGAGCGACCACGACGTCGACGCGCTCGCGGAACGCTGGGCGGCGGCCGACGGGGCCGCGGACGGCGGCTGGGACGCCTACCGGTGCGGGCAGCTGATCCGGTCGCTGTCGTTGCTGGCGCTCTTGGCGGGAGCGGATCAGCGGGAGTTGTTCGTGCGCTTCGACAGCTGAGCGCCGAGGCGACACTGTTCGGCCCTTATGCCGCGGCGGGTTTCCGCAGCTGGCAGAGCGCTTCGGCATAGCGCCGCAGTTCTTCGAGGAGCTGGTGGACGCCGTGCGCCCGGCGCTCGCCGGGGATCAGGCGGCCGTCGGGGTCCAGTACCTCGCGCAGCGGGAGCGTCACGATGTCCGGCAGCGGCGTCATTCCGAGCGCGACCGCGACCGGCGTGATCATCTCGACGGCGCGCAGGCCCGCCGATGACATGCCGTAGCTGACGTAGCCGACCGGCTTGCCGGCCCACTCCGCGTAGAGCGCGTCGAGGGCGTTCTTCAGGGGTGCGGTGATCCCGCGGTTGTATTCGGCGGCGAGGATCAGGAAGGCGTCGGCGGCGTCGACCATCGCACTCCACTGGCGGGTGTGGTCGTGGATGTACGTGCCCTCAGACGGATGATCCGGTTCGTCGAGGAACGGCAAGGCGATCTCGGCCAGGTCGGCCACTTCGACGTCGAAGCCACCGTGTTCGCGGGCCAGGGTGAGAACCCACTCCGCGACGGCGGTGCCGATCCGTCCCGGACGGGTCGTGCTGGTGATGATGAGCAGGCGGGGCATGGTGGCCTCCAGTTGGATTCGGTGTCGGATTCAGGTCGAAACGAGCGATGAAGAACTGGGCCAGCGGTCCGATCGCGACGGCGAACAGCACCGTCCCGACGCCGACGGTGCCGCCGAGCAGCCAGCCCGCGGCGAGCACCACGACCTCGATGCCGGTGCGGGTCAGCCGTAGCGACCTGCCGGTCCGCGCCGACAGGCCGGTCATCAGGCCGTCGCGCGGCCCCGGACCGAGGCCGGCGCCGACGTAGAGCCCGGTGGCGACGCCGTTCAGCGCGATGCCGCCGAGGAGCAGTGCGATGCGGGGTGCCAGCGCGTGGGGCGTCGGCAGGACGCCGAGAGTGGCGTCGGCGGCCAGGCCGACCACGACGACGTTGCTCGCCGTGCCGAAGCCGGGCCGCTGCCGCAGCGGGATCCAGGCCAGCAGCACCAGCGCGCCGACGATGATCACGACGCGGCCCAGCGGCAGGCCGGTGTGCCGGGCCAGACCCTGGTGCAGCACGTCCCAGGAGGCCAGACCCAGGCCCGAGGCGACCATCAGCGCGGTGCTGGCGCCGAACAGCACGAGCCCGGCGAAGAGCTGCGCCAGACGGCGCGGCAGAGGTGATGGTGACATGTCAACAAGTCTGCGCCAGGGTTGGTGACGTGTCAACCACAGCGCTAGAATGCGGCCGTGACCACGCCCGAGCCCCACCCCGAACCCCGCTGGCTGAACGACGACGAGATGCGCGCCTGGCTGGCCTACCGCCGCATGCGCCTGCTGCTCAGCGCCGAGATCAACCGCGACCTGGCCCGGGAGGCCGGCCTGTCGGAGGCCGACTACGACGTGCTGTCCAACCTGACCACCACGGACGACCGGCGCCGGCTCAGCGAGCTGGCCGCGCGCATGCAGTGGTCGAAGAGCCGGCTGTCGCACCACATCACGCGCATGGAACAGCGCGGCCTGGTCCGCCGCGAGGAGGTGGACGGCGACGCACGGGGCTCGTTCGTGGCCCTGACGCCGCAGGGGCGCCGCACCATCGAGGAGGCCGCGCCGGGGCACGTGGCATCGGTGCGGCGGCATTTGATGGACCGGCTCACGCCGGAGCAGATCAGGGTGCTGGGAGAGATCGGCGACGTGGTGCTGGGGCCGCTGGAGGACCGCGGCCGCGGCCACGACCCAGAAGACTGACACCCCGCGCCGAGCTTCGCGATCCCGAAACGCCGAATACCCCGGACCACGAAGGTCCGGGGCACCAGAAGGCAACGCCGACCAGAAACGCCGAGCGACGCCGCCGGAAACGCGGGCATTCCCGGCCCCGAAACGCCGAATACCCCGGACCGCGAAGGTCCGGGGCACCAGAAAGCAGCGCCGACCGGAAAGCGCTGCCGGACCGGCCGGCGCCGCGCGTCAGCTCAGCCCGGCGGCCTTCATCATGGCGGCGATGGCCGGGCCGGCCGCCGAGTTGCCGAATCCGCCGTTGAGCACCAGCGCGGAGACCGCGATGTCGTTCTTGGGGTCCATGGCGATCATCCAGGAGTCGGTCGGGTCGGTGGCGTTCGGCTCGGCCGAGCCGGTCTTGGCGCCCAGGGTCGGCGAGATGTTCTGCAGGGAGGTCGCGGTGCCGTTCGTGATCACGCCGCGCATCATGGTCTGCAGGTTCTGGTCCACGTTCGCGGGCAGCGGCTGGGCCTTGGCCGGGGCCTGGAAGCCGGGGATCAGGACCGGCTGGTGGAACTGGCCGGTGGCCACCGTCGCGGCGATCGAGGCCATGGTCAGCGGGCACATCGTGATCTTGCCCTGGCCGAAGGCCGAGGCGGCGAGCAGGCTGTGCGTGTCGGCCGGCGGGACCTGCAGATTGCCGGCGGTGCAGTAGGTGGCCTGGCCGACGCCCAGGTCCCAGGGCTGGTCCATGCCGTAGTAGTCGTGGACGGTCTTGGACAGGCTGTCCAGCGCCAGGTTGTGCCCGATCGTCGCGTTCACGAACGAGGTGTTGCAGGACATCTCGTAGGCGCTGAGCAGGTTGGCGCCGGAGAAGCCGTTCTTCAGGCCCTCGTCGTTGTGGTAGACCTCGGTGCCCACCTGCGCGGTCGGCGTGCAGTCCGCCGAGTCCGTCAGCTGCATGCCGCCGAGCATCAGGGCCGTGGCGGTGACCGTCTTGAACGTCGAGCCCGGCGCGCGCGTGGCCGTGTAGGCCATCTTCGTGTTGTTCTTGTTGTTCGTCGCGATGGCCAGGATCTCGCCGGTGGACGGCTTGATCACCACCATGCCGGAGTTCGGGTACGCCTGGAGCGCGTTCTCCGCGGCGGTCTGGATCTTCGAGTCGATCGTCGAGCCGAGCTGCAGGCCGCTGGTCGAGTTCGGCGCGCCGAGCTGGATCGTGTTCGAGCCGGGGATCTGCAGGCCGGTGTTGTTGTCCACGAACTGGATCTGCAGCGAGGCCTGGGTGCCGTTCTGCGGCTTGGAGATCGCCAGCTTCGTCAGCAGGCTGGCGATGCTCGGGTGGTCCTTGCCGGACAGCGGCACGCCGTTGCGGTCGGCGACCGGCACCGACGGCGGCACCGCCTTCAGGTTCGACGCCGCGCTCAGCTGCGGGTTGATGAGCGCCGAGGCGAAGTGCACCAGCGCCGGGTTGTTCCCGGTCGGCGGCAGCACCGCCAGCGTGGAGTTGTAGGCCCACGTCAGACCGTCGTCGAAGGTGTCGGTGACGCTGAAGTCGTAGTGGACCGCGTTGTCCAGCGGGTTCGGCGTGGCCGGGCTGCTCGGCGTGCCCGGGGTCGCCGCGCCAGAACCGGTCGCCGAGCCGGCGCTGCTCGGCGCGTTCATCTGCGAGCCCAGCTTGAGCACGATGGACTTCGGCGCCAGCGACTCCATCACGGCCTTCAGCCGCGGCCCCGCCTTGTCCGGCAGGTCGGTCAGCGCGCCGGCCTTGGTGTAGTCCCCGGACTGCCAGGCCGCCAGGAACGCCGCCGCGGCCGTGTCGGTCGGGCTGGCGCCGGCGGAGGTGGCCGTCTGGGACCCGCTGTTCGCCGCCGGCTTCGGCTTGGAGCTGCCGGAGCAGCCCGCGGTGACGACCGCGAGCGAGGTCGCTAGCGCGGCTATAGCCAGGAGCGTGCGTCGTGAACCCATCGGGGTCCCTCCCCATACTGTCGGATCGGGTTTTTCAGCCTACGACCCTAACCGACGCACGTGAGGGCCAATTGGTTGGCCTTTGGCCGGCCTTTTAACGTGAGGTCTGCGCCACGGTGGCGGAACCGATCACCCGAGTCCCGTCATAAAGGACAGCGGCCTGTCCCGGCGCGAGACCCCGAACCGGCTCATGGAGCACCACTTCGATGGCGTCCGGACCGGTCCGCTCGGCCGTGGCCGGCACGCCTTCGCCGTGCGCGCGCAGCTGCGCGTGGCACTCGATGCGGCCGGTGAACTCCGGCCCGCACCACCGCAGCTTGATCCCGGACAGGCCGGTGACGTCCAGCTCCTCGGCGGTCCCGACGGTCACGGTGTTGCTGACCGGCGAGATGTCCAGCACGTAGCGCGGCCGGCCGTCCCCGGCCGGGTCGCCGATCCGCAGCCCCCGGCGCTGGCCGATGGTGAAGCCCCAGGCGCCGTCGTGCTCGCCGACCTGGCGGCCGGCGCTGTCCACGATCGGGCCGCTGCTGGTGCCCAGCGTCTTGGCCAGATACGCCTTGGTGTCCCCGTCCGGGATGAAGCAGACGTCGTGGCTGTCGGGCTTCTTGGCCACGTACAGGCCGCGCTCGGCCGCCTCGGCGCGGACCGCGGGCTTGGTGTCGTCGCCGAGCGGGAACAGGGAGTGCGCGATCTGGTCGGCGTCCAGGACGCCCAGGACGTAGGACTGGTCCTTGGCCGAGTCCGCGGCGCGGTGCAGCTCCGGGCCGTGCGGGCCGTCGAGCAGGCGCGCGTAGTGGCCGGTGGCTACCGCGTCGAAGCCCAGCGCCCGCGCCTTGTCCAGCACCGCGGCGAACTTGATCTTCTCGTTGCAGCGCAGGCACGGGTTCGGGGTGCGGCCGGCCTGGTACTCCGCGACGAAGTCGTCGATCACGTCCTCGTGGAACCGGTCGGACATGTCCCAGATGTAGAAGGGGATGCCGAGCATGTCGGCAGCGCGCCGGGCGTCGTGCGAGTCCTCGATCGTGCAGCAGCCGCGCGCGCCGTCGCGCAGGGCTTGGCGGTTGCGGGACAACGCGAGATGGACGCCGGTCACCTCGTGACCCGCGTCCCGGACCCGGGCGGCAGCCACCGCCGAATCGACACCACCGGACATCGCCGCCAAGACACGCATAGGGCAAGGGTACGTGGAATGGTTGACTGTGAGGCGGGTCATAACGGGCGGGGGACGGCTACCACGAGCGGAGGACGCCATGAGCGGCGCCGAGGGCACGGACAGCAGCATGGTCATCGTCGGTGCGAGCCTGGCCGGGGCCAAAACCGCCCAGGCCCTGCGCGAGGACGGCTGGGACGGGCCGATCGAGCTGGTCGGCGCCGAACACGACCTGCCGTACGAGCGTCCACCGCTGTCGAAGGGCTTCCTGCAGAGCAAGGAGGAGCGGGACAAGGTCTTCGTCCACGAGTCCGGCGCCTGGTACGTGGAGAACCAGGTCGGGCTGCGGCTGGGCCGCACCGCCGTGGCGGTCGACCGGGAGCGGCACGTGGTCCGCCTCGACGACGGCACCGAGGTCTCCTACGGCAAGCTGCTGCTGGCCACCGGCTCCGCGCCGCGGCGGCTGAACGTCTCTGGCGGCGACGCGAAGAACCTGCGCTACTTCCGCACGCTGCAAGACAGCGAGCGCACCAAAGAGGAGCTGATCCCGGGCTCCCGGCTGACCATCGTCGGCGCCGGCTGGATCGGGCTGGAGGTCGCGGCGGCGGCGCGCGAGAAGGACGTCGAGGTGACGGTGCTGGAGGCGCTGGAGCAGCCGCTGCTGCGGGTGCTCGGGCCGGAGGTCGGCGCGCAGTTCGCCGCGCTGCACCGGGCGCACGACGTGGACCTGCGCCTGGGCGCCGGCGTGGACTCCTTCACGCTGCAGGACGTGGACGGCGTCGAGCAGGCGACCCGGGTCCGGCTGGCCGACGGGACCGAGATCGAGGCCGACCACATCCTGGTCGCGGTCGGCGCCGCGCCGAACACCGGGCTGGCCGAGGCCGCCGGGCTGGAGGTGTCGAACGGCATCGTGGTCGACGCCACCCTGCGGACCTCGGACCCGGACGTGTTCGCCGCCGGCGACGTCGCCAGCGCCTGGCACCCGTTCTACGACGAGCCGATCCGGGTCGAGCACTGGGCCAACGCGCTGAACCAGCCGAAGGTCGCGGCGGCGTCGATGATGGGGGTCACCGACCTGAAGTACGACCGACTGCCGTACTTCTACACCGACCAGTACGACCTCGGCATGGAGTACGTCGGGCACATCCCGGCCTCGGGGTACGACGAGGTGGTGTTCCGGGGCGACCCCGCTTCCGGGGCGTACATGGCGTTCTGGCTGGCCGGCGGGAAGGTGCTGGCCGGGATGAACGCGAACGTGTGGGACGTGGTGGACGAGGTGCGGAACCTGATTCTGGGGCGGGCCACGGTGGATCTGACGCGGCTGCGGAATCCGGCGGTGCCGCTGGCCGAGGTCGCGGCGCGGTGAGCAGGAACGAGCTCAGAATTCGAGATCGTTCTCGTTGATGCACACGTTCAGGAACGTGATGTTGGTGGTGCTGAGGTTGTAGAGGATCCCGTGCGGATCCATCTTCCACTGCTCCCCGCGCACCCCGACGTTCGACCAGATCCCCTCGGCCCACCAACCGCCCTCGTTGTCGGCCGCGCGGATCTGGTTGGACAGGCCGTAGTCGCGCAGGTCCAACAGGTTGTTGGTGTTCTCCCACGGGCACCACAGCGATCCGGTGCTCAGGCGCACGCCGGAGGCGACGACGTTGGACGTGGTGTAGAGGCAGACTTCGCCGGTGCTGCATCCGGCGAAGTCGTAGGCCACGGCGCTGCCGGGGGCCGTCGGCGGCTTGTAGGTGAGGGTGACGCCTTCCTTGGCGTAGTGGATCGAGTCACCGTCCACCACTCCCCCGGGCTTGCGGGCGAGCTGCGCACTGATGGAGTCCTGGACCCACTTCTGCCCGGAGTCGATCGAGGCGGACGCCGGATCGGCGGCCAGCGCCGCGGAGAAGACCAGCAGTACACCCGCCAGAAGCGCGAGCATGGAACGCTTGCGAAGCATGATGCCCCATTCGTCGCCGACATGACCCGACGGAGATTCAGAGTCCTGTCGGGCGAGGTCGGCTGTCAATGAAGTGTCCTGAAACGGACAGCGGTTCCACGCCCTAGCTGAGTCCGGCGGCGCGCGCCCGGGAGACCACCGGTCCGATGGCCTCGGCCAGCGCGTCCACATCAGCCTTCGACGACGTGTGCCCCAGCGAGAACCGCAGCGACCCGCGGGCCGGCTCGCCGTCGACCCCCATCGCCAGCAGCACGTGGCTCGGCTGGGCGACGCCGGCCGAGCACGCCGAGCCGGTCGAGCACTCCACGCCGCGGGCGTCCAGCAGCATCAGGAGGGAGTCGCCCTCGCAGCCCGGGAAGGTCATGTTCGCGATGCCGGGCAGGCCGGTCCCGACGCCGCGGTCGCCGTTCACCACCGCGTCCGGTACCTCGGCGCAGACCCGCGCGATCAGGTCGTCGCGCAGGCCCGCCAGCGTCTCGGCCTTGGCCTCGCGGTCCTTCACCGCCTCCACGACGGCGGCCGCGAAGCCCGCGATGGCCGGGGTGTCCAGGGTGCCGGAGCGCACGTCGCGCTCCTGGCCGCCGCCGTGCAGCACCGGGACCGCCTGGATCTTGCGGCCCAGGAGCAGGGCGCCGACGCCGATCGGGCCGCCGATCTTGTGCGCGGTGAAGGTCATCGCGGACAGGCCGCTGGCGCTCCAGTCCACGTCCAGCGCGCCTACGGCCTGCACGGCGTCCGAGTGCGCCGGGATGCCGTACTCGTGGCAGACGGCGGCCAGGTCGCGGACCGGTTGGACCGTCCCGACCTCGTTGTTCGCCCACATCACCGTGGCCAGGGCCACGGAGTCCGGGTCGCGCTCGATCGCCGCGCGCAGCGTCTCGGGGTGCACCCGGCCCAGGGAGTCGACCGGGAGCCAGTCGATCTCGGCGCCCTCGTGCTCTGCCAGCCAGCTCAGCGGGTCCAGGACGGCGTGGTGCTCGATCTTGGCGGCCAGCACGCGCCGGCGGCGGGGGTCGGCGTCGCGGCGGGCCCAGTACAGGCCCTTGACCGCCAGGTTGTCGCTCTCGGTCCCGCCCGAGGTGAACACCACCTCGGAGGGACGCGCCCCCAGGGCCTCGGCGATCTGTTCCCGGGACTCCTCCACCACGCGCCGGGCGGCGCGGCCGGCGGCGTGCAGGGAGTTGGCGTTCCCGGTGCGGCCCAGCCGAGCCGTCATCGCGTCGACGGCGGCCGGGAGCATGGGGGTCGTCGCGGCGTGATCCAGATATACGGCCATGATTAGCTGCGATTCTAAGGGCTGGCTGAGTGTGGCGGTTGTCGTGTCCGGCGCCGCCCGGTCCACGGGGATCACCCGGACGCCGGAGGGCACGCGGAAACGGGGGGCTGTTACCGCCCGCCGCTATCGCCAAGGCGGTCAGCCCAGCGTGTATTCCCCGCGCAGCGCGGCCAGGATGATCCGGGCCGGGAAGACCGAGCCGGGGAAGCTGAAGTGGATCCCGTCGTGCTGCCGCGCGAGGACCCGGTGACCGGCGGCATCGGTGAGGTAGTCGGTGTAGTGGCCGTGGTCGGAGGTCGGCCCGGCGACGTCCACATAGCGGAGCCCGGGGACGTTCGGCACGGCCGCGCGCACGGCGTCGTTGATGCGCGCGAAGATGTGGATCCAGGGCGCCGAGCGCGGGACCGGCGGGCCGACCCAGTAGACGCGGCGCTGCGGGTCGCCGGCGATGAAGTCGCGGGAGACGGCTTCGACGCGGCGCGCGTACTCGGCGTTCCAGGCGTTCGAGCCGACGTCGGCGCCGTGCAGCGGCCAGCCGTCGTTCGCGCCGAGGACCATGATCACCACGTCCGGGTCGAAGGCCGCGGCGTCCTGCGCGGCCTCGTCCGACCAGTCGAACACGGACGGCTGGGTGAGGCCGGTGCCGTTCCGGGCCTGGACCCGGACCTCGGCCGGGAGGTGGTCGGCGGCTACCAGGCGGGCCAGCTGCTGGCCGTCGAAGTCGGAGAGGGAGTCGCCGGTGACCAGGATGCGGAGCGGGTCGTCGGCGGTGGCGTGGCGGACGGCGGCGCCGACCGGGGCCAGGCGGGGCTCGGGGGCGGAGTCGGTGGTGGACGCGGTTCCCGACGTTGCGGCGGTGTTGGCGGCTGGGGCGCCGGGGGTGGTCGGCGGCGGCTCGGCGACCGGCTGGAGGCGGTCCGCGTCCTGCTCCAGGTGGGTGCGGTGGCCGTCACCGGTGAGGCTGTCGGGGTGGCCGAGCATCGCGTCCAGGGAGCTGCGGGGGCGGTTCAGGTCCAGGGCGCCGGCGACGGTGTCCAGGGGGTGCGCGAACGCCAGCAGGAGGTCGCGGGTCGGGCCGGGCTGCATGCCGAGGCCGGCGCGGACGACGCCGGCGGTGTTCAGGAGCAGCGCGGTGATGAGGGCGATGCGGATGACGCGGCCGGCTTGGCGCGCTGTGGTGAGGGGTTCCTCGGACACTGCGTACTCCTAGAACCGGAAGTAGATGAAGGGCGCGACGCCTTGTCCTCCGCTTACCGCGGCGATCACCAGGAGGAGCACGCCGAGGGAGACGCCCTGCGCGTAGACCGGGAGGGTGACGAACGCTTCGCGCAGGCGTGCGCCGGTGCCTCTGGGGATCCACTGCACAGCGAGTGCGGCGGCGATGAGGACGACGATGGCCGGCGTGACGATGCCGGTGCTCGGGCCGCCGGCGAAGAGGCGTCCCAGGACGGCGAAGGCGGTGCCGAGGTCCGGGGCGCGGAAGAAGACCCACGCCAGGCAGACCACGTGGAAGGTGACGATGCGCGCCACTGTGGTCTTCACAGGCTGGGGAATCCTTATAGCGAACGGCATCGCGGGCCACGCACGTTCCACCGCCAAGCCCACGCCGTGGATGCCGCCCCAGATGACGAACGTCCACGCGGCGCCGTGCCAGAGGCCGCCGAGGAGCATGGTGAGCATCAGGTTGCGGTACGTCTTAAGGCTCCCGCCGCGGTTCCCTCCCAAGGGGATGTAGAGGTAGTCGCGGAGCCATCTGGAGAGCGTCATATGCCAGCGTCTCCAGAAGTCCTGCAGAGAACGCGCGGTGTAGGGGCGATCGAAGTTGTCGGGGAAGCGGAACCCCAAGAGCAGCGCCAGGCCGATCGCCATGTCCGTATAGGCGGAGAAGTCGCAGTAGATCTGGACGGCGTATCCATAGACGGCCATAAGCGTTTCGGTGCCGTTGTGCGCCTGGGGCGTGCCGAAGACCGGCTCGACGAGCTTCGTGCCGATCATGTCGGCCACGACCATCTTCTTCACCAGGCCGCCGACGATCAGGCCGAAGGCGCGCGCGGCGGGGATGCGGTTCGGGTCGCGCGGGCCGGACAGCTGCGGGACGAACTCCGAGGCGCGGACGATCGGGCCCGCGACGAGGTGCGGGAAGAAGGACGCGTAGATGGCGTAGTCGAGGGGCTTGGCCAGCGGGGTGCGGCCGCGGTGGACGTCGACGACGTAGGAGATGGCCTGGAACGTATAGAAGGACACTCCTACAGGCAGGACCAGGTGTAGCAGCCCTAAGGAGAGTCCCAGGGAACTGCTGACGGAGTCGCTGAAGAAGTCGAGGTATTTGAAGACGCCGAGGGTGCCGAGGTCCAGGGTGATCGCGGCGATCAGCGCCGTTCTGCGGACCTTCTCCGAGGCCTGACGGGTGATGACGGTCGCCGCGAGTTGGTTGACGACGGTGGAGCCCGCCAGGAGGAACACGTAGTGCCAGTCCGCGGCCGCGTAGAAGTAGTACGAGGCGGCGAGGATGCCCGGCCGCCACAGGCGCTGACGGGGCATCAGGGCCCAGGACAGCGGCAGGACGACGGCGAAGAAGAGCGCGAACTGCACGGTGGGGAAGATCAAGGCGGCTGTCCCGGGTGGCCGTTTTCGTCAGGAAGGGTCGCAATACCCAACGAAACAGAACACCGACGGTCACGGTCTTCCCAGCGATCGAGATCGCTCTTAGCGTGTGCGGTATGGCACCGCTGAGTGGGGACGACCCGCGCCACCTGGGCGGTTTCCGGGTCCTGACGCTGCTGGCCGTGGGCGGGATGGGGCGCGTCTACCTGGCGCTGGGGCCGGACCGGAGGGCGGTGGCGCTGAAGGTGGCGCGGCCGGAGTTCGCGGCCGACGCGCGGTTCCGGGCCCGGTTCCGGCGGGAGGTGGAGACGGCTCGGGAGGTGGGGGGCGAGGGTTCGGGCGGTGGCGGGGGTTCGGGCGGCGGCAGCGACGGCGCGGCCGGCAGCGGCGGCAGTGGCGGTGGCGCGCCCGGCCGAAGCCGTGGCACGGCACTGATCGCCCCGGTGGTCGCGGCGGACGCGGACGCGGAGCTGCCATGGCTGGCGTCGGAGTACGTACCGGGACCGTCGGTCACGGACGCGGCGATGGAGTTCGGACCGCTGGGCGACGCGGGCCTTCGTACCCTGACGCACGGCCTGGCTCTGGCCCTGTCCGAGGTCCACGCGGCAGGGGTGGTACACCGGGACGTGAAGCCCTCGAACGTGCTGCTGGCCCGCGACGGACCGCGGCTGATCGACTTCGGCGTCGCCCGCGCCCTCGACGACATCGGCCTGACCAGGGTCGGAGCCCTGATCGGCTCCCCGGGCTTCCTGTCCCCGGAGCAGGCGGTCGGCGAGCCGGCGACGTTCGGCTCGGACGTGTTCGCCCTGGCCGCGGTGGTCGCCTACGCGGCCCGCGGCCAAAGCCCCTTCGGCGCCGGCGACGGAGCGGCACTGCTCTACCGCGTGGTGCACGAGCCGCCGAAGCTCGACGGCCTCCCCGCCGACCTGACGGAGGTGCTGGCCGCATCCCTTGCGAAGGACCCCGCCGAACGCCCGACAGCACCCGAGATCGCAGCCCTCGTCGCACCGGCCGACCCCTGGCTCCCCGACGCGGTGCTCGACGACATCGCCCGCCGCGAGGCCGAACTCGCGGCATGGCTGGAGGTCACGGCCGCCGATCCGCCGCGCACCATGGCGCACCCGGAGCCGACCGCCTTCGACTCGGTCGCCGCCACCGCGCTCGATGTGGCGAACACGCCGACGCCGCTGCCGAAGCGCATCGGCGGCCGACGGCGGGTGCTTGAGGGAGCCGCAGCCGTCGCGCCGCCCGAGCAGATATCCGAGCAGCCACATGACTCCGCAGCGCCGCCCGACCAAGCATCTGAGGCACCACAACAGGGCAGTGCGCCAGCCGGCCGCATCCGCCAACCCGGCCTCCCGCGCGCATCGACCGCACACTCAGACCTCGCCGACACCGCATCCCCCGCCCCCGAGCCGGGCGCGCCGGCCACGCCCCCCGGCGCCGCCTACGCCGCGTTCCTCCTCGACTCGAGTCCCGAGCCGGCTCCCCCGCCTGAACCCGCCGCGCAGCCCCTCACCCACCACCGCGCCCCGCGCCGCCGCCGCTTTCCGGTCTACGCCGCCCTCGGAGCCCTCCTGGGCGCCGCCGTGGCCGCCGGCGTCCTGCTGATCCCCGGCGGCGGCCACGGTGCCCCGGGGCCGTCGCAGGGGCCGGTGGGCACCAGCTCCGTCGGTGCGCCGGGGACGCAGAAGGCCGCTTCGCCCACCGCGGCGGGTGGGGGAAGCGGCCTCGGGAGCCGGGCGGGGACTACTTCCGCTTCAGGATCTCGTCGGTGACCTGCGGGACCACCTTGAACAGGTCGCCGATGACGCCGTAGTCGGCGAGCTCGAAGATCGGCGCCTCGTCGTCCTTGTTGATGGCGACGATGGTCTTCGAGGTCTGCATGCCGGCGCGGTGCTGGATCGCGCCGGAGATGCCGGCGGCGATGTACAGCTGCGGGGAGACCGTCTTGCCGGTCTGGCCGACCTGCGCCTGGTGCGGGTACCAGCCGGCGTCCACGGCGGCGCGGGAGGCGCCGACGGCCGCGCCGAGGGCGTCGGCCAGCTTCTCGATGATCGCGAAGTTCTCGCCGCTGCCGACGCCGCGGCCGCCGGAGACCACGATCGAGGCCTCGGTGAGCTCGGGGCGGTCGCCCTTGGGGAGCACGACCTTCTCGACGATCTTGGCCAGCTTCGCCGAGTCGGACAGGTCGACGCTCACGTCGACGCGCTCGGCGGCGGCCGGGGCCGCCTCCGGCGCGGTGGCGTTCGGGCGCATCGCGATGATCGGGGTGCCCTGGGTGACCTTGGAGTGCGCCACGGTCGAGCCGCCGAAGATGCTCTGCTCGGCGATCAGCTCGGGGCTGACGTCGACGGCGTCGGTGAGGATGCCGGAGCCGGACTTGACCGCCAGGCGGGCGCCGACCTCCTTGCCCTCGGCGGTGGCCGGGACCAGGACGGCGGCCGGGGCGTGCTCGGCGACCAGCTTGGCCAGCAGCTCGGCCTTGGGGGCGGTGACGTAGCCCTCCAGCTCGGCGTCCTCGGCGACGTACACCTTGGCCGCGCCGTACTCGGCCAGCTTCTCGGCGGCCTTGTCGTAGCCGGCGCCGACGAACACCGCGCTCGGCTCGCCCAGCGCGCGGGCCTTGGTCAGCAGCTCCAGCGTGACCTTCTTGACCGCGCCGTCGGCGTGGTCGACGAGGACCAGGATCTCAGCCATTTTCCAAGCTCCCTTAGATGAACTTCTGCGCGGACAGGAACTCGGCGAGCTTCACGCCGCCGTCGCCCTCGTCGGCCACCTTCACGCCGGCGCTGCGCGGCGGGCGCTGCGCGGCGTCGGCCACCGCCGTCCAGGCACCGGCCGCGCCGACCTGGGCCGCGTCGATGCTCGCCGAGGCCACGTCGAGCTGCGCGATCGGCTTCTTCTTGGCCGCCATGATGCCCTTGAAGGAGGGGTAGCGCGGCTCGTTGATCTTCTCGACCACCGACACCACGGCCGGCAGCGTGGCCTTGACCACGTCGTGCCCGTAGTCGGTGAGCCGGTTCACGGTGATGTCGGTGCCGTCGATCTCCACCTTCGAGGCGAAGGTGAGCTGCGGCACGCCCAGGCGCTCGGCCAGCATCGCCGGGACCAGCGAGGTGCGGGCGTCGGAGGCCTCCGAGCCCAGGATCACCAGGTCGTACTCGGTGGTGCCCAGGGCCTGCGCGATGGCGTAGGAGGTGGCGACGGCGTCGGAGCCGGCCAGCGCCGGGTCCGAGAGCAGGATGCCGGAGTCCGCGCCCATCGACAGCGCCTTGCGCACCGCGGCGTCGGCGCCGTCGGGGCCCATGGTCAGCACGACCACCTCGCCGCCGTGCGCCTCGACGAGCTTGAGCGCCTCCTCGATGGCGAACTCGTCCATCTCGTTGAGCACCGGGTTCGAGCTCTCCCGGTCCACGGTCAGGGTGTCCGGGAGGAGCCGCTTCTCGGCCTCCGTGTCCGGCACCTGCTTCACACAGACGACGATTTTCATGATCGCTGTCCGACCTCCTGCTTGAGGGCTTCTCCGGTCTCTCCTGACGCAGCTTGCCATGGTCGGACCTGATTTTAATAAACAGAGCATCCGAACACGGGGGCAGGCCGGCGAGGCTTTCCACATATTCCGGTGCGGCCCGGCGGAAGCCGACGGTGCCGTCCGAGGGGATCGTATCCCGACAAAGTTACCGCTTGGTAGTGCCACAGGAAGCGACGCACGTCACGTCTCGGATGGGCCGGACGGGGGAATACGTAAGGTGTTCGAGTGACTACTGGGAGAGATGGTGGCCAGCTAGGATGATCGGAACACGTTGACCAGGGGGTGGTGGCGATGACCGGTCCGGGGTTCGCCTTCGAGGTGCGGCCGCCGTTGCTGACCGCGTACGCCGAGTCCCTGCACGCCCGCACGGCGGAGCTGGCGGCCGTCGGCGAGGCGGTCGCGGCGGTCCGAGTCGAGCGCGGGTGGTTCGGCAAACTGCCGCAATCAGGATTTCTGGCCGACCGGTATCGCGGGCATCAGGACGGCGTGCTCGCCGAAGTCGGGGATCTGGCCGTGTGGCTGGCGGCGGCGACACGCGGGCTGGCCGAGTCCGCGGGGCGCTATTCGTCGGCCGATCGGGTGGTTGCAGGGGTCGCGGGAGCGGTGGAGGCGGCGCTGGGAGTGGGGATCGAGATACCCGGGCCGGCCACGGCCTCTGATTCGGCTTCCTCGGATCCCCATTCGGATGACGAGGCGCCCTGATGAACGGGGACGTCTTCGGCGCGGGCTACACGTGGGCGGTCGAGGAGCCGCCGAGGCTCGACACGAGCCTGACGCCGGTGCATCGGGCGGCGCCGAGCGGGATCGAGGGCGCGCTGGCGTCAGGGGTCGAATGGGTCCTGCGCGAGGTGGGGCTGCTGGACATCCTGGACCACGTGACCGGCGACGCCGAGGCGCTGCACGGGGCGGCGGCGCTGTGGCTGGAGCAGGCGGTCGCGGTGCGGGGCATATCGTCGCGGCTGCGCCAGGACTGCGTGCCGGTCGCGGGAAGTTGGCGCGGGGAGGCCGCGCGCGCGTTCGGGACCACGATGGACGTCTACGTGGCGGCGCTGGACCGGCTCGCGTCCGGCATGGCGGCGACAGCGCACCTGCTCAACCGGGCCGGCGTGGCGGCCGGGGCGGCGCAGGACGCCGTGACCGGCATCGTCACCGACGCCGCGGCGTGGGCGGCGGCCGAGCTCGCGGCGACCGCGGTGGCCGACGTGCTCACCTTCGGACTGGCCACGCTCGGGGGTGCGCTGGCCGAATCGGCGACGCTGGCGGGGTTCGTCGCGCGGGCCGAACGGATATCGGCGGAGTTCGCGGTGCTGGTCGAGCAGCTGGCGACCGAGCTGGCGGAGCTGAAGGCCGCACGGGACGCGATCGGCGCGGCGCGGGGGCTCAGCGCGCTGCGGGCCTTGCGGCAGGCGCAGGGCACGCTCGGCGAGTTGGGCGGCGCGGGCAGCCTGTTCCGCAGGCTGGAAGGCGCCACGGACGCGCTGCTCGGGCAGGTGGTGGGGCTGCCGCTCGGCGCGGATGGACCGCGGAGCCTCGGTTCGCAGATTAGGAGGACGATCTCCGGAGAAGCGGAGGGGATCGGCGAGGCGAGCTGATACCCGACGCAGCAAGCTAGTACTTGACACATGAGGGCAAGTACTGGACGCTACTCGTCAAGTAGTAATCGAAGTTCTGGCAGCGAGGATGGGAGTCGAGTCTTGGCGAAAACATGGCGTCCCGCCCACGAAGAGCTGGCCAGGGACCTCAACCGGCTGATCGAGGCGCGGGTCCTGGGACCGGTGGACGTGTTGTTCGGGCTCGACAAGGACCTGCGGCGGCGGGCCTTCGAATCGGTGCTGGGCTGGACCGAGGAACTGCTGGGCCCGGACGACGACGCGGCGCGGATGACCGCCATCCGGCTGATCAGCACCCTGTTCCCGTCCGACGAGCCGTTCAACCCGCCGACGGACTGGTGGGGCACGCCGTTCGGCCGCGCCGTGCTGCTGCGCGCCGGGCACCCGAGCGCCGAGGCGGTGTCGTTCACCGTGGCGGCGGCGATGCTGGGGATCTCGAGGCAGGGGGTGCACGACCTCGCGCGGCGCGGGAAGGTGCAGCCGCATCCGGACGGCGGGGTGACGGTGGACTCGGTGCAGGCGCGGTTGAAGGAGCGGATGCTGAGCGAGGCCGAGCCGGCGGCTTCTGACGGCTGACGGCTGACGGCTGAGCGGGCCGTGGCCGCCGCCGATCTCGAGCTCGCGCTGAGGACGTGGCCGCGTTGGACACCATCAGCACTCTGACTGACGAGGAGACCGGCCAGCAGACTGACCAGCAGACCGACTAGGACCGCCGCAGCACCACCTGGCAGGGGTTGCCGGGATCGTCCGAGGCGCACAGAACAAGGTCCGGGCCGGCCTTGTAGACGTCGAACCAGACCGAGTGGGACAGGTCGCCGTCGATCTGGAGCCGCACGCCGGAGTGGCCGCCCGGGCTCTCGGAGTCCCACATGCCCGCGGAGGCCGGTACGCCGTCGCCGGCGCCGAGGCCGCCGCCGGAGAGGGCGCCGGCGGTGTACGTGCCGTCGCCGTGGAGCGCCACGGACATCCCGGAGCGTGAATGCCAGGTGCCGATCAGGGCGCTGTCCGAGGCGACGGAGGCCGGTTCGGCCGCGGACGACGGCGCCGCGAACCGCCACACCGGGCCGCCGACCGCCACCAGGACGGCGAGCACGGCCAGCGCGAGCCGGCGCGAGGCGGCCAGGTCCCGGCGGCGCCAGGCCACCGCGATCGCCGACGCGGCCATCCCCGCCGGCCAGAAGAAGGCGGTCACGAGGCACGCGAAGCACCACACCAGGAGCCGGGGGTGCCAGCGCGACACCAGCCCGAACAGGCCCACGCCGATCGCCCACACCGCGCCGACCAGATAGAACGCGGTCCAGGGGCGGCCGTCGGGCAGGCGCGGCATGTCAGGGTTCACCTGCGCGCTGTCGAAGAACACGCGGTAGACGTAGTACACCGCCAGCCCGGCCCAGAACAGCACCCCGAGACCCACCAACGCGCCGACACACACCAGCGCGCCACGCCGCAGGCCGGGACCGAGCGCGACGCCGGAGACGACCCCGGCCTCGCTCTGCATGCCGAAGAAGGATTCGTCGCCGGCCGAACCGTAATCGCCGGCCGGGTCGCCGGCATACGCGGAGTCGCCGGCCGAACCGCTGCCATACGCACCGTCGCCGGCCTCCCCGGCCTCCGCGAAGACCCCGTCGGCCATCGGGTCGGCCATCGAGTCGGCGGTCGAGTCGGCTATCGAATCATCGGCGTGCGAGCCGGCATCGGTGGAGAACACCCGCCCCACAATGCCGAAAGCCCGGCGGGAGCGGAAGCTCCCACCGGGCCCGGGCCGGACGACCGTTGTTACACGTTCTCCGGGAAGTGGCACGCCACCTGGTGCGCGACGCCGGCCTCGGAGACCGAGCCGATCTGCAGCAGCGGCGGCTCGTCCGACTTGCACACGTCCTGCGCCTTCCAGCAGCGGGTGCTGAAGCGGCAGCCCTTCGGCGGGTTGATCGGCGAGGGGACGTCGCCGGTCAGCCGGATCCGGTCGACCTGTCCCTCGGCGGTCCCGGCCTTGCGGTCCGGGTCCGGGATCGGGACGGCGGACATCAGCGCCGTGGTGTAGGGGTGGTGCGGACGGACGTAGATGTCGGCCTGGTCGGCGATCTCGACGATCTTGCCCAGGTACATCACGGCCACGCGGTCGGAGATGTGGCGGACCACCGACAGGTCGTGGGCGATGAACACGTACGCCAGGTTCAGCTCCGCCTGCAGGTCCTCCAGCAGGTTCACCACCTGCGCCTGGATCGACACGTCCAGGGCCGAGACCGGCTCGTCGGCGACGATCAGCTTCGGCCGCAGGGCCAGGGCGCGGGCGATGCCGATGCGTTGGCGCTGGCCGCCGGAGAACTCATGCGGGTAGCGGTTGTAGTGCTCCGGCGACAGGCCGACCAGCTCCAGCAGGTCCTGCACGGCGCGCTTGATCCCGTTGGGCGTCTCGATGCCCTGGATGTGGAACGGCGCGCCGACGATGGTGCCGACCGTGTGCCGCGGGTTCAGCGAGGACTGCGGGTCCTGGAACACCATCTGGATGTCCCGGCGCAGCGGCCGCATCTGCCCGCTGGACAGGTGCGAGATCTCGCGGCCCTCGAACTTGATCGAGCCCGAGGTCGGCTCCAGCAGCCGGGCCAGCAGCCGGCCGGTGGTGGTCTTGCCGCAGCCGGACTCGCCGACCAGACCCAGCGTCTCGCCGGGCCGGACCGAGAAGTCGATGCCGTCGACCGCCTGCACCGCGCCGACCTGGCGCTGCAACGCGCCGCGCTTGATCGGGAAGTGCTTCTTCAAGCCCGAGACGCTCAGCAGCGCCTCGGGGTCTGCCACAGCCGGGTTCTCGGGAGTGGTTTCGGTGCTCACAGGGTCTCCCGAATCTGCTCGGTGAAAATCTCCCGCCGCCGAGCCGGGTCCATGTGACAACGCACAAGGTGCCCAGGGCTGGTCTCAGCCAGCAGCGGGATCTCCGTGTCGCTACGCCCCCCGGTCTCGCCCGTGTACGGGCAACGCGGATGGAAGGCACAGCCGGACGGCACGTTGATCAACGACGGCGGGTTGCCCTGGATCGGCGTCAACCGATCCGCACGAGCCCGGTCCAACCGCGGCATCGAACCCAACAGCCCCCAGGTGTACGGATGCTCCGGTGCCTTGAACAAATCGTGCGCCGGACCGTACTCCACAGCCTTACCGCCGTACATCACCATGATGTCGTCAGCCAACTCCGCCACCACACCCAAGTCGTGGGTGATGATGATCAGGGCACTGTTGAACTCACGCTGCAGATCCCGCATCAGATCCAGGATCTGAGCCTGCACCGTCACATCCAACGCCGTCGTCGGCTCGTCCGCGATCAGCAGCGACGGGTTGCACACCAACGCCATCGCGATCATCGCGCGCTGCCGCATACCGCCGGAGAACTGGTGCGGATAGTCGTCCACCCGCGTGTTCGGCTGCGGGATCCCGACCAGCTCCAGCATCTCGATCGCCCGCTTGCGCGCGACCTGCTTGGACACGTGGTTGTGCACCCGGTACGCCTCGATGATCTGCGCACCCACAGTGAAGAACGGATGCATCGAGGACAGCGGATCCTGGAAGATCATCGCCATCTTCTCGCCGCGCAGCCGACGGATGTCGGCATCGCTGGCGGTCACCAGCTCCTGGCCGTCCAGCCAGATCTCACCGGTGATCCGCGCGGCGTTCTTCTTCTTCTGCGCCGAACGGTGCAGGCCGAGCAGCGCCAGCGAGGTCACCGACTTGCCCGAACCGGACTCGCCGACGATCCCCAGAGTCCGGCCCCGCTCCAGCCCGAAGGACAGGCCGTCGACGGACTTCACGACGCCGTCATCGGTCGGGAAGTGCACGCGCAGGTCACGGACTTCCAGGAACTTCGACGGCGCCGGGCTCTCCAAGAGCGGCGTCGTCTCCTCAGTGGTGGACACGGCTCACACCGTCCTTTCGGTCTCGATAAAGGTGCTCACGAGAGCCTCACCCGCGGGTCGATGACGGCGTAGAGCATGTCGACGACGACGTTCGCCGTGACGATGAAGAAGGCCGCGAGGATCGTCACGCCCATGATGATCGGGAGGTCGTGCTGGCTGATGGCGTCGTAGCCGAGCTTGCCCAGCCCCGGGAGGCCGAACACGGACTCGGTGAGGATCGCGCCGCCCATCAGGGCGCCGACGTCCATCCCGAACAGGGTGATGATCAGGGTGCCCACCGGGCGCATCGCGTGCCTGTTGATGACCGTGCGCTCGGGCAGGCCCTTGGCCCGCGCCGTGCGGATGTAGTCCTCGTTGAGCACGTCGAGCATCGAGGCCCGGGTGAACCGCGCGTAGCTGGCGGCGTACAGGGTCGCCAGGGAGATCCAGGGCAGGATCAGGTTCTTCGCCCACAGCACCGGATCGTGGGTGAAGCCGACGTAGTTGATGTCCGGCAGCCAGTGCCAGTTGTAGACCACGAACAGACGCAGCACCGCGGCGGTGAAGTACACCGGCAGCGAGATGGCGGCCAGCGCGAACAGCATCGAGGTGCGGTCGGCCCACGAGCGGGGACGCAGCGCCGAGATGCGGCCGACGGTCACACCGGTGACCAGCCAGATGATCGGGGCGCCGATGGCCAGGGACAGGGTGACCGGGAACCGGTCGGCGATCAGGTGCCCGACCGACAGGTCGTTCTTGAACGAGTAGCCCAGGCACGGCCAGGTGCAGGTCGTCTTGTCGGGACCGTTGTCGAAGTGGCGAGCGTGGAAGAAGCCGCCGAGATAGTCCCAGTACTGCTGCAGCAGCGGGTGGTTCAGCCCAAGCTTGATGCGGATCCCTTCCAGCGCTTCGGGGCTGGTCAGCCGGCCGGCGAACAGCGCCGCGGGGTCGGAGCCGGTCAACTTGGGAACCAGGAAGAACAGGCCGAACGTGATGAGGCTGACGGCGAGCAGCACAGTCACCGCTTGGATGATGCGGCGGATCAGAAATGCGATCACGGGAGGCGGCGGCGAGGGCCGGCAAGTCGGGGTGCGACCCGCCGGCCCTCTTTTGCCTTCACCTGCTTTCTACCAGGAAGAAGGGGTCTGCTTACTTACCGTCGTCCACGCCCATGCTGTCGAAGTCGTACATCCCGAAGGCGTTCGTGATGTAGACGTTGGTGACGCGCGGGTTGTGGTAGGTCAGTGCCTTGTCGTACGTGAAGGGCAGGTAGTACGCACCGGCCATCAGCGCCTGGTCGATGGTCTGGACGTCCTTGGCCTTCTGCGTGGCGTCGGTCGTCGCGGTCATGTCGTCCAGCGCGGCGTTGATCGCCGGGTCGTTGACCTCGGGCCAGTTGCTGTTACCGCCGGCCTGCAGGATCTTGCGGCCGTCGGAGATGGCCGAGAAGAAGCCGAAGCCGGTCGGGAAGTCGGCGCCCCAGCCGGCGACCATGATGCCCAGGTCCTTCTTGTGGACGTTGCTCGGGGTGCCGATGACGGTCGAGTAGTAGGTCGACGAGTCGAACTGCTGGATGTCCGCCTGGATCCCGACGCGGGCCAGAGCGGCCTGCAGCGCCTGCGCGACCTTCGGGCCCTTGCCCTTGTTGGTGGTGGCGATGTTGGTGTGGAAGCCGCTGGGCTTGCCGCACTTCACCAGCTCCGCCTTGGCCTGGGTCAGGTCACCGGTGTTGTCCGAGCCCGAGGGGTAGTCGTTGAACGACTTGTAGCCCGGCAGGGTCGGGGGCGCCACGGTGGTGGCGATGTCGCCGCCGCCGATGGGGCCGCCACGCGCGGTCTGCAGGTCGACCTTGTTCGCCGCGTACTCGATGGCCTTGCGGCAGTCGACGTTCGACAGCTCGGGGACGTTCGGGTCCAGCGCGAACATACGGGTGAAGCCGGTCAGCGGGGAGTCCGAGGACTTCTTCAGGTTCGGGTCGCGCAGGATCTGGGTCTGCGCGGCCGACTGCACGCCGGTCGACTCGATCTCGATGTCGCCCTGACCGGACAGCAGGCGCTTGTCCATGTCGTCGCTGTCCAGGCCCTCGGTCAGCACGATCTTGTTGACGAGCTGGTGGTGGATGGTGTCGGTGCTCGGGTCCCAGTTCGGGTTCGGCACCAGCACGACCGACTTGTTCGGCTCGTAGCTCTGGATCTCGTACGGACCGGTCGACTGCACGTGGTTGGCGTACTTCGCGCCACCGGTGTTCGGGTCCTGGTCGAACTTCTCCTCGACCGGCGCCGCGGACGGGAGGGTCATGATGTAGTCCCAGTCCGAGTACGGCGCGGCCAGGTTGAAGACGATCGTCTTGTCGTCCGGCGTCACGACCGACTTCAGACCCAGCTTGTTCGGGTCCGTGTCCTTGTACGGGCCGGGGTAGTTCTGGCCCTCGTCGAGCATGTCGTGCAGGTACGTCGGGCCGCCGGGCAGGACGTCCTGCGCGAAGTTGCGCTCGATGCCGTACTTGATGTCCTTGGACGTGATCGTGGTCCCGTCCTGGAACTTGATGCCGTCCTTGAGGGTGTAGGTGATGGTCTTGCCACCATTGGTCACCACGCCCTTGCCGGTGGCCAGGTCCGGAACGGCCTTGGTGCCGTCCTCGCCGGGCTTGGCGTCGAAGCCCATCAGGCTGCGGGTGAAGAACCGCTGGAAGTCCCAGGAGTACGCGTAGTACGTACGCGTCGGGTCCATCGAGTCGAAGTCCGCCGTGGCCAGCAGGTTCAGCGTGCCGCCCTTGGCGGTCGAGGCGTTCACGACGCCCTTGGTCGCGGCGTTGAACGCGGCCGCGACGTTGCCCTGGTCGCCACCGGCGGTGGTGGGAGCCACCCCGCCGCTGGTCTTCGCGGCTGACGGGCTGCTGCTGGACGAACCGCAAGCGGCGACGGCTATCGTCAGCACAACGCTGGTGGCTGCGAAGGCCACCTTGGATCGCCGATTAGACATCGGTTGCTGATCCCCTTTCGTGGATGAATTGCTTTGCGTTGCTGGGTCGTGCTTGATGTCGCTCAGCGGCCGGCCTTGGGGTCGAACGCGTCGCGGACGCCGTCGCCGAACAGGTTGAAGGCCAGGACGGTGACGAAGATCGCGATACCTGGGATGAACAGGTATGCCGGGTCGTATTCGTAGTAGTTCAGCGCGTCGTTGAGCATGCCGCCCCACGAGGCGTGCGGCAGCGGGATACCGACGCCGAGGAAGGAGAACGCCGCCTCGGCCAGGATGTTGGCCGGGATCTGCAGCGAGGTGAAGACCAGGATCGGGGCGATCAGGTTCGGCATGATCTCTTTGAAGACGATCCGCAGCTCACCGGCGCCCAGGCTCCGGGAGGCGTCCACGAACTCCTTCTCGCGCAGCGTGAGCACCTGGCCGCGGACGATGCGGCCGAAGTAGGCCCAGCCGAATCCGCCGATGATCAGGATCAGCAGCACGACGTGCAGCCACAGGTTGTTCAGGCCGAAGGCCGTGGTGGGCATGCCGGAGACCAGCGCGATGCCGAACAGCACGACCGGGAAGGCCAGGAACACGGCCATCAGCCAGTTCACCACGCTGTCCACCCAGCCGCCGAAGTAGCCGGCCAGCAGGCCCGCGACCAGGCCCAGGATCACCGTCAGGATGGTGGAGGCGAAGGAGATCAGCAGCGACCACTTGGCGCCCTCGACGATGCGGGCGGCGAGGTCCCGGCCGAAGGTCGGGTCCACGCCGAGCCAGTGCTGGGCGCTGATGCCGCCGGCGGTGCCGGTGGGGAGCGTGGTGTCGCCGTCGATGAGGGCGGAGTGGGGCAGTTGGGGCCCGCCGCCCAGATGCGGGTAGATGAGAGCCGAGAACAGGCCCAGCAGGCACATCAGCACGACGACGCACCCGGCCGACATGGCGACCTTGTCCCGCTTCAACCGAGTCCAGGCGATCTTGGTGAGCGAACGGCCCTCGATCGCCTTCGCCGCCGGAGTTCCGGGTTCCGGCGTGCTCGGTTCGCCGAAGTCGTCGTGCAGGGTGGAGGCGTCCCCTGGCAGCGTTGTCATGTGAATCCTCGGTGGTCGTCTGACTCGGAAGGCCTTGTGAGCGCACCGGAGAGTCAGGCAGGGCGGAGTCGTGATCGCGTCACGCCCGGCGGCCGCGCTAACGTCACGCCGGTGGTATTGCACATTGCACTGTCGGGCCGGGGCCCTCCACAGGAGAGTGGCGCCTCGGCCCCCGGCTTGGCTAGGGGGTTGAGGCAGCCTTGTCCGAACTGTGATCAATCCTGGATCGGCCGGTCACCGAGCCATTTCGGGGTATCAGAGGGCGCCATCGCCACCTTAGGAGTGGGTGGTAACCGCTCCTTGGGTTAACGGGGTGTTACCCGCGACAGACCGCATCCTTAGGCGTTTGCCCCTTGACAGACGGGGCCTTAGAGGGGAAGTGATCGCCCGTCTAAGGTAGCCGCGGGCCCGGCGGCGTCAGTCCAGCCGGACGCGCGGATCCAGGACAGCATAGGCGGCGTCGACGGCGAAGTTGGCGACAACGATGAAGACCCCTGAGAACAGCGTGACGCCCAGCACCACCGGCAGGTCCTGGCCGTCCACGCCGTTCTGCGCCAGGTCCCCGATGCCGTGCAGGCCGTAGATCTTCTCGGCCAGGACCGCGCCGCCCAGCAGCAGGCCCAGGTCCATGGCGAAGACCGTGGCCACGGTCGGGAGCGTGGTCCGCAGCGCCTGCCACACCACCCGCCGGCGGCTCAGGCCCTTGGCATGCGCGGTCCGGATGAACTGGCCGGACAAGGCCTCGATCATGCCCGAGCGGGTGAGCCGCGTGTAGAGCGCGAAATAGCCCATCGCCAGCGTCACCCAGGGCAGCGCCAGGTGGTCGGCCCAGACGAAAGGGTTGTGCAGGAACGAGTAATAGGTCACCGAGGGGAACAGCCAGGTGAGTTTGGCCCGCGCCAGCGGACCGATGAAGACCACCGGCATGCAGACCCCGAGCAGTGCGGCCACCCGGATCGCGCGGTCGGCGAAACCGCCCCGGGCGACGGCCGCGAGGGCGCCGGAGGCCACGCCGAGCACCAGCCACAGCACCGCCGCGCCGACCGCGATGGAGACCGTCACCGGCAGCCGGTCCAGGATCAGCGCCAGCACCGACTCGTGCAGCCGCCAGGAGTAGCCCAGGCAGGGCGCCGAGCAGTGCGCGGCGCCCGAGCCCGGCGGCAGGTCCTCCCCGGCCACCAGGGCTCTGAGATAGTCCCAGAATTGGACGTACAGCGGCTGGTCCAGGCCCAGCCGGTGCTCGATGAGCGCCAGCTGCTCCGGGGAGGGGTCGCGGCTGGCGAACTGCGCGGCCAGCTGGTCGGTGCTGCGGCCGCCGATCCCGGGCACGACGTAGAAGACCAGGAAGGTCACCAGGACCACGCCGAGCATGAGCATCACGGCGGTGACGGCCCGGCGGATCAGGAAGGTCGTCATGCCGCCGCGTGCTCCCCTCGTTTCACTGTGGTTTCGCCGTGCGCCCGAACCGGCTCGGGCCAGGGCTTACCCGGCCGGCCGGGCCGGCGGCCGGGCGTACCGGGCGTACCGAGCCGGCGGCCGGGCGCACGGCGCAGGTCACTTCACGCCCAGGACGGACAGGTCGTAGCCGCCGGAGCCGGCCTGGTTGATCATCACGTTGGTCAGCCGCGCCGAGCGGAACCGCATGACGTGCCGGTCCATCAGCGGCACGACCGCGGCCAGGTCCATCACGCGGTGGTCGATCTTGACCCAGTCCTGCTGCTGGGTGCTGGGCTCGACGCTGGACAGCGCCTCCTTCTCCAGGGCGTTGACCGTCGGGTCGTCCAGGAACGCGTAGTTCTGGCTGCCGGTGGCCGAGATGCCGTTGCGGGTGACCAGCTGGTCGAGCATGCCGTAGCCGGTCAGCCAGTCCGGGCCCCAGTTGGCCAGGCACATGCCCAGCCGGTGTGCCTTGGAGTAGGCCTCGTTGCCGCAGTACTGGCTGTACTGGCCGAACGGGAACAGCGTGACCTGGGTGTTGATGCCGACGCCGGCCAGCGAGGACTGGATCGCGGTGGCGGCGTTCTGCAGGTCGGGGGCGTTGGTCTGGGCGGCGATCTTGAAGGACAGCGCGCCGCTGCTGTCGAACAGGGCCGGCGAGCTCGCCTTGCACTGCGCCAGCAGGCTCTTCGCCTTGCCCGGGTCGTAGGTGTACGACGGGAACGCCACCGCGCCGGGGATGCCGTCGGTGAGCAGGTTGGTGGCGATCGTGCCGCCCCACTGGCCGCCGAGCTGGTTCAGCACGGTGTTCTTGTCCACCGCGTACTCGATCGCCTGCCGGCAGGAGACGTCGGTGATCAGCTGCGTGTTGATCGAGGAGTAGGCGATCGAGGAGTCCGCGGCGTCGTCGGTCTGGGACTTCAGGACGTTGTCCTGCAGCACCTTGGCGTGGTTGGCCACGGTCAGTGCCGAGCCGAGGTCGGCGTCGGCCTGGCCGTCCAGCAGCCGCTGGTCGCGCTCGGCGGAGTCCACGCCGAGCTGGACGTCGACCACGCTCGCGAGGGCCTGGTGCATCTTGTTCGGGTCGGAGACCTGGTTGTAGGCCGGGTTCGGGACGAGCTTGAGCTCCTTGCCCGGGTCGTAGCTGAGGATCTTGTAGGCGCCGGTGGAGATCGGCTTCTTGCCGTAGGTCGCGCCGGAGTCCTTGGCGTCCACGGCGTGTTCGACCGGGGCGGTCTGCAGCAGGGTCATCACGTAGTCGAACTCGCCGAAGGCCTGCGGGAGGTTGAAGGTGATGGTCTGCGCGTTGGGCGTCTCGATGATGTTGTCGAACATCTTGTCCCCGGACTTGTACACGTCCAGGTTCGTGAACCGCGGGTCGTTCGGCGGGGTGAGGATGTTGTGGAAGTAGGTCGGGCCGTTGCCGACCAGCGAGGACCAGTTGGAGCGCTCGATCGCCCAGCGCACGTCGGTGGAGGTGATCGGCGTGCCGTCCTCGAAGGTGGCGTTCTGGCGCAGGGTGTACGTCCAGGTCTTGCCGCCGTTGCTCTGCTGGCCCGGGCCGGTGGCCAGGTCGCCGACGATCTGGTTGCCGCCGGGGGTGTGCTCGTAGGCCATCATCGGCCGGGCGAAGAGCCGGAACAGGTTCCAGGTCTGCGCGGAGTAGGTGATCCCGGGGTCGATCGAGTCGAACGACTGCGAGGAGATCAGGTTGATGGTGCCGCCGGTCTTGGTCGACGGGTTCAGCACCTGCTTGCTCGCCAGGTCGAAGCCCGGTCCCATGGCCGAGGTCCCGGCCCCGCCGCCGCTGGAACCGCAGGCGGACAGGACCAGGGCGAGCGCCGCGGCAAGGGCCCCCGCGCGGATCGCGAACTTAGGTATCACAGCGGTTTCCTTCTTCATGGCCGGCGAGGGCCGGCGTCGTGCCGCGAGCGTCACTGCGCAGTGGGATCGGTGGCGTTCCGCAACCCGTCGCCGAACAGGTTGAACGCCAGCACGGTGATGAATACTGCCATGCCTGGCACGATCAGATACTCCGGGTCGGTGTACACGGTGGCGACCGCGTCGGTCAGCATCTGGCCCCACGAGGCGGCGGGCGGGTCCAGACCTATACCCAACGCGGACAATCCGGCTTCGAAGATGATGTTCGCCGGAATGAGCAGGGTGGTGTAGACGAGGATCGGCGCGAGCAGGTTGGGCATCAGCTCCCGCCACACGATCCAACGCGTCGTGGCCCCCAGCGCCCGAGCGGCGTCGACGAACTCGCGCTCGCGCAGCGAGAGCACCTCCGCACGCACGATGCGGGCGATGTAGGGCCAGTTGAAGAAGCCCATCACGAAGATCATGATGGCGATGCGCAGGGAGTTCCCGGACAGCCCGAAGGCCTGATCGGACAGGGCCCCGGTGAGCCCGAGGGCGAAGAGCATCAGCGGAAAAGCCAGGAAGACGTCGGCGACCCGCATGATGACCAGGTCGACCAGCCCGCCGAGGTACCCGGAGACCACCCCGAGCCCCACGCCGAGAGCGACGCTGAGAAGCGTCGCACCCCCGGCGATGAGCAGACTCACCCGAGCGCCGAACAACAGCCGCGCCATGATGTCGCGCCCCATGCGCTGATCAACACCGAGCGGATGCGCCCAACTGATGCCGCCGAACGAGCCGTGCGGCCCGAAGGTGGCATCGGTGAGCTCGGGATGCAGCGTATTCGGCCCCACCCCGAACGCCCCGGTGACCACCGGCGCGAACACCGCCAACAGCACCAGCAGCACGATGGTCCAGCCCCCGATGACGGCCGCCCGATCAGCCCGCAGCTTCCGCCACACGGTCGCGGTGGTGGAGCGAGAACGGATGTGGCCGGAGTTCGAGGCCGCGGCGGGGCGGCTGAAGGCCTGGAACGGCCAGAGCGAGGCCAGGAGGCTGCGCTTGGCACGACGGCGGCCCGGGGTGCGGGGGCGGGGTGGTCTGGGGGGTGGTGGGGGCTGGGCCGAGTGCGGGGCGGATGCCCGCGGCTCGTAGGGGGCTGGCGGTGGAAGTGTGGGCTGCGCGGGCGCGGGGGTTTGCGCGTATGACGCCTGGGCCGGTGCCGATGTGCGCGAGAACGCCGACGAAAACGTTGGCGCCGATGGGGATTGCGCGTATGGCGGCGGAGGTGCGGCCGATGCCTGCGGCTCGTAGGGAGTCGGCGGCGGAAAAGCGGGCGCCGATTGAGATTGCGCATACAACGGCGGAGTTGGGGCAGATGCCTGCGGCTCGTAGGGAGCCGGCGTGGGCCGCGCTAGCGCAGGAGTTTGCGCGTACGGCGGCGGAGTTGGGGCCGATGCCTGCGGCTCGTAGGGAGCCGGCGGCGGAAGCGTGGGCTGCGCGGGCGCGGGGGTTTGCGCATGCGGCGCCGGAAGAGCGGGCGCCGATTGAGATTGCGCGTACAGCGCCGAAGGTGCGGCCGATGCCTGCGTCTCGTAAGGAGCCGACGTGGGCCGCGCTAGCGCAGGAGTTTGCGCATGCGGCGGCGGAGTTGGGGCCGATGCCTGCGGCTCGTAGGGAGTCGGCGGCGGAAGCGTGGGCTGCGTCGGCGCGGGGGTTTGCGCGTACGGCGGCTGGCCCGGTGCCGATGAGCGCGAGGCCGGCGGCTGCTGACTTTGTGTGTATGGCGGCGGAAGTGTCGGCGCCGACTGCGTTTGCGCGTGCGGCGGCTGCGCATCCGGCACCCGCATCGGCGGAATCTGAGCCTGCGCGTGCGGAGGCGGTGGCGAGTGGCCGGAGGGCTTGTCCTTTATATAAGTCTCCGGATACATGGCCCCGCCCCCGGCCCGGATCCCTTCGCCCGCCCCGGTTTTCGCGGTTCCCGCCGTTCCAGGCCTCTGATACCGCGGTATCACCGCGGTCTCGTGTACGTCGGGATCGATCGGGTAGGCGAAGAACTCCGGGTAGCTCTCCAGGCCGCGCGGCTCGCCGGGACGGTCGGGGTCGTTCCCCGCGTCGGGCGGCGTTGTCATGGGCGGTCCGTGCTTCCGTGTGGCGGGCGGGGTTCACGGCGCCGGTGGGCACACGTGGTTCGCCACTTTGCCGAATCAGCGGGTTGGCGCGCCAGTTCGAAGGGCGCGCCGTTGCCGACTCGTGATCTCGCTCAGAGGTTCCGAGCGGGCTCGGAAGCTTCGCCGGTTCGGGTTCTAGTCGCCCAGGACGAAGCGTTGCAGCACTTCGCGGGCTCGGGCGTTCGAGCGCGCGGTCTCGGCGATGGCCGTGGACAGGGTTTCGATCCACACGTCCATGGCCACCTGTTGCCGGGACAGGACGATGCCGCGGACCTCCTTGCACACCTCGCCGACCGGGCCGTGCTTGCCCAGGCGCAGGGTCATGCGCTGCTCGCCGAGCGTCACGTCGACCGACTCCACGCGCCCCTCGCGGCCGGCGGCGCGGTCGGAGAGGCTGCGCTTGCGCTCCAGCTTCACCGCGCCGGGCGGGAGGGTGTCGATCAGGTTCGTGGACAGCACGCGCGCGTAGATCTCCAGGTCCGCGGTGTCGGCGCGCAGGGAGGCCGCGATCAGCTCGGCGGAGACGTCGTTGTCGTCTCCGGCCGCCGGCTCCGGGAGGTTGTCAGTGGTCATACCGCCTACTCAACCACTCTTTCGATGCGGGTGTGCGGGTCTCTAGTCCAGGCTCAGCACCATCGTCGGGCGCTCGATCTGGTGGTCCGGGCGCAGCGGGCGGACCGCGGTGCCCAGGGCGAAGAACTCCGTGGTGTGCGAGCCCCAGGTGTGGCTGTGGTTGCGGAGCTGGACGCCGACGATGCCCTCCGCGTGCAGTGCCTCGGCCTCGGACTGCATGCGGGCCATGGCCAGCTCGCGGGCGTCGTACAGGGCCTGGGTGAACTGCTCCAGCTCGACGTTCTTGCCGATGTTGCCCAGCGCCGCGCCGAAGCGCTGGTGCGCGATGTGGTACACGCACGAGCCCATCACCATGCCCAGCGGCGCGTAGCCGGCGCGGATCAGGGTCCAGAAGTCCTGGCCGGACAGGTCCGAGGTGAAGGGCTGGTTCTTGTTGTTGCGCCAGGTGACGTTCCCGTGCTGGCCGGTGCCGTCGTCCTTGACCGCGGTGCCGATCGCGATGAACTCCGCGACGTCGGCGCCGAACTCCTTGAACTCCACCTCCAGGCGCACGCCCACGATCCCGTCCGCGCCGAGCGCGTCCGCCTCGGCCTCCATCCGGGTCATCGCCAGCTCGCGGGCGTGGTACATGGCCTGGCTCAGGACGTCGAGCTCCTGGCTCTTGCCCCAGCGCGCGACCTGCAGGCCCACGTGGTAGATCGAGGAGCCCAGGACCAGTCCCAGCGGCCGGAAGCCGGCCTCCTTGACCAGCAGGAACTCGTTCACCGACAGGTCCGAGGTGAAGATCGAGCCGGGGGCCCCGGGCTTGAGCTCGGCCAGGCGCCGCATGGCGTCCTCGGGCACGCCGGCGGCGGTGTGGGCGATCTTGTCAGCCATTTTCTCTGCCTCTCCAGCCCTCGTTGAAGGGAGTCACAGGTACCGCACGGAAGTCTCGCGCCGGGCGGCCGCGCGCCGCTCCGGGTCCAGCGACATGATCGCCAGCGAGCCGGTCCGGGCCGGCTGTCCGCTGGTCTTGAACGCCGCTATGGCGGTGCCGATCGCGGTCGCCTCGCAGATGTGGTCCCGCTGGCCGTCGGTGACCGGGCACTCGCGCTCCCGGATCTCCAGCTCGATGGAGGACACCACTACGCCGTCGGCGTGCACGCCGCGCACGTGCCGGGCCAGCTCCTCCCGGGAGGCGTGGCGGGTCTGGTTCACCAGGTCCGTGTAGCCCTCCACCTCCTGGTTGCCGGCCCAGCGGCGGGAGGACATCCGGGTCCACCAGTCGTCGTGCCGGGTGCCGATGGCGATGCCGAGCACCAGCGACACCGGGACCCAGCCGTTCATCACCAGCTTGGCGAACTCCTGGCCGGTGACGTGGGAGGTGAACGGGTGTCGCAGCTTCACGGCGCTGCCCGAGGCGCGCACCGCGGTGCCGATCGCCGTGAACTCCAGCCCGCCGGCCGGGAAGCGCCGGATCGCCAGCCGCACGCCGACCACGCCGTCGCCGCCGAGCATCGAGCACTCGGTGCTCATCCGGTCCAGGGCCAGCCGGCGCGCCTCGTACAGGGACTGCGTCAGCGGCCCGTAGGCCGAATAGCGGCCCGTGGAGGTCGAGGTGTACCCCGCACCGCCCATCCACGCCCCAGGGCAGTTGTAGGCCCCGGTGTAGCCCAGGTGGTACACGCACGAACCGAGCACCTGGCCCACCGGTTCGAAGCCGGCGGCGCGCACGGCGGCGAACTCGTTGGTGGTCAGGGCCGAGCCCCAGGTGCCGGAGCTCCGGATCTCGTCCATCCGGGCCTGGGCCGCCTGTGGAAGCTGTTCCATGGCCGTGACGCCTCCTTGGCTTTACCGGGACCCCCGCGGGGCCCCTACCTCATTCAACGTCCGGTGAAGCCCGGCTTCTCCTTGGCGACGAAAGCCCGCATGCCCTCGGTCCGGTCGTCGGTGGCGAAGGTGCCGGTGAACTGCAGCCGCTCGATCTCCAGACCGGTGTCCAAGTCCACCTCCAGCCCGTGGTCCACGGCCTCCTTGGCCGCCTTCAGGGCCAACGCCGGACCCCCGGCGAAAGTGCCCGCCCACTCCACAGCAGTCTTGTACACCTCGGCCGCCGGCACCACGCGGTCCACCAGGCCGATGGCCAGCGCCTCGGCGGCGTCGATCTGGCGGCCGGAGAAGATGAGATCCTTGGCCTTGGCCGGGCCGACCAGGCGCGGGAGCCGCTGCGTGCCGCCGGCGCCGGGGATCAGGCCGAGCAGGATCTCCGGCTGGCCGAGCTTGGCGTCCTCGGCCGCGACCCGGAAGTCGGCGGTCAGGGCCAGCTCGCAGCCGCCGCCCAGGGCGTAGCCGGTGATGGCGGCGATGACCGGCTTGGGGATGCCCGCCAGCGCCTTGAAGGCGTTCTGGAGCCGGACGGAGTGCTGCGCCATGTCCGCGTAGGACATGTCCTGCATCTCCTTGATGTCCGCGCCGGCCGCGAACACCCGCTCGCCGCCCCAGATCACCACGGCCCGGACGGCGTCGTCGGCGCTCAGCTGGTCGGCGGCCTCGTGCAACTCGCGCTGCACCTGTACGTTCAGCGCGTTCATCTTCGGGCGGTCCAGGCGGATCACGCCCACCGCTCCCTCGGATTCCACGCGTACGAACTCGCCCATCTCGGCGCCGACCCTTTCTCGCGAGCCCGGGTTGCGGACTGGTGATCCGACGGCGGTGTCGGAGTTCTCATCAAAGCAGAAGCCCGTGCCCGCCGGGAGGGCGGGCACGGGCCTGGTGATCGTTTTCTCGCGACCGGGCTCGGACGGCTGGCTCGGACGGCTCAGTGTGCCGCGTGCGCCGCCTTCGCGTTCGTGCCGGCCGGGGCCGCCAGGACGTTGAAGCCGGGGATGTCGAGCGTGTCGGAGGTCAGCAGGTACTGGTCCACGGACACGTCCGTGAAGGTCTCCGGGAACGGCAGGTCCAGCGGGAGCAACGCCATCACGAGCTGGCTGGCCAGGTCGGTCCCCGCCTCACCGGGAGGACCCAGCGTGACCGGCCCGAGCGGCAGCGGCGAGACCAGCGTCCCCTTCTGCTGCAGGACGTGCAGGGTGACGTTGGTCAGGTGGACGTCCGCACCCTTACCGCCGTTGGACAGCACCGGCAGATTGCCGTCCTCGTTGTACGTGACCATGTCGACCAGGTCGATCGAGTCCGCGTGGATGGCCATGACCGTCACGGTCTGGCCGTCACCGGTCTGGATGTTCTGGAACCCGAGGAACTTCTGCCCGTAGAGGGTCAGCGACGAGGCGTTCAGGTGCCACTCCGCCTCGCGCAGGGCGCCCGAGTCCGCGGAGTTCACGCACACGGTGCTCGGCGGGGGCGGCACCGCGATCGACTTCCCGCCGATCGTGATCGTCGAGGGCACCCCCGAGGGGCTGGTCGACGCCGACGAGGACGGTGCGGAGCTCGACGGCGTGCTCGACGTCGGCGGCTTCGCCGAGTCAGAGGACGTCGGCTGCGGCGTGCTCGGCACCGTGGTCGGGTCCGAACTCGGCTTCGAGCTCGGCGCCGTGGCCGGGCTGGACGGACTCGACGAGCTCGACGACGAGCCCAGGCCGATCGACAGCAGCGGCGTCGGGGAGGACGTCGGATTCGTGCTCGGGGCCGCGGCCGGCGCGGCGGCCAGCTTGTTCACCGTGGAGTTGGTCGTCGAGGACGAGGCCGGTGGGTTGAACACGTCGTTGACCTGGGTGGTCAGCCAGCTCAGCGGGTTCCACCAGGTGACCGACGAGCTCGGGGTCGGCGTGGTGCTCGGCGCCGAGGACGGGGCCGTGGTGGGCGCCTTGCTCGGCGGCGCGGTGGTGCCCGTCGGGGCGCTGGTCGGCGTCGGCTTGACCGGCGGGGCCGTCGTGCCCGAGGGCGCGCTCGAGGGCCGGCTCGACGGCGCCGACTGCTGCGGCGAGGTCGGGACGGAGGTCGGCTGCGGGGCGCCGGGGGTCGCGACGGAGCCGGGCTTGCTCGCCGAGGAGCTGGGGGTGCTCGCTCCGGAGCTCGGTGCCGTGGACGGCGCGTCGGTCTTCGGGGCAGCCGGGTTCTTCACCGCGGCCGAGCCCGGCGCGCAGGCCGTGGACGACGAAGGCGAGGACGACGCGCTGGCCGCGTTCGCGACCGTCGGCATCACCGCGACGCCGGTGGCGGCCAGGAAGACGGCCGGCAGCCCGATCGCGGTGACCATGCGGGCCCGCTTGGTGTGCGCGGCGTCCACCAGGCGCGCGGCCTCGGCGGCCAGCAGCGGGGTCGGCACGGCCGCGCGGGGCTTGTTCACGCCGCCGCCGCGCGAGCGCAGCGGGGTCTCGGTGTCGGGCTCCGGCTCCGGGCCGGCGTCGAGCCCGAACACGCCGGAGGACGCGGTGGCGGCCTGGGGTGCGCGCCGGGCCCGCATCAGGGCCGCCAGCGCCGCGTCGCGCCCGGCCGGCGCCCCCGCGGCACCGGCGAGCCTGGCGCGCTCGGCCCGCAGGATCGCGGCCCGCAGCTCGGCGATGTCGGCGAAGCCGGCGGCACCGGTGCCGGTGCCAGTGGTGCCAGTGCCAGTGCCAGTGCCAGTACCGGTGGTGCCGGCCCCGGCCGGCGCGTGGCCCGCGCCCGCCGCCGTACCGGCCTCCCGGTGAGCCCGCGGCTCCTCCGGGTCCGGTCCGGCGGTGTTCTCGTTGTCGTTGTCGTTGCCGCCAGTGACACTCAAGACGTCATGCCCCCTGCAGGTGTGTCCTCGGCCCGCGGCAGCGGCGGGACGACATCCCGCGGCGGCGTGGCCGGAACAGTATCGGCGGGTTCCGGGTCGCCAGCCTGCGGCAGGGCCGAGGTCATCTCGCCCCTGGTGCCCTGGTAACCCGCGACGCCCGGAATGGGTCCGGCGGCCGAGTACTCCTCCTCGGCCCCCTGGAACTGGTAGGGGGTGACCTGGCCCGGGATCGTCGGACGGCCGTCAGCGCCGTCAGCGCCGTCGGCACCGTCGGCGGCCGAAGCGGCCAGCGGCGCGCGCGCCGAGGGCGGCATGTCGCCGGCCAGCGCGTCCCGGTAGGCCTGTTCGGCTCTGGCCTGCGCGGCGATCTGCTCCTCGGTCAGCCGCGGCGTCCAGGAGAACGCCAGCCCGCCGCCGAACACCCCGAGCAGCATCCCCAGCAGGAAGCCGCCGAAGTTCGACACCACCAGGGACAGCAGCGCGCACACCAGGGTGAAGACGCCGGCGAAGACCCGGTAGCCGGGCGCGAACCACATGGCGATGGCCATCATGATCAGCGCCGGGGTGATGGCCATCGTCGACACGCCCGCGATGCCGGCGATCTTGACGTTCAGCTTGCCCTGCGTCATCAGCGGCTGGAGGAACGGGATGGACCACAGCTCCAGGGCCGCGATGAGCGTCCACAGCCCGGCCCAGAACGGCCGCGACCGACGCCACACCCGGAACGCGCGCCATCCCCGGACCACAGGATGCTCCTGGCTTCCGGCCATCTCGACGTCGATGGTGCTCACAGCTACTCCCGATGTGGTGCTGATGGATGGGACGGGCGCGCCCTACTCGCGCCCGCCCTCCAGGGTTTCTCAGAACGCTTCAGAGCCTCAAGAGGCTAGTAGCACTCGGTCCCGTTGAAGTTCGCCGAGATCGACAGGCCCGGCAGGGTCATGGTCCCGGCGGTGGTCGAGTACGCGGTCTGCTTCACGTCCTTCAGGACGGCGTTGTCGACGACCTGGGCGAAGTCGCCGGCCGCGAAGTTCGTGGGCTTGCCGTCGGGGCCGTGCTTCTGCCAGCCGGAAATCTTGTACTTGGAGTCGACGTCGGCAGCGGAGGCACCGATGTTGACACCGGTGAAGTCGGCCTCCGAGGTGTTCACCTGGTTGGTGTCGAGCACCAGGCTGGTGGCGGTCACCGGGTTGCCCTTGTCCTGGCCGGCCTTGAGCACGATGGTCAGGTGGGTGGTGCCGAGCCCCGGGAACGAGAGCGGCACGTCGACGGACTGGCACATCTGGCTGATCGTCGCCTTCGAGATACCGGCCACGGCCACCGCGTGCGCGCTGCCATCGGCGGTCGGGACGACATCGCCGGACTGGATGAAGTTCGTACCGTCCAGCTCGCTGGCCGTGACCTTGAACGCCTGGCCCGACACGGCGAAGGAACTCGCCAGCACACCCTGGGCCATCGAGACGGTCAGCGCGCCGGCGATGCCGACGGTCGGCACCATCACCAGAGCGAAGCGCTTCCACTTGGTACCGCCCAGCACCTGGGCGCCCACTGCGTCCTTCATGCGTTACTCCTCCACGAGCGGATGGGACGAGTCCGGCACGCGCCGGACCGCGGCATGCGGGCCGAGGCGAGTCCGTCGCGGACTCCTCGGCTACGGCAGCGACGAGAAGCTCTGCCGACCCGGTGGGGACCTGCTGCCGCGCGATCGTTTCGGGGATCGTCGGATTAACAGACCGAGCGGATGTGATCGTGGTCTACTCGCGCCCGCCGCACAAGGGGTTCGTTACCGACCGGTAACACGAACCCGGGACGGTCTTTGCTCCCCGGAAGGGCTTCGAGCACTCATAAACGAGAACTGACGCCCAATTGGATACTCTGTGTAGTTGCGAAATCCGGACGAAAGCCGCCAATCACCAGGCTGTGACGGCGCTCTCATCCGAGGTCTGACGAGCCGTCAAGCCGGTGTGACACTTGGCAAAGAAAAGGTAAAATCCAGGCCTCACGCCGGTCTTGATCAGGCGCGGGAGCGTTTTCCCACCTCAGGCAACCGGGTCGTTCCGCCGAGGCGGAACGACCCGCTGAGCCGGGTTTGAGCAACGCTCAGAACAGCACGCTGGTCAGCTTGCGGCGGCCCACCGCGGTGCGCGGATCCTCCGGGCCCAGCAGCTCGAAGAAGTCGAGCAACTTCACCCGTGCGGCGTCCCGGTCGGCGCCCGCGCTGCGGGCCACGAAGGCCACCAGCCGGTCGATCGCGGCCTCCACCCGGCCGGTGGACAGGTCCAGCTCCGCGGCGGCGATCTGGGCCGCGGCGTCGTCCGGCTTGGCCTCGGCGTCCGCCTGCACCTGGCCGGCGTCCAGGTCGCGGGTGTTGAGCATCAGCTCGACCTGCGCCAGCGCCAACTTGGCCTCGGAGTCGCCGGGGTTGGCGGCCAGCACGTCGCGGAAGGCCTGCGCGGCGCCGTCGAGGTCGTTGTCCTCCAGCGCGGTGTAGGCGGCGGCCAGCGCCGGGTCCATCGGCGGCTCGGGCAGCTCGGCCGGGGCCTGGCCGTCGGCGGTGCCGGTGACGCCGTTCTCGGCGGCCAGCCGCAGCAGCTCGTCCAGGTAGCGGCGGACCTGCGCCTCCGGGACCGCGCCCGGGAACAGCGGGACCAGCCGGCCGCCGACCACGGCCATCACCATCGGGATGGACTGGATGCCGAACTCCTGCGCCAGCAGCGGGTTCGCGTCCACGTCCAGCTTGGCCAGCACGAAGCGGCCGCCGTACTCGCCGGCCAGCCGCTCCAGCACCGGGGAGAGCTGCTTGCACGGGCCGCACCACTCGGCCCAGAAGTCGATGACCACCGGAACCGTCATCGAGCGTTCGATGACGTCGGCGTCGAAAGTGGCGTCGGAAGTGTCGAAGACCAGGGGCGAGGCGATGGAGCCGGTACCGTCGCCGGCCGGGCCGGAGCCCGGCGCGCCGCCGTCGGCCGGGGCCGCCTGAGCCGACGCCGGCGCTGCGGCCTGCGGCTTCGCGGCGAGGGCCCCGAGGTCCACCACGCCTCGCAAAGCTGAGGCGGGCAGGCCGGCGCCTCCGCCGGCAGCCATCCCGGGGATCTGAGGTCGCTGTCTCATGGCGCCATCCTCCCCTTTCCGGCTAACCTCACGCCAACTCCCCTCCGGGTCCCCACCTGGAGGGGGTGGCGCACTTGCGTGTCCCGCTCGTGGAAGCAAGACTCGTCATTAAGATACGCGTCGAAGCGTATCGCAAAAGACCGGACCGCGTGAAGATCGGGTGAACAAGCTGTCACCAGGAGCTCGCGAGTACGCACCGGTATACCGGGCATCCGACGACGAGCGACTTGAAGAAGGAGGCGGCGGCCATGGCGTCGGGGTCCGAGGACACATGCGATCCTTCAGAGCGAGCAGATCGAGCACTGCCGAGCGGCGCCCGCACCCGAGGCCGCCCGCGCAACGCCGACGCCGACATCGCCATCCTCACCGCCACCCGCGCCCTGCTCGCCGAACGCGGCTGGCCGGACCTGACCATCGCCGAGGTGGCCTCGCGCGCCGGCGTCGCCAAGACCACCCTGTACCGCCGCTGGCCGGGCAAGGCCGACCTGGTCGTGGACGCGATGGCGGAGCTGTTCTCGCACCTGGAGGTCCTGGACCGCGGCTCGATGCTGCAGGACGCGCTGGCCACCGTCGGCCAGTACGTGGACCTGCTCCAGCTGCCGGAGACCCAGGCGGCGCTGCTGGCGCTGTCGGCGGAGGCCGACCGCGACCCGTCGCTGCGCGCGAAGGTGATCGGCAAGGTGATCGATCCGCAGCGGCACCTGGTGTACGAGGCCTGGGAGCGCGCGTGCGCCCGCGGCGAGGTCGAGGGCGAGACCGACATCGACCTGATCTTCGACATGATCTGCGGGACGCTGGTGCACCGGATCCTGATCAAGGGGCAGCCGGTGGATCAGGACTACCTGACGCGGTTCGTGTCGGTGGTGCTGGCCGGGCTGGCGCAGCTGCGGTTGAGCGGCGGGATCTAGCGTCGGGGCTTTGCTGCGGCTGTGGCTGCTGCCGCTGACCCGGCGCACCGCCGGAAGCATTGATCTGCTCGACAGCCCAGTCCGACCACTCCCGGCTCATGGCCGCCAGCCGCTTGGCGAACTCCAGCACCAGGCGTCCATAGACATGTAAGTCCTCGTCCTCCCACTCGATGGACGCGTCCAGTGCCTCCAGCGCCGCGACGTCGTGGTCGGCCGTCTCCCCCAGCCACGCCAGGAACCCGGTGGCCTGCTCCCGGGAGACGGCGCCGAGCAGGAACACCTTCAGCAGCCCCTCGCTGCGCGGGTGCACGTCGGTCTCGACTTCCACCAGCCAGTGCTGGAGCTCGGCGCGGCCGGCGTCGGTCAGCGTGTACTCCTTGCGCCCGCGCGGGCCTTCGGCGGACACCGTCAGAAGGCCGGACGCGGCGAGCTTGGTCAGCTCGGAGTAGACCTGGCTCTGGGTGGCCGGCCAGATGTTCTGCAGCGAGGCGTTGAAGACCTGCATGAGGTCGTAGCCGCTGGCCGGCTGCTCGTGCAGCAGGCCGAGCAGTGCGTGTCGCAGGCTCACGCCGATCCGCCTCGCTTCCGGTGCGACGGTCCGTCCGTCGATCGATCATCCTCCGCCAGGTCTATCACGACCTTCCACGATTGACACGTCAGGACAGGACCTTCTAACTTCGACCTGTCACAAGTGGACCGTCCACTTTTGGAACGTCGGTAGCTCTCGGAAGGAGCCCCCGTGGCGTACCTCCTCGCCTTCGCACCCTGGATCGCCTTCGCGGTCGTCCCGGGCAGTGCGTGGACCTGGGCGGCGCTGGCCGCACTCGCCATCTCGGTGTTCGGCGTGGTCCGCCAGACCCGCGCCGGCCTGCCCCTGGACGCCCAGATCATCGCCATCGGCTCGGCGGCCTACTTCGCCGCGCTGACCGTGCTGGCGTTCGCCGACCCGCACACCGCCCTGCACGCCTACACCCCCGCGCTGGCCTCCGGCGCGCTCGGACTGATCGGCCTCGGGTCCCTGGCCGTACGCGAACCGTTCACCCTGGGCATCGCCAAGCAGGAGATGCCGCGCGAAGCCTGGGACCACCCGGCCTTCCTGCGGGTGAACGTGGTCATCACGGCGGTGTGGACCGCGAGCTTCGTGATCGGCGCCGTCGCGCTGGCGTTCCTGGCGCACTCCTCGGTGGCGCTGCGCTCCACGGTTCAGGTCGCGGCGTTCGTCGTGCCGATGGTCTTCACGGGGCGCTATGTCGCCGCGGCCCGGGCCCGGGCGCAGGAGGCTGATGACGCCACGCCTGCCGCCGCGGCCGCATGACAAAACCGGCCGGGCCCTTTTCGGGCCCGGCCGGCAGTTGCAGCTGTCAGAGAACTCAGATCCTGGCGGGCTCCCGGTAGACGCCCCACTCCGCGCGCAGCGCGTCGCAGATCTCGCCGAGCGTCGCCTCGGCGCGTACCGCGTCCAGCATCGAGGGCACCATGTTCGCCCCGCTGCGCGCCGCCTCCAGCATCGTCGCCAGCGCCGCCTCGACCGCGGCGCTGTCGCGCTGCTCCTTGCGCGCGCCGAGGACACGTACCTGCTCGCGCTCGACCTCGTGCGAGACGCGCAGGATCTCCAGCGGCTCGTCGATCGCGTCGGTGTAGGCGTTCACGCCGACGATGCGCTTGTCGCCCTTCTCGACCGAGCGCTGGTAGGCGAACGAGGCCTCGGCGATCTCGGAGGTGAACCAGCCGTCCTCGATGCCGCGCAGCAGGCCGGCGGTCATCGGGCCGACGGGGTGCTGAGCGCCGTTCGGTGCCAGGTCCTTGATGCGCTGGAAGATCGCCTCGGCCTCGGCCTCGATGCGGTCGGTCAGGGCCTCGACGTACCAGCTGCCGCCCAGCGGGTCGGCGACGTTCGCGACGCCGGTCTCCTCCATGATCACCTGCTGCGTGCGCAGCGCGATCTCCGCCGCCTTCGCCGAGGGCAGGGCCAGCACCTCGTCCAGGGCGTTGGTGTGCAGCGAGTTGGTGCCGCCCAGGACGCCGGCCAGGGCCTCGATCGCGGTGCGGACCACGTTGTTGTCCGGCTGCTGCGCGGTCAGCGACACGCCGGCGGTCTGGGTGTGGAAGCGCAGCCACTGCGCCTTCTCGGTCTTGGCGCCGTAGACGTCGCGCATCCAGCGGGCCCAGATGCGGCGGGCCGCACGGAACTTGGCGATCTCCTCGAAGAACTCCACGTGCGCGTCGAAGAAGAACGACAGGCCGGGGGCGAACACGTCGACGTCCATGCCGCGCGACAGCCCGAGTTCGACGTAGCCGAAGCCGTCGGCCAGTGTGAACGCCAGCTCCTGCGCGGCCGTCGACCCGGCCTCGCGGATGTGGTAGCCGGACACCGACAGCGGCTTGTACGCCGGCACCTTCTCGGCGGTGAACTCCATCAGGTCGCCGATCAGGCGCAGGTGCGGCTCGGGGTCGAACAGCCACTCCTTCTGCGCGATGTACTCCTTGAAGATGTCGGTCTGAAGCGTGCCGTTGAGCCGGCCGATGTCCACACCCTGACGCTCGGCGGCGACCAGGTACATGCAGAACACCGGGACCGCCGGGCCGCTGATCGTCATCGAGGTGGTGACGTCGCCCAGCGGGATGTCCCTGAACAGCACCTCCATGTCGGCCGCGGAGTCGATGGCGACGCCGCAGTGCCCGACCTCGCCGAGGGCGCGGCCGGAGTCGGAGTCGTACCCCATCAGCGTCGGCATGTCGAAGGCCACGGACAGGCCGCCGCCGCCGTTGGCCAGGATCATCCGGTAGCGCTCGTTGGTCTGCTCGGCGTTGCCGAAGCCGGCGAACTGCCGGATGGTCCACGGCTTGCCGCGGTACCCGGTCGGGTGGATCCCGCGCGTGTAGGGGAATTCCCCCGGCCACCCGATGCGCTCGAAGTCGGGGATCTCGGAGCCCTCCGGCGGGCCGTAGACCGGCTCGACGTCGGAGCCGGAAATCGTGGTGAAATCGGCGTCCCGCTTGCGCGCGGCGTCGTAGCGCGCCTGCCAGCGGTCGCGGCCTGCGGAAATCTGCTCGGAGTCCATACCCCGAGATTTTACTAGGACGTCCTACTAAATGCGAGCAGAGGCGCTCTGAGCTGTGGTTCCGTCAGATCGCTAGACCTCGAAGTCGCCGGCGGCGACCCGCAGGTCGCGCAGCACGGCGAACAGCTCGCGGTGCTGCTCCGGGCTCAGCGCGCCCATCCCGAACTCGGCCGCCATCAGGTCGCGCGTGGCGTCCTCCACGACCTCGCGCCCCTTGGCGGTGATCTCGGCCAGCGTGCCGCGGCCGTCGTCGGGGTTGGGGCGCCGGGCCACCAGGCCCGACTTCTCCAGCCGGTCGATGATGTTCGTCACCGACGTCGGATGCACCTGCAGGCGCTGCCCGATCTTCGACAGCGGCAGCGATCCGGCCCGGCTGAACGTCAGCAGCACCAGCGCCTCGTAGCGGGCGAAGGTGAGCTCGTAGGGTTTGACGATCGCGTCGACCCGGGCCAGCAGCAGCTGCTGCGCGCGCATGACCGAGGTGATGGCGAGCATCGATGTGGACTCGCCCCAGCGGTCCGTCCACGACTGGAAGGCGCGCTCGATCGGGTCGAACGCGAGATTGCGGTCCTTGGGCACGCGGTTACGTTAGTCGGTCCGCGCGGCCAACGGCCGGGGCGACCGGGTGGCGGACTGGTGAGTAGCAAACGCCGCGCGAGGGCGCGCCAGCACCGGCCCGTACCGGCCCGTACCGACCCGAGCCTCCCGGCGCCGCCGGGACGGTCTGCGCGTTGAGTGGACGAACCGGCGACCGATCGCGTTGACTGGCAAACGTGACAGAGGTCAAGAGCGAACCGGGTACGCCAGAGGCCGAGAAGGCCGCCGCATCATTCCCCTGGCCGATCCACGAAGCAGTGCTCGACAACGGACTGCGCGTCGTGGTCAGCGCCGATCCCACCACGCCGATCGCCGCCGTGAACCTCTGGTACGACGTGGGCTCGCGCCACGAGCGGGCCGGGAAGCACGGCTTCGCGCACCTGTTCGAGCACTTGATGTTCGAGGGGTCGTCGCACGTGGCCAAGGGTGAGCACTTCGAGTGGGTGACGGCGGCGGGCGGCGCCGCGATCAACGCCACCACCAGCCCCGACCGTACCAACTACTTCCAGGTCATGCCCTCCTCGCAGCTGGAGCTGGCGCTGTGGCTGGAGGCCGACCGCATGGGCTCGCTGGCCCTGACCCAGGACACCCTGGACAACCAGCGCGAGGTCGTGAAGAACGAGCGGCGCCAGCGGTACGACAACCCGCCCTACGGCCGCTGGGTGGAGTACGCGCTCCAGCTCACCTTCCCCGAGGGCCACCCGTACCACCACACCACCATCGGCTCGATGGACGAGCTGCAGGAAGCGGCCCTGGAGGACTTCCAGGACTTCAACGCGGTCTACTACTCGCCGAACAACGCGGTGCTCACGGTCGCCGGCGACGTCGACGCCGAGGAAGTCGTGCGCCTGGCGGAGAAGTACTTCGGCGGGATCCAGCGGCACGGGGACATCCCGGCCGCGCCGGACGGCACGCTGCCGCAGATCAAGATCGGCGAGACCAGGCGCCGGGTGGAGCCGGACGACTCGGTCCCGCGCCCGATGACGTTCATGATGTTCCGCGCCCCGGACGCCCGGCACCCGGACTTCACCGCCGTCGAGGTGCTGGCCACCGTCCTGGGCCGGGGCCGCGGCTCGCGGCTGTACCGCAAGCTGGTCACCGAGAAGAACCTCGCGCAGCGCGAGGAGTCCTACACCTCGGTATGGAATCTGGCTTACGGCGCCTCGGTTTTCTTCGCGCTGTTCAGCCCGCGCGACGGCGTCGAGGCGCCCGAGGTGGAGCGGGAGTTCACCGCCGTGCTCGACGGCCTGGCCGACGGCACCGAGCCGGTGTCGGAGGCCGAACTCGGCCGGGCCAAGGCGCTGCTCACCAGCGACTGGCTGCGGGCCGTCAGCGAGCTCGGGGGGCGGGCCGACCTGCTCGGCCAGTACGCGACCCTGGAGCGCGACCCGAAGATCGTGCGCGAGTACCTGGCGCGTCTGGAGGCGGTCACCGCCGAGGACATGCAGCGCACCGCCGCCCTGATCCTTCCCGACGACAACCGCGTCGTCATCGAGTACGTGACGAACGCGACGCCGGAGGCCGAGACCGACGGGGACGCCGGCGCCGACGACGCCCAGGAGGCCGACGCATGAGCACCAACACCCTGGTCACCGAGCGTCCGGCCGGCGGTCCTCCGCGCCCGTACGAGTTCCCGGCCGTCACCCGCACCACGCTGCCCGGCGGCCAGATCGTCGCCGCGCACCTGCCGGGCCAGCGCATGGCCTACGCCGGGGTGCTGCTGGAGGCCGGATTCGTCCGGGAGCCGGCGGGCAAGGAGGGCGTCGGCAAGATCACGGCGGACCTGCTGCGCGAGGGCACGGAGCTCAAGAGCGGCGACGACTTCGCCCTGGCCCTGGAATCCCTGGGCGCCTCCTGGTCCGGCTCGGTCGACGCCGACGTGCTCCGGGTCGGCGTCCAGGCGCCGGTGGACCGGCTCGGCGCCGCGCTGGCGCTGCTCGCCGAGGCGCTGCGCCGGCCCCGGCTGGCCGAGAACGACTTCGACCGGGTCCGCGGCGACCGCGTGGCCAAGCTGACCACCGCCTGGGCGATGCCCGGCACCCGCGCCAACGAGGCCCTGAACCGCGGGCTGTACCTGCCGGAGAGCCGCTACAGCAAGCAGGACACCGGGACCGTCGCCTCCGTCAGTGCCCTGACACTGGACGACGTCCGCGCGTTCCACGGCGCGCACCTGGCCCTCGGCGGCACCCTGCTGCTGGCCGGCGACCTGTCGGGGGTGGACGTCGCCGCGCTCGGCGAGGTCCTGCTCGGCCAGGCCGCCCCGGAGGTCGCGCCGCCGGCCCCGACCGGCGCCCGCGACCTGGTGGACCGCGAGATCCTGGTGGTGGACCGGCCCGGCGCGGTGCAGTCCGTGCTGGCGATCGCGCACCACGCGCCGCGCCGCGACACCCCGGACTACACGGCGATCGAGGCCATGGCCACGATCCTCGGCGGCACCTTCAACTCGCGGCTGAACCACCAGCTGCGCGAGGTGAAGGGCTACACCTACGGCGCGCGCGGCGGCTTCGACCTGAGCCGCGACAGCGGCGTGTTCTCTGCGACCGCGTCGGTGCACACCGAGGTGACCGCCGACGCCGCGGTGGACGCCCTGGCCGAGATCGAGCGCATCAAGACCGGCGGCGTGACCGACGACGAGCTGGCCTCGACCAAGGCCTACCGGACCGGCTCGCTGCCGATCGCGCTGCAGACCCCCGGCTCGGTCGGCGGCGCGCTGGCGCAGATCGTGGAGTTCGGGCTGCCGGACGACTACTACACCCGCAAGTACACCGAGTACACGCAGCTGTCCAAGGACGAGGTGGACGCCGCCGCGGCCAAGCGGCTGTTCCCCGAGCACGCGGTGGTGGTGATCGAGGGCGACGCCGAGAAGATCCTTCCCGGGCTCACCGAGGCCGGGATCGGCACGGTCCGGGTGGACGACGAAGGACAGGCTTGATCTGCTTGATCTTTTCCCGCTCGATCTCTTCGCGAGGCTCGCGGGACAAGACCTTTAGACACCTTCTCCCGAACCTCTGAATTTGCTCTGAATATCAAGGCCCGCTGATCCCCGGGATCAGCGGGCCTTGATGCTGTCTCCAGGTGTTGACCTCGGCATTAACCGTCACAGAAGCCTCTTGCGACGCCCTTACCCACCCCTTGCGGCAGACCCTCCGCACGCTAATTCTGACGGCGCTTCCCCGGGTTTACAGAATATTTACCGGCGATGTGCGTTGACGGCGAACCGAAAGCCCCCTAATTTCCCGGTCGGTACGTGTCCTTACACCCCACCCTCCAAGACTGGACCGTGAACCGGTTCGGAGAGGAACACCACGTGCACCGGGTCCCACTGAGAGCGGCGGCAGGCCTTGCCGCAGCGGCGATCACGCTGTTCGCCTCCGCCGCGAACGGAGCGGCGATGACAGCGCCCTCCGGCGCCGACGCCGGCAGCTCCGGCACCACCACGCAGAACCCGTATGACCCCACGTACGGCCACCCCTACCGGCACGGGGCCGTCCCCACGATCCAGCAGAACCAGAAGGAGAAGGCCTGGAACGCCGCGCACCCCAGCACCAACGCCACCAACGCGGCCACCGGTCCGGAGACGCTGTCCTACGGCGGCGGCATCGACGGCATAGGCGTCAACGACGGCGGCAAGAGCAAGGTCTACCTGGTTTTCTACGGCAGCCAGTGGGGCACTGAGAGCACCGACTCCAACGGCAACGCCAAGTTCACCGGCGACCCGGACGGCGGCGCCTCGGTCGCGCAGCAGATGTTCAAGGGCATCGGCACCAACAACGAGCTGTGGTCGGCGGACCTGACGCAGTGGTGTGACGGTGCGGGCGTCGCGACCGGTGCGGTCTCCTGCCCGACCAACCTGCCGGCTTCGCAGTACATCAACTACCAGTCCGGCGGCGTGCTCGCCGGTGTCTGGTACGACAACTCCGGCGCCTCCCCGAGCGCCGCGTCCGGCCACCAGCTGGGCCAGGAGGCGGTGAACGCCGCCGCACACTTCAGCAACACCACCGCGGCCGCGAACCGTAACGCGTACTACGTGATCCTGTCCCCGACCGGCACCAACCCGGACAACTACCAGGGCCAGTACTGCGCCTGGCACGACTACAACGGTGACTCCACCCTCACCGGCGGCGCCGTGACCTCGCCCTACGGCGACATCGCCTTCTCCAACCAGCCGTACAACATGGACTCCGGCGCCGGCTGCGGCGTGGGCTTCGTCAACTCCCCCGGCACCCTGGACGGCTACACCATCACCCTCGGCCACGAGTGGCACGAGATGATGTCCGACCAGAACCCGGCCGGCGGCTGGACCAACAACACCGGGTCGTCCTACAACGGCCAGGAGAACTCCGACGAGTGCGCGTGGCTGGCCCCCGGCACCACCGGTGGCGGCGGCAACGTCTCCTTCGGTTCCTTCGGCACGTACCCCGAGCAGGCGTCGTGGTCGAACGACACCAACGCCTGTGCCCTGTCGCACCCGATCATCAACCACGGGACGACCGAGACGGTCTCCGTGACCAACCCGGGCAACCAGACCTCGACGCAGGGCACCGCCATCGGCACCCTGCAGATCTCCGGCTCTGACTCCGCGGGCAAGTCGCTGACCTACTCGGCCACCGGGCTGCCGGCCGGCCTGTCGATCAGCTCCTCGGGCGCCATCACCGGCACCCCGACCGGCACCGGCACCTCGTCCGTGACCGTCACCGCCTCCTCGGGCACCGCGACCGGCACGACCTCCTTCTCGTGGACGGTCAACGCCCAGGGCGGCACCGAGACGGTCTCCGTGACCAACCCCGGTAACCAGAGCTCGACGCAGGGCACTGCCATCAGCACCCTGCAGATCTCGGCGACCGACTCCGCCGGCAAGTCGCTGACCTACTCGGCCACCGGTCTCCCGGCCGGCCTGTCGATCAGCTCCTCGGGCGCCATCACCGGCACCCCGAGCGCGGCCGGCACCTCGAACGTGACCGTGACGGCGTCCTCGGGCACCGCCTCGGGCTCGACCTCCTTCACCTGGACCGTCGCCTCCTCCGGTGGCGGCGGCTGCACCGCGGCCCAGCTGCTCGGCAACCCCGGCTTCGAGACCGGCAGCGCCACCCCCTGGTCCGCCACCTCCGGCGTCATCAACAGCGACACCACCTCCGAGCCCGCCCACTCCGGCAGCTACGACGCCTGGCTCGACGGCTACGGCACCACCCACACCGACACCCTGTCGCAGAAGGTCAGCATCGCCTCCACCTGCAAGACGGCGAACTTCTCCTTCTGGCTGCACATCGACACCGCGGAGACCACGACCACCACCGCCTACGACAAGCTGTCGGTGCAGGTCCTCAACGCCTCCGGCACCGTGCTCGGCACCCTGGCCACCTACAGCAACCTCAACCACAACAGCGGCTACACCCAGCACTCCTTCAGCCTGGCCAGCTACATCGGCCAGACCATCACCCTGAAGTTCACCGGCACCGAGGACGCCTCGCTGCAGACCTCCTTCGTCATCGACGACACCGGTCTGAACGTGAACTGACGACCCGGTCCTTGAACAGGGGCTAGGTTTTAGATCAGATACAGATCAGAACAACTAGATCAGAGCACGTAGTGCGGGCAGCCGCTCGGCGACCTTCTCCAGGTCGGCGAGCGGCTGTTCCGGTGCGAAGAACAGCACGATCTCGGTGAAACCGGCGTCCAGCCACGGCGCGACGTCGTCCACCACCCGGCGCGGGTCCGGCCGCAGCTGCACCGAGCGCCGGATCTCCCCCGGGTCCCGGCCGACCTCGGCGCACCAGCGGTCCAGGACGCCGGAGAGCCGCGCGGCCTCCTCGACCCCGTCGTGGTTGACGGTGTTCCAGACGTCCGCCTGCTCGGCCACCAGCTTCAGCATCCGCTTCTCGCCGGTGCCGCCGAGCCAGATCGGCGGATGCGGGGTCTGCACCGGCTTGGGCGCGTGGACCGCCTTGTCGAGGGTGTAGTGCTCGCCGGCGAAGTCGGTGAAGGGCTCCGGAGACCACAGGGCCTTGATGATCCGCAGCGCCTCGTCCAGCTTCTCAATACGCTGACGCGCGCCACCGAGCTCGAGGCCGAACATCCGGTGCTCGTACTCGGACCAGCCGGCGCCGATGCCGAACTCCAGGCGGCCGTCGGACAGGTGGTCGACGGTGGTGGCGATCTTGGCCAGCACTCCGGGGTGGCGGAAGGTGTTCGCCGTGACCATGGCGCCGATGCGCGCCCGGCGGGTCTCGGAGGCCATGGCGGCCAGCAGCGACCAGCCGTCGTACAGCTCGATCGCCGGGTCCGGCTCGGTCACGGTGGCCAGGTTGCCGGCACCGGCCAGGTGGTCGTAGACCCACAGGTGGTCGAACCCTGATTCGTCGGCGAGGCGCCAGAAGGCGCGCAGCGCCGCGATGGTGGTGCCCTGCGGGACCAGCTTCGCGCCGATCCGCAGGGGGTGCTGGGCCGCTGCCACGCCTCAGGCGCCGATTTGGCCGAGGTCGCGCACACCGCCGGTGGAGGCGCTGGAGGCCAGGGCGGCGTAGGCGCGCAGCGCCACCGAGACCTGGCGGTCGCGGTCGCGCGGCCGGTAGCCGCCGAGATCGGCGAGCAGCTTCGCGCGGCGCTCCTCCACGATCTCCGGGTCCACGTCCAGGTGCAGGGTGCGGGTGGCGATGTCGATCTTCACGGTGTCGCCCTCCTCCACCAGCGCGATGACGCCGCCGGACGCCGCCTCCGGGGAGATGTGGCCGATAGACAGCCCCGAGGAGCCGCCGGAGAAGCGGCCGTCGGTGACCAAAGCGCACTTGGCGCCCAGGCCCGTACCCTTGAGGAAGGACGTCGGGTAAAGCATCTCCTGCATGCCGGGGCCGCCCTTGGGGCCCTCGTAGCGGATCACGATGACGTCGCCGGGCACGATCTTCTTGGCCAGGATCGCCTCGACCGCGTCGTCCTGGGACTCGAAGACCCGCGCGGGCCCGGAGAACTCCCAGATCTTCTCGTCCACGCCGGCGGTCTTCACGATCGCGCCGTCGGTCGCCAGGTTGCCCCACAGGACGGCCAGGCCGCCGTCCTTGGTGTAGGCGTGCGCCAGGTCGCGGATGCAGCCGTTCTCGGCGTCCGTGTCCAGGCTGGCCCAGCGGTTCGCGGTGGAGAACGGCTCGACGGTGCGCACGCCGCCGGGCGCCGCGTGGTACAGCTCGGTCGCGGCCTCGGAGGCCTTGCCGCCGCGCACGTCCCACTCGTCCAGCCAGGTCTGCAGGGTCGGCGCGTGCACCGAGTGCACCTCCGGGTCCAGCAGCCCGCCGCGGTGCAGCTCGCCGAGGATCGCCGGGATGCCGCCGGCGCGGTGCACGTCCTCCATGTGGAACTGGCTGCTCGGCGCGACCTTCGCGATGCACGGCACCCGCCGCGAGACGTGGTCGATGTCCTTGAGCCCGAAGCCGACGCCGGCCTCCTGCGCCGCGGCCAGCAGGTGCAGCACGGTGTTGGTGGAGCCGCCCATGGCCACGTCCAGGGCCATCGCGTTGCCGAACGCGGCCGGGGTGGCGATCGCGCGCGGCAGGACCGCCTCGTCGTCGCCGTCGTAGTAGCGGCGCGCCAGCTCCACGACGGTGCTGCCGGCGCGCTCGAACAGCTGCCGCCGGGCCTCGTGGGTGGCCAGCACCGAGCCGTTGCCGGGCAGGCCCAGGCCGAGGGCCTCGACCAGGCAGTTCATCGAGTTCGCGGTGAACATGCCGGAACAGGAGCCGCAGGTCGGACAGGCGGAGCGCTCGATGTCGCCGAGCTGCTCGTCGGTGACCGTGTCGTTGGCCGAGGCGATCATCGCGTCGATCAGGTCGATCCTGGAGTGCACCACGCCCTCGATGGCCGTGGTCTTGCCGGCCTCCATCGGCCCGCCGGAGACGAACACGGTCGGGACGTTCAGGCGCAGCGCGGCCATCAGCATGCCGGGCGTGATCTTGTCGCAGTTGGAGATGCACACCAGCGCGTCGGCGCAGTGCGCGTTCACCATGTACTCCACGGCGTCGGCGATCAGCTCGCGGCTGGGCAGCGAGTAGAGCATGCCGGCGTGGCCCATCGCGATGCCGTCGTCGACGGCGATGGTGTTGAACTCCTTGGCGACGCCGCCGGCTTCCTTCACCGAGTCGGCGACGATCTCGCCGACGTTGCGCAGGTGCACGTGGCCCGGGACGAACTGGGTGAAGGAGTTCGCGATGGCGACGATCGGTTTGCCGAAGTCGTCGTCCCCCATGCCGGTGGCCCGCCAAAGCGCGCGCGCCCCCGCCATGTTGCGTCCGTGGGTGCTGGTACGCGACCGCAGGGCTGGCATGCGCGGCTCCGATCTGTATCTGTCCATCGAGCCTTTCGCGGTCCATCGACTCGCGGGGCTCAGCTTGAGACGTTCATTCTCGCACTGTGGACTCTACCCTTCCAGCCGCGTCCGGGAAGTGGACGCCGCGCGAGAACCCCAGGTCCGGTCCCCGTGACCTGCGCGTAAGATTCCCGCCGTGGCGAAAACGGGGCGGACTCGGGACATGATGGACCCGGCGGGGCGGATGGTGAAGGTCCAGCGCAGAACCCGGATAGTGCGGTGGATCGGCACGGTGCTGGCCGGGATCGTCGCGGTGCTCGCCACGGTGTTCACCGTGGACGCGGCGCTGACGCTGGCGGCGCACCAGGGCGACCAGAACGCCTACGACCACGCGCCGTACTGCCAGGGCGTGACGAACGCGACCGAGAGCTGCGTGCTGCGCACCAATGCCAGCGTGGCCTTGGTCGACGTCACGAAGAACACCGGCAAGAACGCCCACGGCTACACCACCTCGGCGCTCCTGGCCCCGCAGATCGGCGGCCAGGACGACTGGGTCGACCTGAGCTCCTCGAGTGACCTGTCCGGCTCGGTGAACCAGGGCGACACCATGCCCGTGCTGGTCTGGCGCGACCAGATCACCCGGTTCACGTTCGCCGGCCGCACCCACGACTCCGACGCGAACCCGCACCACATCGTGGCCGGCGACCTGGTGGAACTCGCAGTGTGGCTGACCGTGGCGGCGGCGTTCGGCCGGCCGCGGATCCGCCGGCTGCTGCGGAACCGGATCGCGATCAACCTGCACCGCAACCGGATCCCGGACTGGACGCTAGTCGGGCTGGTGCTGGCGACGGCGGTCGCCGCGCTGCTGCGGGCGTCTTATGCGGCGGCCGGCTTCGGGGTGGCCGCGGTCGCGGTGCTGGCGCTGTCGGCGGCGTGGCCGTTCGTGCCGTGGGTGGCGACGCCGTTGGCGGCGCAGCCTTATGTGCCCGGACAGCGGGCTGCGGCGAGGAAGGCCAGAACGCAGGGGCGGACGCGGTCGAAGCGGCTGCCGTGATCAGCTCGGCCGGCTGACCGCGGCGCGAATCAGATCGCTGAGCTCGGTCTGCCAGGCGAGCGCCGGGCCGCGCGGGGTCATGTGGTTCGACAGGTAGGCGACCACGAGGTCGTGCTCGGGGTCGGCCCAGGCGTTGCAGTAGTTGCTGCCGTTGTGGCCGAAGACCTCCTTGCCCGCGGTGCGGCCGAAGGGCTTGACGGTCTCGATCGGCATGGTGCCCCAGCCGAGTTGGAAGCCCGGGGACCAGCGGACGGCGTGGCCGATGACCGGGTCGACGCGCATGGCCTCGGCGTCGGTGAAGGCGGGTTTCAGCGCCTCCTGCACGGTTTCCGGCTTGAAGAGGGTGACGCCGTCGTGGCTGCCGCCGTTCAGGAGCAGGTGGTGGAACCGTGCGACGTCGCGGGCTGTGGAGTGGACGGTCGCGGCCGGGATCGGGGCGGTGCGGACGAACTTCTTGTCGAAGCGGGCCACTTTCAGGCGGTCCGGGAACGAGGTTCTCGGGGCCTTGGACAGTTCCAGGACGGTTCGCTCGTTCCATGCGGACGGCGGGAGTCCGAGGGTGGTGTCGTCCAGTCCGGCCGGAGCGAATAACTCAGTCCTCAGATACTCGGCGAGCGGCGTTCCGGTGACGCGTTGGAGGAGTTCGCCGAGGATGAAGCCGTGGCTGAGGATGTGGTACGCGGAGGAGCGGCCCGGCTCCGTCTTCGGCTTCGCCGCGGCGGCCGCGCGGGTCGAGCGGTCCCAGTCGTGCATGATCAGGGCGTCGCCGACGACGTGCCACGTGGACAGGGGCGCGCCGGTGGAGTGGGTGAGCGCGTGGCGGGGCGTCACGGCGTGCTTGCCGGAGCGGCCGTATTCGGGCCAGTGGTCGGCGATCGGGGCGTCGAGGTCGAGGGCGCCGCGTTCGGCGAGGAGGTGGACGGCCATCGCGGTGAACGGTTTTCCGGTGGACCACAGGAGGAACTGAGTGTCGGGGTCGCATCTCACGCAGACGTCGAGGATCGGTGCTCCGTGGTGCAGGACGTGCAGTTGGGCGCGTCCGGGGCGTTCGGAGACCAGCTCGGCGATGCGGGTGAGGGCGTCCTCGTTCATCGCTCCAGCTTGTCAGGCGGGGTCGTCGGCCGGCGTGCCGCTCGTTCCGCCGCCCCCGCTCGTGTCGGCGGTTCCGCTGGTCGTACCGCTCGTGCCGGCCCGGCGGCTGCGCCAGTCGGCGACCGCGACCACCAACGCGCCGACCTCGAAGCAGATCGCGACGACGGCGCCGGCTTGGAAGGCGTTGGCGAAGCCCTTGCCGTGGCCGACGCGGGAGAAGAAGACGGCGCCGACACAGGCGATGCCGAGCGCGGAACCCAGGCGCTGTGCGGTCTGCATGACGCCGCCGGCCGTGCCCGCGCGCGCCACCGGGACCTCGGACAGCGACAGCGCGAGGTTGGGGGCGATGACCAGGCCGGAGCCGACGCCGGCGACGAGCAGCGGGCCGGCGGTCGCGACGCCCGCGCCGCGGCCGTGGACCCAGTGCACGACCAGGATCGCCGCTCCCGTGCCCACCGCCACCAGGACGATGCCGAGGATGACCAGCGGGCGGCCGTGCTTGCCGACCAGGCGTCCGCCGAGGGTGGCGCTCACCGCCGAGCCGAGCGCGAAGGGCGTGGTGGCCAGGCCCGCTTCCAGCGCGCTGTACTGCAGGCCGTTCTGCACGAAGAGCGTGAAGATGAAGAAGATCGTGGTGAACCCGGCGAAGTAGAGCAGGCCGAGCACGCTGCCGCGGGTGTAGGAGCGGATGCGGACCAGCGTCGGCGGGACCAGCGGCGTGTGCCCGGAGGCCGCGACCCGGCGCTCCCACTGCGCGAAGCCGATGGCCAGCAGCACGCCGAGCACCACCAGCCACCACTTGCCACGGCCCTTCCACTGCTGCTCCTGCACCAGCGGCAGCATGATCGCGACCACGGAGGCGCCCAACAGCGCCACCCCGACCCAGTCGATGCGCCCCTTCGCCCCGATCCGCCCGCACCCGACGCACCCCGGAATCAGCCGCAGCGCGAGGACGAACGCGACGACCCCGATCGGCAGGTTGACGAAGAACACCCACCGCCAGCCGTGATCCTCACCCCCGGCCGCGATCAGCAGCCCGCCGACCAGCGGCCCCACCGCCGTCGCCAACCCCACCGTCGCCCCGAAGTACCCGAACGCCCGAGCCCGCGCCGCCCCGGAGAACATCTCCTGGATCAACCCGGAGATCTGCGGCCCGAGAATGCCCGAAGCGAACCCCTGCGCCAACCGCGCCACGACAAGAAAGGCGGCCCCGGGCGCGATCCCGCACAACCCGGACGCGACAGTGAACGCAGCGAGCCCAACCAGGAACGCCGTCCGCCGCCCGACCATGTCCCCGAAGACCCCGGACGGCACAAGGATGAGGCCGAAGGTCAGGGCGTACCCGGAGACCACCCACGACAGGTCCGCGGGCGTGGCGTGCAGACCCTTCTGCATAGAGGGCAGGGCCACGTTGACGATGGAGACGTCGAGCAACGTCATGAACCCGACAAGCAGGCAGACGGCCAGCGCCCGGTACTTGTGGCGCTCGGAAAGACCCGCGATCCCGGGAATGCTGGAATGCGCCTCGGGGAGCTCGTCGGGATCGACGGCGACCGCCGCCGCACCGGGGTCCGGTTCGGGGTCTTCCGTGGCGGAGGTCACAGTCGTCACGGTGACAGTGGTCGGGGTGGGCTGCAAGTCGAGGGGTTGTGAGGTGAGAGTCGCTCATCAGAGTGAACAAGGTTGGTCTTCGGTGTAAGACAAAACCTTCAAAGTGGAGCATTTGCGTATGACCGATACCTACACCGTAACCGAGGCCCGCGCGCACCTCGGCGAAGTCATGAACAAGGTTCGTCATGGCGGCAAAGTCGTCGAGATCACGCAGCACGGCAAGCCCGCCGCCTTCTTGATTAGTCCCAAGCTGCTCGCTTACTACCGTCAGCTTGAAAACGAATACGACATCGCCGAGGCAAACCGGGCCAAGGCCGAAGGCAGGCCTTCCATCTCTCACGCCAAGGTTGCGGCACGATTCGGGCTCCAACCCGACGGGCGTCCCGCCTGAGCTATGAGGTCGGGTAGGAGCTGGCAGCAATCAGTCGGCCAAATGCGCCGTTAATGGATCATCCCTAAGCGCTGAGCCTCGACTACGAAGTCGCCGACACCGATCAAGCCCCATTCAAATCTTGATAGTCGGCCGCTCCGACGACCCCCGCTGACCGAGCCCTAGCCCCGCCCCGGCTCCAGACCCTTGCCGATCACGTCCAGGATCTCCCCCAGCGTGAGCAGCTGCTCCCGGCTCAGCGGCGTGATGAACGCCTCGCGGACGTCCGCGACGTGCGTGGGCACCGACGCCAGCAGCTTCTCCCAGCCCTGGTCGGTGAGGACGGCGAAGAAGCCGCGGCCGTCGGTCTCGCAGGGTTCGCGGCGGACCAGGCCTTCCTTCTCCATGCGGCTGATCTGGTGGGACAGGCGGCTCTTCGAGAGCAGGGCGCCTTCGGCGAGCTCGGTCATCCGGATGCGGCGGAGCGGGGCTTCGGAGAGGCGGGCCAGGACCTCGTAGTCGATCAGGGTCAGGCCGTGGCCTCGGGACAGGCTGGCGTTCAGGCGGTCCGGGAGCAGGCGCATCACCGAGATGTACTGACGCCAGACGGCCTGCTCGGTCGGGTCGAGCCAGGCTGGTTCGGCGGTGCCCTCGGCGGTCATGCTTCCAGCCTACGGCAGTTGTTGAACGTGAAACGGGCTCAGCCCGCCGACCTGGTGAAGAGGGCGGCGGGCTGAGCGGGAATGCGGTATGGGGGCGTCGCCGGTTACTGCGCGCCGCCGTTGTTCGGATCGGACGGGGGCTGGGTGGGCAGGGTGGTCGGCAGCGTGGTCAGGACCACGGTCTCGGCCGTCTGCCGCACCGGAGGCGCGGGCTGCGGGGGCGGCATGGGCGGCATGGGCGGCGACGCCTGCGCGGGCATCCCGCTCAACGTCACCGTCTCGTCCAGCGCGTGCTGGCCCGGCAGCGCACCGGCCGCCGGCCCCGCCGTGCCGAACCCACCCGCTGTGCCGAACCCACCCGCCGGCCCGACCGCGCCCGGCGCGCCGAACGCACCCGCGGCACCCGCCGCAGCCGCCGCCGGACCGCCCGGCGCACCGGCCGCCGCACCGCAAGCGGCCAACTCCACCGTCATCAGCGACTCGGCGTGCTTCTGCGCCTCGAAAGCCTTGCCGCCGCCCCGGATCCCGAACAGCCGCTTGGAGACCAGCAGGTACACCACGGCCGCGACGTTGATCGTGAACGTGCAGATCGCGAAGATGTAGGACTTGTGCTCGTGCACCTTGTTGTAGCCGTCCCAGATCTCCAGCGGCAGGAAGATCGACGTGCCGACCGCGGTCAGGTACTCGCCCCACCGCTTGGCCAGCCACAGCCCGACGCCCTCGACCGTCTCCAGCAGCGCGTAGCCGCCGAGCAGCAGCGCCACCGTGTGGATCGACTTCGGGCTGTAGTTGAACGTCTTCCGGATCCGCTCGACGATGCTCGCGTGCTCCACGTCCCACCCGAAGTGGTTCGCGAACGGCTTGAACGCCGACAGGTCCGACTCGAAGAGCCGCTGCACCGCGTTCTGGCTGCTGCCGAACTTCCACACCGCCCAGGCGATCAGCATGATCACCACGCCGCGGACGATCCGCTCGACCGCCAGCAGCCGCAGGATGAACAAGTCCCGCAGCGCCTTGCCCCGCGGCACGATCGGCGCCCGATCCGCCGGCCCGCTGCCCTTGGGGTCCCCGATGACGAAGTCCCCACACCGCAGACACCGCCACGCCTGCCCGTGAACGGTCCCCACCTGAAGTCTCGCGGCCAGTTCCGCCTCTACCCCGGATCCGACCGGTGCGTAGGTCTCATGCCCCCGACGCGCACAATGGCGCCTGTTCCAGTCACGCATGGTGCCAGAGTAGGGGGAGCCGCAGAGCCGTGGTACCAGGTCGGGTATTCTCACCCGGGATATACCGACACGTTGTCGGTGATAACCCTGAACTGCGAGGAATCCCGTGACCACTGCCGATGTGACGACCGCCGAGGACACCAAGCTCGCGCGCTTCCGCGTGGTGTCGCTGGCGGAGGGTGTCTCGTTCCTCATCCTGCTGTGCGTCGCGATGCCGCTGAAGTACGCCGCGCACATGCCGGCCCCGACCATGGTCTTCGGCATGATCCACGGCCTGCTGTTCCTGGCGTACCTGGCGCTGGCCTACGACGTGAAGCAGGCGCACGACTGGGACGCCAGGCGCTTCCTCGTGGTGCTGATCGCCTCGGTCATCCCGACCGGGCCGTTCTGGCTGCACAAGTCGCTGAAGAAGTAAGGCCGCCGACTGCTCACAGGGCGCACGGGAGGTAGTCCGCGCGCCCTTCGTCGTCGAGCTCGAACGGTCCCTCGGGGATGACGCAGAACTCGTTCCCCTCCGGATCGGCCATCACCAGGAAGCCTCCGCCGGCGTACTCCGGCAGGTAGCGCGCACCCAGCGCCTCCAGGCGTTCCCGCTCGGCCGCCGGATCCGCCGCACCGACGTCGAAGTGCACGCGGTTCTTTCCGGCCTTCGGCGCGTCGACCCGCTGGAACCCGAGCCCCGGCCCCTCACCGCGGACCAGCCAGATGAACGGCCCGATCCGGGCCGCGACCGGCCGGTCGAGCACCTCGGCCCAGAACGCGGCCAGCACCTCCGGGTCCCGGCAGTCGATGATGATGTCCTTGATCTTCATCAGACTCCGACCTTCATGAGACCTCGACTCCCCCTCAAGCTCCGACCGCGCTCAGGCCCCGACCCCGGCCACCAGCTCGTCAGCAGCCGAATACGGGTCCAGCTCCCGCCCCACGACCCGCTCGGCGAGCACCGACAGCCGCCGGTCGCCGCGCAGGTCGCCGATGCGCGCCCGCAGCGCGGCCAGCGCGATGCCCTCGATCTCGACCGAGGCGCGGTACCGGCGCCGCTCGGCGAGCTTCCCGTTCTCCTCCAGCCAGCCGCGGTGCTTGTCCAGCGCCTCGACGAACTCCTCGATGCCCTGGCCGGCGGAGGCGACCGTCTTCACGATCGGCGGCCGCCAGTCGCCGGGCGAGCGGGACTCCCCCAGCGCCAGCATGTGGCCGAGTTCCCGGGCGGTGGCGTCGGCGCCGTCGCGGTCGGCCTTGTTCACCACGAACAGGTCGCCGATCTCCAGGATCCCGGCCTTGGCCGCCTGGATGCCGTCGCCCATGCCCGGGGCCAGCAGCACCACCGAGGTGTCGGCGGTCGCCGCGATCTCCACCTCGGACTGCCCGACGCCGACCGTCTCGATCAGCACCACGTCGCAGCCCGCGGCGTCCAGCACCCGCACCGCCTGCGGCGTGGCCGCCGACAGGCCGCCGAGGTGCCCGCGCGAGGCCATGGAGCGGATGTAGACGTCCCGGTCGGTGGCATGCTCCTGCATCCGGACCCGGTCGCCGAGCAGCGCGCCGCCGGAGAACGGGGAGGAGGGGTCGACGGCCAGCACGCCGACCCGCTTGCCCTGCGCGCGAAAGGCCGTGACCAGCGCGGACGTGGAGGTGGACTTGCCGACGCCGGGTGAGCCGGTGAGGCCGACGACGTACGCGTTGCCGGCGTACGGCGTCAGCGCGGCCATCACCGCGCGCAGCAGCGGGGAGCCGTCCTCCACGTGGGAGATCAGCCGCGCCACCGCGCGCGGGTCGCCCTTGCGGGCGCGTTCGACGAGGTCCGTCACGTCATTGCCAGCCACGGCCGGTGATCCTATCCGCGCCGGGGTCAGCCGCGCTTCGGCACGGTGATGATCAGCGCGTCGCCCTGCCCGCCGCCGCCGCACAGCGCCGCCGCGCCGGTGCCGCCGCCGCGCCGCTGGAGCTCCAGGGCCAGGCTGAGCACCAGGCGCGCGCCGGACATGCCGATCGGGTGGCCCAGCGCGATGGCGCCGCCGTTGACGTTGACGATCTCCTCGTCGACGCCGAGGTCCTTCACGGACTGCACGCCGACCGCCGCGAAGGCCTCGTTGATCTCGATCAGGTCCAGGTCGGCCACGGTCAGGCCCTGCTTGCCCAGGGCGTGCTTGATGGCGTTCGAGGGCTGCGACTGCAGCGAGGTGTCGGGACCGGCGACGTTGCCGTGCGCGCCGATCTCGGCGATCCACTCCAGGCCCAGCTCCTCGGCCTTGGCCTTGGACATCACGACCACCGCGGCGGCGCCGTCGGAGATCTGGGAGGAGGTGCCGGCGGTGATGGTGCCGTCCTTGGTGAACGCCGGACGCAGGCCGGCCAGGCTCTCCACCGTGGTGTCGGGCCGGATGCCCTCGTCGGTGGCGAACAGGATCGGGTCGCCCTTGCGCTGCGGGATCGACACCGGGGTGATCTCGGCCTCGAAGACGCCGTTCTTCTGCGCGGCGGCGGCGCGCTGGTGCGAGCGGGCCGCGAACTCGTCCTGCGGCGCGCGCTCGATGCCCAGCTTGGTGTTGTAGTTCTCGGTGGTCTGGCCCATCGGGATGTTCTCCCAGGGGTCGGTCAGGCCGTCGTAGGCCATGGCGTCGAGCATCTCGACGGCGCCGTACTTGAAGCCCTCGCGCGACTTGGGGAGCAGGTGCGGGGCGTTGGTCATGGACTCCTGGCCGCCGGCCACCACGATGTCGAACTCGCCGGCCCGGATCAGCTGGTCGGCCAGCGCGATCGCGTCCAGCCCGGACAGGCAGACCTTGTTGATGGTGATCGCCGGCACGGTCAGCGGGATGCCGGCCGAAACAGCCGCCTGGCGGGCCGGGATCTGCCCGGCGCCGGCCTGCAGCACCTGGCCCATGATCACGTACTCGACCTGCTCGGGGGCGACCCCGGCCCGCTCCAGGGCCGCCTTGATCGCGACCCCGCCGAGGTCGGCGCCGGAGAAGTTCTTCAGGGAGCCGAGCAGGCGACCCATGGGGGTCCGCGCGCCTGCGACGATCACCGACTTGGTAGCGCTCACGACGATGCTCTCCAGTGTCTGCCGAAAGTGAGGGGAAAGTAGAGCTTGGTGCTGGCCACCAGCCTAGTCAGCAGTAAATTACTCGTCAGTAGCTTAGGGTGTCGTCTTCGACACAACCCCGCGCGCGCCCAAGACCATCCCGGGAGGATGTCCCCATGTCTTCACCACTGACCCGCATCGACCACATCGGCATCGCGTGCCGCGACCTCGACGAGACCGTCGAGTTCTACCGCGCGACCTACGGCTTCGAGGTCTTCCACTCCGAGGTCAACGAGGAGCAGGGCGTCCGCGAGGCGATGCTGAAGATCAACGACACCGGCGACGGCGGCGCCAGCTACCTGCAGCTGCTGGAGCCGATCCGCGAGGACTCGGCCATCGCGAAGTGGATGGCGAAGAACGGCGAGGGCGTGCACCACGTCGCCTTCGGCACCGCCGACGTCGCGGCCACGACCACCGACATCGTCGGCAAGGGCGTGCGCTCGCTGTACCCGGAGGCGCGGCGCGGGAGCATGGGCTCCTCGATCAACTTCCTGCACCCGAAGGACGCGCACGGGGTGCTGGTGGAGCTGGTGCAGGCCGCCGAGAGCGACGAGCACTGACAAGGACGAGCACCGATAAGACCGACAAGCAGACCGGGCCCTCACTCGGATGGAGTCGCCCGGATGGCGTATCCGGGCGACCATCACACTCCCACGCGGCCGTGTTCACGAAGCGGGCCGACCGCCCACCCGCGCTCGTCGCAGTGGTCGAGGAGCAGCGGCACGGCGCCGAGCGTGGCGTGCCAGGAGCCGGGCTTGGCGGTGCAGTCGGTGTCGTGGAGCAGGATCGTGCCGCCGCCGGTGAGGTCCTTGGTGACCTGGCGGTGGACGCCGCTCGGGGTGGCACGCGCCGTCCAGTCCTCGCCCCAGCTGGTCCAGAGCGTGGGCCGCAGCCCCAGATGCCGAGCGCTGCGGTGCGCCGAGGCGGTCATGACTCCATAAGGCGGCCGGAACAGTGTCGGCTGCTCGCCGGTGAGGTCGGCGAGGAAGTCGCGGGCCCGAGTCAGGTCCTGGTCAGTCGCCCGGGGGCTGCGGAACAACAGGCTCTGGTGGTGCCAGCCGTGCACGCCGATCTCGTGCCCGGCCGCCTGGATCTCGCGGACCAGGCCCGGTGCGCGCTCGGCCATCGCGCCGAGCAGGAAGAAGGTCGCGTGCACGCCCCGCGCCGCCAGCAGTTCCAGGAAGCGCGGTGTCGAGTTCGGGTCCGGACCATCGTCGAAGGTCAAGGCGACATGATCAACAGCACCGCGCGCCGCCAACCCGGGCAGCACTCGGTTGCGGACCGGACCAAAGGTCGTAGTCGCCGGAAAGGGATGCAGGAGCACAGTCGCGGCAGCAGCCAAGGTGCGCATCAGACCGCCGCCGCCGCTGCCGAGCCGACCGCCGAGCCAGCCAGGCCCGCCGGACCAGCCGAGCCAACTGAGCCAGCCAGGCCCGCCGGACCAGCCGAGCCAACTGAGCCAGCCAGGCCCGCCGGACCAACCGAGCCAGCCAGGCCCGCCGGACCAGCCGAGCCAACTGAGCCAGCCAGGCCCGCCGGACCAACCGAGCCAGCCAGGCCCGCCGGACCAACCGAGCCAACACCGGCACTGGCACCAGCACCAGCCACCCGACCCCCACCACCCAGCAGCTCCATGATCACCGCATCCGCCTCCGCCCCGTCCCCGACCATCGCCAGCCCGGCATTGTGCTGCCGCCGCCCCCGCACCCCCGAGGCCAGCTCCCGCAGCGCCCCCGCCAGTTCCCCCTCCGACCGCACCCACACCGCGAGCCCGGCCTCGTCCAGCACCGCCGCGTTCGTCCGGCCGTGCCCGACCAGGCTCCGGTAGGTCGCGACCGGCAGGCCGGTGGCGAAGGCCTCCAGCGTGGAGGAGGCCCCCGCGTTCTGCACCATCACGTCGGCGGCCGCCATCAGCGTCGGCATGTCCCCGACCCAGCCGAACACGTGCGGGAACCCCGCCGCGCGGAGCCGCCCCCGCAGCACCTCGTTGCGTCCGCACACCACCACCGGCGTCACCACGCCCGAGGCCGCCAGGTCGCGTGCGGTGCGCTCGATGTCGCCGACGCCCCAGGAGCCGCCGAGCAGCAGGGCCAGCGGCTTGTCCGCCGTGTCCAGGCCGAAGCGCGCCCGCGCCGCCTGGCGCCGGGCCGCCGTGCGCGCGGTGAACCGGGCCGACACCAGCGGCCGGGCCACCGCGACCCGGGACGGCGCCACGCCGTGCGCCACCGCCTGGGCCGCGGTCACCGCGTGCGGCGCCAGGTACAGGTCCACGCCCGGCGCGATCCACAGCGGGTGCACCGAGAAGTCCGTGAACGTCACCACCACCGGCACCGCCAGGCGCCCCGAGGCCCGCAGCCGGCCCAGCACCTGCGCCGCCAGCGGGTACGTCGCCACCGCCGCGACCGCGTCCGGCGGTATCGCGTCCAGCACCGCCTGCTCCGCGCCGCGCAGCAGGTGCCGCTGCACCAGGCCGGGGCGCGCCGCGCGCTCGGTGCGCGAGTAAATGCACTGGTACAGCGCCGGGGCGTGCGTGATGATGCGCCGGTAGGAGCCGCACACCGCGCGGCCGGCGGGCATCAGGGCCAGGAAGTCGTGCCGGTCGACCGCGAAGCCGCGCGCGGTCAGCCGGTCGGCGAGGGCCTGGGCGGCGCTGTCGTGACCGGCGCCGACCGAGGCGGAGAAGATGACCACGCGGGACATGTGAGTCCTTCCGGAGAACATTCGGAGAAGGTGTTTCGGACTCATCCCATGCTGGTCACGGCGGGCCGCCGGATCAGTAGTGCGACCTGGCGGTTCGGGGGTGGGGCCAGCACCACCCCCGGGGTGAGGCAGACCTGATGGACCCGGCTCGACCTGCGCGAATACCGTGAACGCGTGCCGACGACGCGAGAGAACCTGCGAATCCGCTGGGGCCAGGCCGGGTGGGACGCCCTGTTCCTGGTGAGCGGGCTGCCGCTGTGGGCCGGGTCGATGGTGGTGCTGCTGGTCTGGAGCCAGCCGGTGTTCCTGCTCGTGAAGGCGGCCGACCCCGGCATCCTGCGCTTCGGGCTCTCCGTGGTGGTGGTCCTGGCCGGGGTGCTCACGGCGGCGCCCTTCCTGACGCGCTGGGAACGCAACCGTTTCCGCACGTTCCGGAACGTGGAGATCCACCGGGTCGAGACGCCGCGGCTGTTCCGGGGCGAGTTCCGTCAGGCCCTGCGCTCGGAGGCGCTGTGGCGCCAGACGCTCTACCACCTGATAGCCGGCCCGCTGATCGGGCTGGCCGTGGTGGGCCTGGCCTTCATGGACCTGCTGGCGATCGTGGTGGCGGTCAAGCTCCCCGCGCACGCGCTGGTCCTGATCGACCCCCGGCACGGCGTCAGCAGCAAGTTCTGGGGTCAGTGTGCTTACATCCTGCTGGCCGGCACCGCCACCTACTTCGGACCGCGCCTGATCCGCCTGCTCGCCAACGCCGACCTCGCCGCCGCCCGGCGCCTGCTCGGCCCGAGCGAGACCATCGTGCTGGCGAACCGGGTGCAGACGCTGTCCGACAGCCGCGCCGCCGCGGTCGAGGCGGCCGACGCCGAGCGCCGCCGCATCGAGCGCGATCTGCACGACGGCGCGCAGCAGCGTCTGATGTCGCTGGCCGTGCACCTGGGCATCGCCCGCAAGACGCTCAAAGAACGGGGCGACGTGCCCCCCCGACGCGATGAGTGTCATCATCGACGCGCACGGGCAGGTCAAGGACGCGATGGCGGAGATCCGGAACCTGGTGCGCGGCCTGCATCCGGCGGTCCTGGACGACCGCGGCCTGGACGCCGCGCTGTCCGGCGTCGCGGCGCGCTCGGCCGTCCCGGTGCGGCTGACCGTCGGCGCCACCGGTCCGCTCAGCGCGTCGGTGGAGACGGTCGCCTACTTCGTGGTCTCCGAGGCGCTGGCGAACGTGGTCAAGCACTCCCGCGCGAAGCAGGCCGCGGTCGACGTCTCCCGGCAGCAGGACCACCTCCTGATCCGGGTCAGCGACGACGGTGTCGGCGGCGCGGACGCGCAGGGCGGCACCGGCCTGACCGGGCTGGCGCAACGGGTCGCTTCGGTGGACGGCCGGCTGCGGCTAACATCACCGAGCGGCGGTCCGACCGTCCTGACCGCCGAGCTGCCCTGCGGGGTGTGAATTCCAGGGGGAACCATGCGCGTGGTGATCGCGGACGACTCCGTCCTCATCCGCGCCGGGGTGGTCCGGGTCCTGGAGCTCTCCGGCCACGAGGTGGTCGCCGAGACCGGCGACGGGATCACGCTGCTGGCCGCCGTGGAGGAGCACCGGCCGGACGCGGTGGTGGCCGACGTCCGCATGCCCCCGACGTTCAAGGACGAGGGCATCGTCGCGGCGGTGCAGATCCGCGAACGGTTCCCGGCCACGGCCGTCCTGGTCCTGTCCCAGTTCGTCGAGGAGCGCTACGCGACCGACCTGCTGGCCCGCGACACGACGCGGGTCGGCTATCTGCTCAAGGACCGGGTCGCCGACATCGACTCCTTCATCGAGGCCCTGGAGCGCGTCGCGGCCGGCGGCACTGCGCTGGACCCGGAAGTCGTGGCGCAGCTGCTGGTTCGCCGCCCCACAGACCCCCTGGACCGTCTCACTCCGCGCGAGCGAGACGTACTGGCGCTGATGGCCGAGGGCCGCGCGAACGCCGCTATAGCGGAGGTGCTGGCGGTCAGCGAGAGCGCCGTGGGCAAGCACATCAACAACATCTTCATGAAGCTGGACCTCCAGCCCGACGACCTGGGGCACCGTCGCGTGCTGGCCGTATTGCGATACCTGGCTGCGTGACGCAACACGTCCGCATTAGCCTCCGCGCATGGATCTTCAAGCCATCGCCGCAACAGGATGGGGTTTCTCTGAGCGCGCCTCTATAGGCGACTGGGAAGTACGTGCCGCGGGCGGACACACCTCGCGCGCCAACACTGCGATCCCTCTAGGGGATTCCGGAATGCCGCTCCCCCGGACTCTGGACGCGGTCCGGGAATGGTTCGCAGAGCGCGCTCTGCCCGGCCTTGTCCAGACCATCGACGGCAGTCCGCTGGATGACGACATCGCGGCTCTCGGCTTCACCGAGACCCTTCGCCCCGCGCTTCGCCAGACCGCGCCATTGGCCCCTGCGTTGGAAACGCTTAGCGGTTCCGCGGACTTCCAACGCACAGCGAAGGTCACCCCAGAACTCCCCGAGGACTACTTCACGGTCTACCGTCGCGGCCTCGGCATCCCCGAGTTCAAGGACATCCTGACCTCCGGTGCCGCGCTGACCGCCTTCGCCGTGGTCCGCGACGACAATGGAGAGCCCCTCTCTGTCGGCCGCGTCGCCATTGACACCGGAAGCGGCTATGCGGGGATCGCCGCGCTCGCGACGGCGGAAGCCGCACGGCGGCGCGGACTGGCGCGCATCGTATTGCGGGACCTTCTGGCCTTCGCTGCCGAGAACGGTGCGGAGAACACCTACTTGGAAGTCGAGGAGGGGAACGCTCCCGCGCTTGCGCTCTATGCGTCCCTCGGTTACACGACCGCGCACCGTTATCACTGCCGTCGCCTGTGACGTCAAGATGTTGCAGGGTGATAGGTACCCGGCGGAATCTGTGACAAGGCCCACCTAGCCAGGGTGCGGGCGGAGCGCCATAGTTACCAGTGAGTAGCTCCCGCCCTCACCCCCAGGGCCGACTGCCGTACTGCCCTCACAGACGGCAAGCACCGGCCCGCGACGCCGCCGACCCCTGGAGGCCGACGATGCAGCATGAGATTGCAGAGATTCTCGCCGCGATCCAAACCGGGAACACCCCGGCCGAGGACTTCGCGCACCTGAAGCTTCCCGACACCTACCGCGCGGTCACCGTCCACGCCGACGAGGCCGAGATGTTCGCGGGGATGGAGAGCCGGGACAAGGACCCGCGGCGGTCGCTCCACGTGGAGGACGTGGCGACGCCGGAGCTGGGTCCGGGCGAGGCCATCGTCGCGGTGATGGCCAGCGCCATCAACTACAACTCGGTGTGGACCTCGATCTTCGAGCCGGTCTCCACCTTCAGTTTCCTCAAGCGCTACGGCAAGGTGTCCGAACTCACCCGCCGGCACGACCTGCCCTACCACGTGATCGGCTCGGACCTGGCCGGCGTCGTGCTGCGCACCGGGCCCGGCGTCAACAAGTGGAAGCCGGGCGACGAGGTGGTCGCGCACTGCCTGAGCGTCGAGCTGGAGGACGCCGAGGGCCACGACGACACCATGCTCGACCCGCAGCAGCGGATCTGGGGCTTCGAGACCAACTTCGGCGGCCTGGCGCACCTGGCGCTGGTCAAGGCCAACCAGCTGATGCCCAAGCCGGACCACCTGACCTGGGAGGAGGCCGCCTCCCCGGGGCTGGTCAACTCCACCGCCTACCGCCAGCTGGTCTCCAAGAACGGCGCGGCGATGAAGCAGGGCGACGTGGTGCTGATCTGGGGCGCCTCCGGCGGCCTGGGCAGCTACGCGACGCAGATGGCGCTGAACGGCGGCGCGATCCCGGTGTGCGTGGTCTCCTCGCCGGACAAGGCGGAGATCTGCCGGGCGATGGGGGCCGACCTCATCATCGACCGCAAGGCCGAGGGCTACCGGTTCTGGAAGAGCGAGACCGACCAGGACCCCAAGGAGTGGCAGCGGTTCGGCGCGAAGATCAGGGAACTGACCGGCGGCGAGGACCCGGACATCGTCTTCGAGCACCCGGGCCGGGAGACCTTCGGCGCCAGCGTCTACGTCGCCAAGCGCGGCGGCAAGATCGTCACCTGCGCGTCCACCTCCGGCTTCAACCACAGCTACGACAACCGCTACCTGTGGATGAACCTCAAGAGCATCATCGGCTCGCACTTCGCCAACTACCGCGAGGCCTGGGAGGCGAACCGCCTCATCGACAAGGGGATGATCCACCCCACGCTGTCGAAGACCTACGCGCTGGAGGAGACCGGCCAGGCCGCGTACGACGTCCACCAGAACCTGCACCAGGGCAAGGTCGGCGTGCTCTGTCTGGCACCCGAGGAAGGGCTCGGCGTGCGTGACGCGGCCAAGCGCGAGCGGCTACTGCCCGCGATCAACCGGTTCCGCAACGTCTGATCCGCGCCCCGGCCCACCCCTGGCGCGAGACGGCGTGTCCCGACATCCGAGCGGAGGCGGCATTGCCCGCCTTCGCTCGGTTTTTCGAATTTCGCCGCCACCGACCGTGAGGAACCCGCGACACAGGGCAACCCCACCGCTGCGGCCTGCGGGCCTTCCACAAGGCACTGATTCTCTGGGCGATGTCCGACTTGAGATGGCCTGCGAGTTCGGCCTGGTAACATCCGAAGCCTCTATTCATTCCCCGGCCCGACTAGGTGTCATCCGGCCGGAAATCTGACACGATTCACTGTCATGGGACCAGGGCGGCTCGACGAACGCAGCACCGATCGCTACGGCGATCGTGCCGGCGATCGCGGATCCCACGCGCGCCGCGGCGCGAACTCCGCGCAATCCGGCGGTTACCCGCCGCGATCACGCGCGCCCTACGGCGAGTCGTACGAGTCCTACGAGGACGAACCCGGCGGCTACGACAAGCACGACGTCGAGGCCACGTTCTCGGAGATGGAGAAGGAGCTCGACAAGCTCCGCACGGCCCGCGACGAGGCCGTCACCGACACCGAGGACCTGCGCTACCAGATCGAGGTCCTGCGCTCCAAGCTGCACGAGCAGCGCCGCCTGGCCGCCCAGCCGCGCTTCGACAACATCTCCGGGCAGGTGGAGCAGATGCTCCGCAACGCCCAGATCCAGGCCGACCAGGTCCGCGCGGCCGCCGAGCGCGAGCTGCGCGAGTCCCGCGCGAAGACCGCACGCCTGCTGGAGGAGGCCGCGCACCGCTCCGCGGAGCTGGAAGCCGAGTGGCACACCGAGGTCGGCAACCGGCGGCAGTCGCTGGACCGCGAGCTGACCGAGAAGCGGCAGCAGGCCGAGGCTCAGGTCAACGAGATGGCCGCGTGGGCCGAGAAGGTCCGCTCGGACACCGAGGCGCACCGCGGCCGGATCATCGAGGCGGCCCGCGGCGAGGTCGAGGCCGGCCGCGACCGGATAGCGATGGAGACCGCGCAGGCCATCGAGCACGTCCGCATGGAGACCGAGAACATGCGGACCGCGGCGCGCGCCGAGGCCGAGAAGACCCGCGAGGGGGCCCAGGCCGAGGCCGAGCGGGTGCTGAACGCGGCCGGCAGCCAGGCCGCGCAGGCCCAGGAGCACGCCCAGCAGATCCGGGCCACCGCCAAGTCCGAGGCCGACGCGTCGGTGAACGCCGCGCGCGCCGAGGCCTCGCGGATGCTGATGGAGGCCGGCGGGCAGGCCGAGCGGATGCGCGCGGAGTCCAACGCCGAGGCGCTGCGGGTGCGCGGCGAGGCTGAGGCGGCGGCGCAGCACCTGCGGGCCGAGTCCGAGGCGGCCGCGCAGCAGGCCCGCCAGGAGGCGGCGAACGACGCCGCGCGGATGCGCGCCGAGGCCCGCTCGGAGGCCGACCAGGTCACCGGGAACGCCGGGCGGATCCTGGCCGAGGCCGAGGAGCAGGCGGCGACGCGGCTGGACCAGGTCGCCAGGACCGTCGAGGAACTGATCGCCAAGGGCCAGAGCGACGCCGACGCCACGCGCGTGGCCGCCGAGGAGGACGTGGCCCCGCTGCGCGGCCAGATCGAGGCGCTGCACGCGCAGGCCAGCGAGCTGCACTCGGCGGCGCAGCAGGCGCACGAGGACGCGCACACGGCCGCCGAGCAGCTGCGCGTGGACACCGAGGCCGGTGTCGAGGCCATGCAGAACGCGGCCCGCGAGGAGATGCAGCGGCTGCGCGAGAAGACCCAGGCGCGCATCGACGAGCTGCAGGCCCGGACCGAGGCCGAGACGGCCAAGGCGCGCGACGGCGCGGACCGGTACTCGCAGAACACCCGCGGCGAGGCGGACACCTACGCGACCACCACCCGGACCGAGGCGGACCGCTACGCCGACAACACCCGCAACGCGGTCAACGCCGAGACCGACAAGCTGCGCTCGGACAGCGAGGACTACTCGCGGACCACGCGGCAGGACGCTGATACCTACGCCGCGCAGATCCGGGCGACGACCGACGCCGAGGCGGGCAAGGTCCGCGCGGACGCCGACGGCTACGCGCAGCAGATGCAGCAGGCCGCCGACCAGTACTCGCTGCAGACCCGGAACGACGCCGACGCGTACTCCGAGGGCATGCGGGGCGAGGCCGACGCGTACGCGGCCAAGACGAAGGCGGACTCCGAGCTCGCCTCGGAGAAGCTCCAGGCCGACACCGACAACTACGCGACCGGGGTCCGGGCCGAGGCGGACGGCTACGCGGCCAAGACCAAGGCCGACGCCGAGCACGCGGCCGACCGGCTGCGGGTCGAGACCGAGAACTACTCGGTCGGCGTGCGGGCCGAGGCGGACGCCTACGCGTCGAAGACGAAGGCGGACTCCGAGCAGGTCGCCGAGAACCTGCGGATCGAGACCGAGAACTACTCCGTGGGCGTGCGGTCCGAGGCCGACGCCTACGCCGCGAAGACGAAGGCGGACTCCGAGCAGGCCGCGGAGAACCTGCGCGTCGAGACCGAGAACTACTCGGCCGGAGTGCGCGGCGAGGCCGACGCCTACGCCGCGAAGACGAAGGCCGACGCGGAGCAGGTCGCGGAGAACCTGCGGATCGAGACCGAGAACTACTCGGCCGGAGTGCGTGGCGAAGCCGACGCCTACGCGGCGCAGACCAAGGCCGACTCCGACCGGGCGGCCGACGAGGTGCGGTCCGAGGCCGAGAAGTACTCGCACACCACGCGTGCGACGGCCGACGTGTACTCGGCGAAGACGAAGGCCGACGCGGAGCGGGCCGGCGAGGTCGTCCGCGTCGCCGCCGACGACTACGCCAACGCGCTGCGGGCCGAGACCGAGGCGTACGCGGCCAAGACCAAGGCCGACTCCGACCGGGCCGCGGAGGTCACGCGTGCCGAGGCCGACTCCTACGCCGCGCAGACCCGGCAGGCCGCCGAGGCCGCCGGGAACGAGGCCATGGAGGCCGCGCAGGCCGAGGCGCGCAAGATCGGCGAGGAGGGCACGCGCTACGCCGCGGCCGTGCGCGCCGAGGTCGCCGGGATAGTGGAAGAGGCGCAGGCCGCCGCGGACCGGCAGATCGCCGACGCCGAGCGGATCCACGGCGAGGCCGAGGCGGCCGCCGCGGTGCTCGGGGTGGAGGCCGCCGAGGAGGCGGTGCAGGTCCGGGCCGAGGCACGCCGGGACGCCGCCGCGATGCGCGCCGAGGCCGAGGCCGCGCTGACCGAGGCCCGCACCAAGTCGGACACCATGGTGAAGGCCGCGAAGTCGGAGTCCGAGCGCATCCACCACGAGTCGGCGGCGAGCGCCGAGGCGGCGCGGGCCGACGCCGACAAGATCCGCAGCGACGCGCGCGAGGAGGCCGGCCGCAAGCTGGAGGCCTCCGGCCGGGACGCGGACAAGCTGGTCTCGATGGCGCGCTCGGAGGCCGTCAAGGTGCGCGCCGACAGCGAGAACGAGGTGGACCGGATGCTGGCGGCCGCCCGCGAAGAGGCCGCGCGCGTCACCACGACCGCCGAGAACGACGCCGAGCGCGTCACCTCGGGGGCCAAGGCGGACGTCGAGCGCATAAGGCGGACCGCCGACGGCGTGCTGGAAGCCGCCGACAAGAAGGCGCTGGAGACCCGGGAACAGGCGAACTCCGAGGCCGAGACCGCGCTCGCGACGGCCCGGAAGCAGGCCGCTGAGACCGTCGCCGAGGCGCGGGAGCTGGCCGAGCAGCTGGTGGCCAAGGCCAAGGACGAGACCGAGCAGTTGCGGGCGGACGCCAAGCGCGAGGTCGAGGAGATCGAAGTGCGCAAGCAGGAGATCAAGGCCGAGATGTCGCGGGTGCACGGCGTGCTGGACGCGCTGGCGACATCGGTCTCCGTTCCCGTCGGGCCGCCGTCGGAGGACTGAGACACATCGTGTGCGTTCCGACGCCGCCGCTGCATCATGACTCGCCGCAGGTTCTCGCCCACGGCCCGTGAACCATGATCAGTGAAGACACTCGATAGGGCGGGGTTCGGCGGGTCCGTTTGTTCGATTACGCGCCACTCGGTCGAAGCGAAGCGCGTTTCGTGCCAGGATTCCCCTACACCACCTCCTTCGGTACATACACCTTCACCGCCACTTGTAGATTGTTCACTCACCCCCGGCCCGACGCGGGCCAGTGAATCGCGACAGGGATCTCATGAGCGACATGCATTCGCCGCACGGCTTCGAGCAAGTGCGCCGCGGGTACGACCCGGTCCAGGTCAACGACCGAATCACCAAGCTGATCGCCGAGCGGGACGCGGCGCATTCGCGTTCTTCCTCCATGGAGAAGCGCATCGAGGAACTCCACCTGGAGAACCAGACGGTGCAGGCGCAGCTCGCCGACAGCGAGCCCAGCTACGCCGGTCTCGGCGCGCGCGTGGAGAAGATCCTGCGCCTGGCCGAGGAAGAGGCGAAGGACCTGCGCGAGGAGGCCCGCCGCGCCGCCGACGCGCACCGCGAGCTGGCCGACCAGGCCGCGATGAAGGTCCGCACCGACGCCGAGCAGTACGCCAAGGACCGCAAGGCCAAGGCGGACGAGGAGGCCGTGCGGATCGTCGAGAAGGCCAAGGACGACGCCAACCAGGTCCGCGCCACCGCCGCCAAGGACGCGGCGACCAAGCGCGAGGAGGCCGAGGCGCTCTTCGAGGAGACCCGTGCCAAGGCCGCGGCGGCCGCCACCGACTTCGAGACCAAGCTGGCCAAGCGCCGCGAGCAGTCCGAGCGCGACCTGGCGGCCCGCCAGGCCAAGGCCGAGAAGCGCCTCGCCGAGATCGAGAACCGCGCCGAGCAGCTCCGCCTGGAGGCGGAGAAGATGCGCACCGACGCCGAGCGCCGCGCGCGCTCCACGATCGAGACCGCGCAGCGCCAGGCCGACGACATCATCGCCGACGCCCGCAGCAAGACCGACCGCATCCGCAGCGAGGCCGAGCGCGAGCTGGCGGCGCTGACCCACCGCCGCGACAGCATCAACGCGCAGCTGCACAACGTGCGCGAGATGCTGGCCACCCTCACCGGTGGCGCGGTGAACGTCAACGCGCTGGCCGCCCTCGGCGAGGCCGAGGACGAGCTGGAGGCCGCCGACGAGGCGTCCATCCCGGCGCAGCGCTAGCGCTGAGGCACGACCGGCAGCCCCGCCGAGCGATCGGCGGGGCTGGTTCGCGGTCGGGGCCTGCCTGCCGGTCGTCGCGAGCGCGCCCCCGGACCCTCTGGGTGGGTCCGGGGGCGCTTTGTCGTGCCGGTGTCAGGTCAGCACTTGGTCAGTGCCCAGTCAGTGCCCGGTCAGTGCTGCGTGGGGTTCGGCTCCGAGTTGTCGTAGGTGCCGACCTTCACGCCCTGCGCGTTGTACTCGTCGATGACGACGTGGAATCCCTGGCCGTCCTTCGGGATCGGGAGGAAGTAGAACGCCTGCGTGTCGAAGGCCGGGGCGGGGATCGTGTTCTCGGTGACCGGGGCCAGGCCGTCCACGTGCGCGACGACCTTCGTCACGTCCGAGGAGACCAGGCCCATCTGCAGGGTGCCCTTGCCGCCCTGGTAGTCGTACTGAAGGGCGTCCTGGTACGACCACAGGTACTGGTCGGGGTTCTTGACCGGCAGGCAGTAGACGACGGCCGGGTCGGTGTTGACCTGCCCGCCGTGGCCGTTCACCGTGATGCGCAGACCCAGGCACTGCTGCCCCGCGGTCAGGGCGTTGTTGCCGGCCGTGGTCACCGCCGTGACCTTCCACGGCACGCCCTCGACGGTGCCGGAGGCGAGGAGCGTCGGGTGGGTCGGCAGGGAGCTGGCCGGGTTCGTCTTGGCCGGAGGGGCGCTTTCGGCGGCCTTGTTCTGTGCCTCCGCCTTCGTCTGTGCGTCCGCCTTCGTCTGTGCCTCCGCCTTCGTTTGTGCGTCGGTGTGCGGCGCGGCGACGCCGGGGTGGGCCCCGTTGACGCCCGAGCCCGCGGCCGCGCTCGTCACGGCCGCCTTGTCGGGCCCCGCGGCGATCGCCGTGGCGGCCAGCGGCACCGCCGCGACGATCACCAGCGCCCCGCCGGCGACGGCGCCGCGGCGCCCCACGACGCGGCGGCGTCCGGCGCTGACGATGGCGTCGGTCGGCGCCGAGGTGCGGCCGCGGTCGGCGACCGCGGGGGTGAGCAGCTCGCGCAGGGCGGAGCCGTCGAATTCTTCGTGCATGGTGTCCCGTCTTCCGTGTCGGTGTTCGGTGGGTGTGGTCGGTGTGAGTCAGCGCGACGCCAGCACCGAGGCGTGGTTCCGCAGCTTCGCCAGCGCCTTCGAGGCCTGGCTCTTCACGGTGCCGACCGAACAGCCGAGGATCTGCGCCGTCTGCGCTTCGCTGTAGTCCTCCCAGTACCGCAGCACCACGACTTCCCGCTGCCGCTTGGGGAGCGACGCCAGCGCGGCCAGCAACCCGGCCCGCTGGTCGACCCGCGAGGTCGCGTCGCCGCCCCCGCGCTCGGGCGGCGCGGCCGTCAGATCCTCCACAACCCGCCGCCTCCGGAAGCGGTTCTTGTTCTGGTTGATCAGGATCCTCATGGTGTACGCGTCCATGTTCTCCGCGCCGCGCACCCGCGACCACGAAGCGAACACCCGCACCAAAGCCGTCTGCGCCAGGTCCTCGGCGTGCCCGGCGTCCCCCGTGAGCAGCACCGCGGCCTGCACCAGCCAGGTCCAGCGACCGGCCACGTACTCGCGGAACTCTGCTTCGTCCTCGACCCTCATCGGCACCTCCTTCCGACCATGCAGACCCGGGACCCGTCCGGAAGAGTTGCCCGGCGCCGGAGAAAATCGCGCCGCGGCCGCGCAATCCCAACACCGCCCCAACCCCCGCCGAACATCAGCCCCCAGCACGCCGCCCCCGCTCCGCCGTCGGCCCCCCGGCGCGCGGCTCCTCTAAACTCGCTCCATGACCGCCGCCGATGAGGGTCCCGCCGAGTCCGCCAGCAGTGCGCCAGGCACGCCGGGCGCACAGGGCGCACAGGGCTCGTCAGGGGCGCAGGGCGCGTCGGGGACACAGGGGACACAAGGCGCATCGTCGTTCAGGCCCGCGTTGACGCGGACCCCGCCCTTCGCGATCGGCCTGGTCGGCGGGTTCGGCGTGCTGGGTGCCTACTACCTGGGCAAGACCCTGACCAACGTGATCGACATCATCGTCATGATCACCATGGCCCTGGTCCTGGCCGCCGGCCTCAACCCGTTCGTGGAGATGCTCACGTCCCGGGGCTTCCACCGGCGCTGGGCCGTGACGATGGTCGCCCTCGCCGCGCTGGCCCTGTTCGCCGGCTTCATCGTCGTCATCGCCAAGCCGCTGGCGGACCAGACCTCGTCGCTGGTGCACAACGGCGTCCCCGACGGGCTGAAGAAGCTCCAGGAGAACTCGACGATCCAGCGGCTGGACAAGAAGTACCACATCATCACGAAGCTACAGAACTGGTTCACCACCGCCGACACCACCAAGACCCTGGCCGGCGGCGCCTTCGGCTTCGGCAAAGCGGTGCTCACCAGCGTCTTCAAGGCTTTCACGATCCTGATGCTGACGCTGTACTTCCTCGGCTCACTGCCGGCCATGACCTCCGGCGGCCTCAAGCTCGTCCCGCGCTCCCGCCGGGAGCGCGCCGCGGACCTCACCGACCGGGTGCTGAACCGGGTCGGCGGCTACGTCTCCGGCGCCCTGGTGGTCTCCACCTGCGCCACCCTGGCCAGCTGGCTCGCCATGTCCGTGATGGGCGTGCGCTTCGCGCTGCCGCTGGCCCTGCTGGTCGGCCTCACCGACCTGATCCCGATCATCGGGGCCACCTTCGGCGCGTTCCTGGCCTGCGCCGTCATCCTGCTGCTGGACTCCCCGTTCAAGGCGCTCGCGGCCCTGATCTTCTTCGTCCTCTACCAGCAGCTCGAGAACTACCTGATCTACCCGCGCGTGATGTCCCGCACCGTCGACCTGCCGCCGGCGGTCGCGGTGATAGCGGCCCTGGCCGGCTACACCATCCTGGGCGTCTCCGGCGCGCTGCTGTTCATCCCGCTGACCGCCGGGCTGTTGGTGATCGTGCGGCAGGTCGTGCTGCCGGCGCAGGACCGGGATCCGGACGGCGCGACGCCGGCTACGCAGGGACCGGAAGCCGATACTCCCGTCCAGCCTGATCCCGTATGAGGTGCCGGCTCTCGACCAGGTACCGGCGCAGCGCGACGTAGTCGTCGAAGACCGGCATCAGCGCCGCGTTGACCTCCTGCTCGTTGTAAGCACGCCCCGGCTCGAAGGCCCGGGAGGCGATGTGCTTGAGCAGCCGGTCGCGGAGGTCCTGGCTGCGGCCGCGCAACGACGGCATCTGCACCACGCGACCGTGGCTGTAGCACTGGATGATCTGCAGGTCGGCGCTTCCCGACCCCCGATCGGCGGGCTGGCGTTGGCGTGATTCGTCCATGCCTCGATCTTCGCCACGAGGCCGCGGGACGCCAACCGAATATCCGCGTGTCCGCTACTCGGTGTCCGCTACTCGGCGAACGTCTCGAACTCCCCGTCCCACGTCGTCGCCAACGGATACGCCGCCGGATTGACCCGCTTCACGATCTCGTTGTGCACGCGCTGGACGTACTTCTCCCCCACCCACAGGTGCTTCGCGCCGTCCACACCGATGACCTCGGCCTGCGGAATGCGTGCGAACCGCTCACGAGCCTCATCGGGCCGCAGGTAGTCGTCGAACTCCGGCACCAGCACCACGACCGGCTTCCCGGAAGCGGCCCACCGGTCCAGGTCCTCCGGCCGCGAATAGCGCAGCGGCGGCGAGAGCAGGATCAAGCCGTCGATCGTCGGGTCGTCGCCGTACATCAGGGCCAGATCGGTCCCGAACGACCAGCCGACCAGCCACCGGTTCGGCAGGTCCTCGAAGTCCGCGAACTCGATCGCGGCCTGGACGTCGAACCGCTCCCCCACCGCCTCGTCGAACTCGCCCTGGCTCCGGCCGGCCGGCGAGACCGTGCCGCGGGTGTTGAACCGCAGCACCGCCAGGTCCGCCAGCGCCGGCAGCCGCCAGGCCGCCTTGCGGTAGACGTGGCTGTCCATGAAGCCGCCGTGCGTCGGCAGCGGGTGCAGCGTGACCAGGGTGCCGGCCGGCGTGCGGCCTCCCGGAGGCAGCGCCAGCTCGCCGATCAGCTCCAGGCCGTCGGCGGTGGTCAGGGTCACCGGACGGCGCTCGGCCGGCAGGATCGTGGTGGCGCGGATCTCGGTGCTCATCGTGATCCACGGTACCTCCCCCTACTAAGGGCTAATACCGGACCCGGCAACGAAAGACCTAAGGCCGACGACGGGCCCGCCTCAACCCCGATACGGTCGGGGACATGATCGAAGCTACAGGGCTCACCAAGCAGTACGGCGACAAGAAAGCCGTAGACGGCTTGACGTTCACCGTGCGTCCGGGGGTGGTGACCGGCTTCCTCGGTCCGAACGGCGCCGGAAAGTCGACGACCATGCGGATGATCCTGGGCCTGGACGCGCCGTCGTCCGGCACGGTCACCGTCAACGGCCGCCCCTACGTCAAGGCCGTGGCCCCGATGCGCGAGGTCGGCGCATTGCTGGACGCCAAGGCCATCCACGGCGGCCGCACCGCCTACAACCACCTGCTGTGCCTGGCGCAGTCCAACCACCTGCCGGCCCGCCGGGTCGACGAGGTGTTGGAGCTCACCGGCCTGCGCGAGGTCGCCAAGAAGCGCTCCGGCGGCTTCTCCCTGGGCATGGGCCAGCGGCTGGGCATCGCCGCCGCCCTGCTCGGCGACCCCCGGGTGCTGATGTTCGACGAGCCGGTCAACGGCCTGGACCCGGACGGCATCCGCTGGATCCGCGAGTTCATGCGCAAGCTGGCCTCCGAGGGCCGCACGGTCTTCGTCTCCTCGCACCTGATGTCCGAGATGGAGCACACCGCCGACCACCTGATCGTGATCGGCCGCGGCAAGCTGCAGGCGGACTGCTCGGTGAAGGAGTTCATCGAGCGCAACTCCGAGCAGACCGTCACGGTGCGCACCCCGGACCCGATGAAGCTGATGCAGCTGCTGGCGGGCAACGGCGCGCGGGTGACCAACGACGCCAGCGGCCTGATCACGGTGCGCGGCGCCAGCCCGCAGCAGATCGGCGACCTGGCCTACGACAACCAGATCCGGGTGCACGAGCTCGCGCCGCACCAGGCCTCGCTGGAAGAGGCCTTCATGGAGATGACCAAGGACGACGTGGAGTACCGCGCGGTCAGCGTCGGACAGCAGGGCCCCGGCGGTCCTGGTGCGCCCGGCGGACCCGGCGCGCCAGGCGGACCGCAGAACCCGTACGCCGCCCCCGGCCAGATGATCGGAGCCCGTTGAGATGAGCACCCCCTCGCAGATCGGGCAGCCGCAGCATCCCGGGTACGCCGCGCCGGGCCAGCAGGTACCGCAGGACCCGAACTTCGGCGGCCAGTACGGCGCCCCGGGCCAAGCGGGTCAGCCGGGCCAGCTCGGTCAGCCGGGTCAGCCCGGCCCGCCGAACCAGTACGCCCCGCAGGGCCAGCCCGGCTTCGCCCCGAACCAGCCGAACCAGCCGAACCAGCAGCCGGCCTTCGCCGGCCCCGACCCCTTCCCGCAGGCGAAGGCCACGTTCGGCGCCGCCCTGCGCTCGGAGTGGACGAAGATCCGCACCGTCCGCTCCACCTTCTGGACGCTGCTGATCACCGCGGTCATCACCATCGGCCTCGGGTCGCTGATCGCCATGGGCTCCTCCAGCCACCCGTCCCCGGACGACGACTTCACCGCGAACTCGATGTCCGGCCTGTTCTTCGGGCAGCTGGTGATCGTGGTGTTCGGGGCGATGGCGATCACCGCCGAGTACAGCACCGGCATGATCCGCACCTCGCTGACCAGCCAGCCGCGGCGTGCCACGGTGTTCTGGTCCAAGGCCGCCATCGTCGCGTTCGTGGCCCTGGTGATCGGGCTGATCTGCTCGTTCGCGTCGTTCTTCATCGCCTCGGCGATCTACTCCGGGCACCACATCACCCTCAGCCTGTCCGACCACGGCGTGCTGCGCGCGGTGATCGGCGGCGGCCTGTACATGACCGTCACGGCTCTGCTGGCCTTCGGCCTCGGCGCCCTGCTGCGGCACACGGCCGGCGCCATCACCACCGGCGTCGGGCTGCTGTTCGTCCTGTTCATCCTGGTGCAGTTCCTGCCGGGAACCTGGCGGCACGACATCGGCAAGTGGATCCCGTTCAACGCCGGGCTGCAGATCATCACGACCAAGCCGCAGACCGACATGCTCTCGCCCTGGGCCGGATTCGGGGTGTTCGCCGTCTATGCGGCCGTCGCGCTGATCGGTGGCGCGATCGTGATGCGGAGCAAGGACGCTTAGACGCTGCTTTTCCACGCCTTTTCCGTAAGCTTCGACACGGAGCCAGGGCACACTGGCTCCGTCTCGTGCTGTCTGAGGGGGCCGCCGTGATCGAAGTGCACGACCTGTCCAAGCGGTACGGCGACAAGATCGCCGTGGACCACTTGACGTTCGCCGTGGAACCGGGCCACATCACGGGCTTCCTGGGCCCGAACGGGGCCGGCAAGTCCACCACGATGCGACTGATCCTGGGCTTGGACCGCCCGCAGTCGGGCACCGCCACCATCGACGGGGTCCCGTACACGGACCTGCGCGAACCGCTGCGCAAGGTGGGCGCACTGCTGGAGGCGCGCGCCGTCCACACCGGCCGCTCCGCCTACAACCACCTGTGGTGCCTGGCGCAGAGCCAGGGCCTGCCGCGCAAGCGCGTGGACGAGGCGCTGGCCCTGGTCGGGCTGACCGAGGTGGCGCGCAAGCGGGCCGGGGGCTTCTCGCTGGGCATGGGCCAGCGCCTCGGCATCGCGGCCGCGCTGCTCGGCGACCCGCAGGTGCTGATCCTGGACGAGCCGGTCAACGGGCTGGACCCGGAGGGCGTGCTCTGGATCAGGAACCTGATGAAGTCGCTGGCCGCCGCCGGCAAGACCATCTTCGTCTCCTCGCACCTGATGAGCGAGATGGCGCAGACCGCCGACCACCTGGTGGTGATCGGGCGCGGCAAGCTGATCGCGGACGAGTCGGTGGACGCGTTCATCGCGCGCTCCTCCGAGCGCTCGGTCCTGGTCCGCACCCCGCAGCCGGCGCAGCTGGCCAAGGAACTGGAGCGGGCCGCCGTCCCGGCGCTCGGCGACGGCTCCGCAGAGGGCGAAGGCGAGGGTGCGGTCACGGTGACCACCGCCGACGACGGCGCCCTGATCGTCCGCGGCATGGAGGCCGCCGAGATCGGCGAGAAGGCGGCCGCGGCGCGCGTCGTCCTGCACGAACTCACCCCGCAACGGGCCTCGCTGGAGGAGGCGTTCATGGAACTGACACGCGGCGCGGTCGAGTACCACGTGGGTCCGGATCAGGGCTCGGATCAGGGCCCTGGCGCGATCCCGGCACAGACCCAGGACACTCCCCCGGTCGCCTCGGTCGCCCAGACCGCGCCGGTCTCCGAGAGCGAGGTCGCCGAATGACCGCCCCGACCACCGACGCCACCACCCCGAGCGGCCCGGGCCGCCCGGGCGGCCCGAGCCGCCCGACCGGATCGGTCTCCGCGAACGAGGGCCGCGGCGCGGGCGCCGCGTTCCCGCGCCTGTTGGCGATGGAATGGACGAAGTTCCGCAGCGTGCGCTCGACAGTCTGGTCGCTGCTCGCCTTCGTGATCCTGGCGCTCGGCCTGTCCGCGCTCATCACGGCGTTGACAGTGAACAGCTGGGCCAAGGCGGACCCCGACCAGCAGGCCGCATGGATACGCGACCCGACCGGCAACATCCTCGGCGCCGGCTTCTTCCTGGGCCAGCTGGCGATCTGCGTCCTGGGCGTCATGGTGATCACGTCGGAGTACTCCACCGGCATGATCCGGGCCTCCCTGCTCGCGGTCCCGAGACGCACCCCGATGCTCGCGGCCAAGTCGGTGGTCTTCGCCGTGGTGGCCTTCGTGGTCACCGAGATCGTCTCCTTCGGGGCGTTCTTCATCGCGGCCCCGATCCTGCACAGCAAGGTCCCCGTGAGCCTGGGCGACAAGGGCGTCCTGCGCGCCCTGGTCGGAGCCGGTCTCTACCTGACCATGCTCGGCCTGTTCGCGATGGCGATCGGCGCCCTGATCCGGCACACCGCGGGCGCCATCACCGGCGTCATCGCCTTCGTCCTGGTGCTGGCGCCGCTGGCGCAGCTCCTGCCGGGCTCGGTGGGCAAGCACATCCACGCGTACCTGCCGACCGAGGCCGGGCACCTGGTCGCCCAGTCGGCACCGGGACCGAAGGATCTGCTGTCCGCCTGGCAGGGCTACGGAGTCTTCGCGCTGTGGACGGCACTGTTGTTGGTCGCCGCCGAGTGGATGCTCAAACGGCGCGACGCTTAGCGTTCCGGGGCTAGGTGCTCGCCTTGCGCGAAGTGAGGCGAGCACCTACCCCCACCAGAACGCCGTCGCGATCAGCACGTAGAGCCCGATCATCGCGGAGCCCTCCAGCCAGTCGGACTCCCCGTCCGAGATCAGGTAGAGCACCGCCACCGTCGCGATCCCGACCGTCGTGACCAGCATCGGGTTGAAGACCAGCGTGAACGCCGGGCCGCCGATCACCGGCGACAGCAGCACCAGCGCCGGCGCGAGCACCAGAGCGATCTGCAGCGGGCTGTTCAGCACCACCGACAACGCGTGGTCGGTGCGGTTCTGCCACGCCAGCTTCACCCCGACCGCGTTCTCCACGGCGTTGCCGGCCAGCGCCACGATCACCAGGCCGGAGAAGGCCTGCGAGATGTGCAGGGAGTGCATCGCGGGCGTCAGGGCATTGACGAACTGGTCCGAGACGTAGGCGGCACCCATGGCCGCCACGACCAGAACCCCGATCGCCAGCCAGAGCGGCCACGGGTTGTCCGCGTCGATCTCCTGCTTCACCTCCGCGGCCTCCTCGGCGGCGGTCGGCTCCAGATCGCGCCGCAGGCTCACCGGGATCGACAGCGCGAAGACCGCCAGCAGCACCACCGCCGTGACCCGGGCCAGCGCGACCTCGTGGCCGGCGGCCGGGGAGTGGATGTAGGCGGCGAGGCTGGGGATCAGCATCGAGGCCACCGACAGGATCATCAGACCCATGATGAGCCGGGCCCGCTGGATCGAGAACCGCAGGACGCCGTGCCGCGCGCTGCCGACCACGAACGAGAGCCCCAGGACCAGCAGCAGGTTCGCCATGATCGAGCCGATGATGGCCGAGCTCACCACCGTGGTCAGCCCGGCGCGCAGCGCGAACACGGACACGAACAGCTCCGGCAGGTTCCCCAGCGCCCCCTGCAACACCCCGACCGCCCCGGCCCCGAGCCGGTCGGCCAGGTGGTCCACGGCGCGCCCGACCATCGCCGCCACCAGCGTGACGGCGACCGCCGTGATCAGGAACGGGGCCAGCGAGCCGGACGTCACGAGTGCCGAGCCCAGAACCGCGAGCCCGGTCAGGCCGAACAGGATCAGATCCGACCGGGAGAAGACTCGTGAGGCCCCCGTGAGTGCGGTCATGCCGGGGACTATAGGGGATCTCAGGCCTCGGGCTTGCGCGCCTCGATCAGGAACCGCCGCGAGTACCCCACGAACGACCCCTCGCGCTCGATGTGCTCGTGCAGGCGCGCCAGGTCGTCGCGGTACTTCTCGACCGTGAAGTCCGGCACGAACCAGATCACCTTGCGCAGGAAGTAGACCATCGCCCCGACGTCGAAGAACTCCATCTTCAACTCGGCCTCCTGCAGGCTCACGAGTTCGAGCCCGTTCTTGGCCACCTCCTGGCGCGCCGCCTCCGGCTCCCGGAAGCTCCTGCCGGTGGGCTTGGGACCCAGGAACCACTCGTAGACCTCGTGGCCGCTGTCCGGGCCGATGTGCTGCGAGAAGTAGGTGCCGCCGGGGGCCAGCACGCGGGCGATCTCCCGCCAGTGCGCCATCACCGGGTGCCGGCTGGTGACCAGGTCGAAGCTGCCGTCGGCGAACGGCAGCGGCGGCTCGTCCTCGTCGGCGACGATGACCACGCCCTTGGCCCGCAGGTTCGCCTGCGCGACCGCGATGTTCGGCGGCCAGCCCTCGGTGGCGACGGTGGCGCCGGACGCGCGCTGCGGCACCCCGGCCAGCACCTCGCCGCCGCCGGTCTGGATGTCCAGGTGCAGGTGCGCGCGGCCGATGCGCTCACCCATCTGCCGCTGGTAGCCCCAGGGCGGGCGCTCCTCGGTGGCGCGGCCGTCGAGCCAGGAGAAGTCCCAGCCGCTGACGTCGACCGCGTCGGCCTCCGCGATGAGTTCCTCGAATGTGCGGTCCATGGCGGAAATGATCGCGGGTCGGCGCGCCCGGCGCCAAGGGTACGGCGTGTCCGCGCCCTGACTTTGTCGAAGCGTTACCTCGGACGGTGGCGGCGCCACGCTTTCCGACCCGGCGCCGTCGAGCCCGGCGCCGTCGAGCCCGGCGCCGTCGAGCCCGGCGCTGTCCGGCCCGGCGCAGTCCGACCGAGCTGCGGCCGCGCGCCGTGCTTTCCGGCCCGGCGCCGTCGGGCCCGACGCAGTCCGACCGGCGCAGTCTGACCCGCCGGCGGCCGTGCGCCGCGCACCGCGCTTTCCGGCCCGGCGCTTTCCGGCCGGCGCTACCTGGCGCGCCGCCGCCCGCGCGCGTTCCAGCACGGCGTGTGCCAGTGCCGCCGGTCGTGGATGCCCTGGCCGAGGTCCTTCGGCCAGGCCACGACGTGCGGCACCCCGGCCCGGATCTCCTGGTCGCAGCCGGGGCACCGGTACACCTTCTGCGCCGCCTGCCCCGGGATCCCGCGCACGGCCCAGTCGCGGCCGTCGGGACCGGGCTCGATCCGGTCGTAGCCCAGGACCCGCGAGGCCATCCGGGCGGACGCGCCGTCCTGCTCGTCGTCGGGGACGTCGGAGCGGCGGGGCGGGCGGCGGCGCGGGCTCATGCCTCCAAGGGTAGTCAGAGCGCGCGCCGCGTTCGGCCGTGCGGGTCCCCTGTCAACCGAATATTCGGCGCCGGCCGGGTCAGCGGGAGCTGTAGTCCCGGAACCCACGTCCTGCCTTGCGTCCCAGGTATCCCGCGGTCACCAGGTGTTCCAGCAGCGGCGCCGGGGCGAACCCGGGCTCGCGGAACTCCAGGTAGAGCACGCGCTGGATGGCCAGCGACACGTCCAGGCCGACGACGTCCAGCAGTTCGAACGGCCCCATCGGGTACCCGCATCCGCGCTTCATCGCGGTGTCGATGTCGTCGGCGGTGGCGTAGTGCGCCTCCAGCATCTTCACCGCGTCGTTCAGGTACGGGAACAGCAGCGCGTTCACGATGAAGCCCGCGCGGTCGCCGCAGTCCACCGCGACCTTGCCGAGCTTCCCGCACACCGCGTGGACGGTGGCGACCACGTCGTCCGCGGTCTTCACCGTGCGCACCACCTCGACCAGCTTCATCACCGGCGCCGGGTTGAAGAAGTGCACGCCGACCACGTCGGCCGGGCGCTGCGTGGCCATCGCGCACTCGATGACCGGCAGCGAGGAGGTCGTGGTGGCCAGGATCGCGCCGGGCTTGCAGAGCTCGTCGAAGTTCGCGAACAGCGCGCGCTTGACCTCGACGTCCTCCACGACCGCCTCGACGACCAGGTCGCAGTCGGCGAGGTCGGCCAGGTCGACGGTGCCGTGCAGCCGGGCCAGCGCGGCGTCCCGGTCGGCCTCGGCGAGCTTGCCGCGCTGCACGGCCTTCTCCAGCGAGCGCGTGATCGCGGCCCGCGCGGCGTCCACCTTGGCCGAGGACCTGGCGACCAGCACGGTGTCGTAGCCGGCCTTGACGCAGACTTCCGCGATGCCGTTGGCCATCGTGCCGGAGCCGACGACGCCGATCCGCCGCACCTCGCGGACCTGGTCGCCGTGCCGGCCCAGCCCGCCGGCGCCGGGGGTCTGCTCGTCGTCGACCACGACGGGCGAGTCAGAGCTCTCATACGTGTAGAACCCGCGGCCGGTCTTGCGGCCGAGCAGCCCGGCGGTCGCCATCTGCTTCAGGATCGGCGCCGGGGCGTGCAGCCGGTCGCGCGACTGCCGGTACATCGTGTCCAGGATCTCGTAGGCGGTGTCGATCCCGATCAGGTCCAGCAGCGCCAGCGGGCCCATCGGCAGGCCGCAGCCGAGCTTCATCGCGGTGTCGATGTCCTCGCGGGTGGCGTACTTCTGCTCGTACATCGCCACCGCGTGGTTCAGGTAGCCGAACAGCAGCGCGTTGGCGATGAAGCCGGCCCGGTCGCCGCAGGTGACGTCGTCCTTGCCGAGCCGGCGCACCAGCGCCTCGACGTCCTCGACCACCTCCGGGTCGGTGACCACGGTGCGCACCACCTCGGCCAGCTTCATGACCGTGGCCGGGTTGAAGAAGTGCACGCCGACCACGCGCGAGGGGCGCGCGGTCGCCACCGAGATCTCGGTCACGGACAGCGCCGAGGTGTTGGTGGCCAGCACGGTCTCCGGCGGACAGATGGCGTCCAGCCGCTGGAAGACCGAGCGCTTGAGCTGCAGGTCCTCCGGCACCGCCTCGACGACCAGCTCGGCGGCGGCCAGGTCGTCCAGGCTGGTGCTGAACGTGACGCGGTCCTGGAGCTCCGCGGCCTCGGCGTCGGTCAGCTTGCCGCGCTTGACCGCGCGCGCCACGGAGGCCTGCAGGTGGCCCCGGCCCCGGGCCAGCCCGGCGTCGTCGACCTCGACCCCGATGACCTTGATCCCGTTGCGGGCCATGACTTCGGCGATGCCGGCGCCCATCGTGCCCAGGCCGACGACGCCTATGGTGGTGAACTCGCGGGGCATGGGTATCCGTCTCCTTGAGTTTCGGTGACTCGCAGCTACTAGAGGGATGGAGTCTGCGGTTACTGGCCAGTATCTACGCGACACCCCTGTTCTGACAGCACCTTCTTGCCTGTGAGAGTCCCCACATGGGTTACACACTGGTACCCATGCGCATCGGTGTTTTTCTGTTGGCAGCGGGCTTTCCGGGCATCTCGCCGGAGCAGACGCTGCGCACCGCACTGGACTACGGCGTCGCCGCCGAGGACGCCGGCTTCGACGACGTCTTCATGGCCGAGCACCACTTCATGCCGTACGGCACCTGCCCTTCAGCTCTCACTTTCGCCGCTCTGCTGGCCGGACGCACCCGGAGCATCGGCATCGGCACCGCCGTGACAGTGCTGAGCACGGCGCACCCGGTCGCGGTGGCCGAGCAGGCGGCGATGCTGGACGTGCTCACCGGCGGCCGCTTCACGCTGGGCGTGGGGCGCGGCGGGCCGTGGGTGGACCTGGAGGTGTTCGGGACGGGCCTGGAGGGGCTGTCCCGCCGGTCGTTCGCCGAGGCGCTGGACCTGCTGTGCGCATGGGGTTCGCAGGGCACTGTTTCGTACGACGGCGAGTTCCACCGGTTCCGGGAGGTCCCGGTGGTGCCGCGCGGTCGGCCGCCGATGCTGGTGGCGTGTACGTCCCCTGAGACCGTCGGCATGGCGGCCGACCACCGATTACCCATGCTGCTCGGAATGCACGCCGATGACGCGGAGAAGGCGGCGATGGTCCAGGCGTATGGAGCTGCGGCGCCTCATGCTTCGGCGGTCGTCGCACAGGTCGCGGATTCACGGGAAACGGGAATCAGGTTTCTGCGACAGACGATGCCGCCGTGGCTGCGGCCGGGGCTGGCGGGCTATGTGCGGTTCGACGGAACGACGCCGCCGACGCGCGATGCGGACGACTACGCCGGGTTTCTGACGAGGATCCATCCGGTCGGACCGGCGTCGTACTGCGCCGAGCGCATTCTGGAGGCGCGGCAGGCCACGGGGATCGAGCACTTCCTGCTGTTCGTCGAGGGTGGCGGGCCTGAGCACACGCTGGGGAATATCAAGGCACTGGGTGAGTCGGTGCTGCCACTGTTGCGCGCGGCCTGAGCGCGCCTACGCAGCAAAGCCGGTGGCGTCCCCTGCCCCCTGGGACGCCACCGGCCGTTCGCAAGTCCTCCGGCCTCGATTCGGGAGCCCGCACCAGCCCGTGATCAGTACGGCTCATCCGCACCCGAACCGTCCCCACCAGCTCCGGGGACCCGCGGCTCAGCAGTCGCGCAGCAACGGCGACTGGTTCAGAAGCTGAGCACGAACCGACGTGAACCTGCTGTACACCTCGGTGTCCTTGGCCGTCCCGGCCGGGAACACCGCGACGCGGTGGCAGTTCTGGAACGCCAGCCGGACCCCGAAGTGCCGCTCCAGGCAGCCGCGGATGGCGTCGCTGGCCAGCGCGCGCAGCAGCTGCCCCCGGGCCTGCTCGTCCGGCGGCGGCGTGGTGTTGTCGACGAAGCCGACGTCGCCCGCGCCGTCCACGTGCAGCCGGGTCGACAAGTCACTGACCATCCGCCACGCGAACGGCAGCGAGTCCCGCACGCACTCGGCGAACTGCTCGTCCGACACCTCGCCGCGCTCCGCGGCGTCAAGCAAATCCGGGGAAACATCGAGGGACATATCAGGGGACTCCTCCCGGTAGGGGATACACCTAGAGGCATGGCCCATCCCAGAGGTCTTCTAACCTGTCGGAGCTAAGGGCTTTCAAAACGGCATCAGCACACGACCGATGTCCAACATCTCCCGCCTCTCCCTGCCCAGAGGTGGTGTGGCCGTGATGTGGACGGAAAGTGCCCGACGCCGGGGGCGCGCGCCGTGTCTCCGCGCTCCCGGCCGTCGGGGTTCCCCGGTTTCCGCACCCGTCAGCGCTCGCCGGCGCCCACCGGTGCCGGTCAGTGCCGGTCAGCGTCCGTCAACGTCCGTCAGTGGTAGCCGACCGCGTGCAGCCGAGCCTTGTAGAACTCCGCCCCATATGACAGCCCGCGCGTGAACGACCGCGCGCCGGAGGCGTTGAAGAACTGCACATCCGGGTTCACCCAGTTCCGGCTGTCCCCGTGATACGTCTTCCCCGTGCTCTGCACCCAGAACGCCTCCCCCGAGGAGTGCTGGCTGAACGACTTCACCGCGTGGTTGGCGTGCACAGTGCTCACCGCGTGCGTCGTCTTGTTGATCGCGACCACTGCGGTGCTGTGGGAGACCAGCAGGATGCCGCTGTCCTTGTACGAGGCGTCCAAGCTGTGCCCCAGGTTCCCCGCGCCGATCGACACGGTGACCCCGCCGACCAGCCGCGTGTTCCGATAGCTGCCGCTGACCGCGTACGACGTCGCCTTTCCTTGCCCGACGGCCCAGAACCGCTGGTGCACGTCGTCGTACCAGAGCCCGTGCGCACCCGGGAAGTCGATGGTCTGCACCAGCCGCAGCGTGCTCGGGTCGTTGACCGAGCTCGGGCCGTAGACGTGCAGGTACCCGCCGGAGGACGCCGCGACCACCGCGCCGACGTCGGGGATCCGCTCGATCGCGTGCGGGTTGGACCCCGGCGACGCTTCCCACAACAGGCTTCCGGTCCCCTGCGTCCCCGAGGCGTTCTTGCGCACGATCCCGACGTTCCCGCCGGAGGCCGCGACCAGCGCCACCTCGCCGAACTTCGCCGTGCTGCGGAACTTCACGTCCGACAGGTTGGCCCAGCCGCCCCCGCCGGGCGACCACACCCAGTGAGGCGCGCCCCAGCCGGCCGCCGAGGAGTAGATCTGGATCTGGTTCCGGTACTGCTCGCACACCGCGACGTCATAGCTCGCCGCCGCCTGAGCCGACCCCTCGGCCAGCCACAGCGCGGCCGGCGCCGCCGCCACGGCCGCCGTCCCCGCGAGCAGTGACCTTCTGCTGAGTTGCATTCTCGCTCCCACCGTGTCGTTTCCCGTAGGGGCAACATCCTGATTCACCCGCTCGGCCGCAGCCAAGGGTCCGGGGCGAATTTGGGACGGTGGGAAGACGAGAACGCTGGAAGCCGCGCGAGACCTCAGAACAACCGGGAGCTCGGGTCGTCCATCCCCCGCAGCACCTCGTAGTCCAGCACCGCGCACTCGATGCCGCGGTCCGCCGCCAGCACCCGCGCCTGCGGCTTGATCTCCTGCGCGGCGAACACCCCGCGCACCGGCGCCAGCAGCGGGTCGCGGTTCAGCAGCTCCAGGTACCGCGTCAGCTGCTCCACGCCGTCGATCTCGCCGCGCCGCTTGATCTCCACCGCGACGTGCGCCCCGTCGGAGTCCCGCGCCATGATGTCCACCGGCCCGATGGCCGTCGGGTACTCGCGGCGGACCAGCGTCCAGCCGGTGCCCAGGGTCTCGATCTGCTCGGCGAGCAGCTCCTGCAGGTGCGCCTCGACGCCGTCCTTCTGCAGCCCGGGGTCCACGCCGAGGTCGTGGCTGGCGTCGAGCTCGACGTCGCGCAGCGTGATCACCAGGCGCTCACCGGCCTTGTTGGTGACGGTCCAGACGATGCGGCCGTCCTCGTCGCCCTCGGACTCCTTGAGCACGCAGGGCGGCGACATCCAGTTGAGCGGCTTGTACGCGCGGTCGTCGGCGTGGATCGAGACGCTGCCGTCGTTCTTCACCATCAGCAGCCGCTTGGCCTCCGGGAGGTGCGAGGAAAGCCGTCCGGCGTAGTCGACGGTGCAGTGGGCGATGACGATGCGCATGGGATCGGAGCCTATCAACGCCGACGATCCTCAACGCCGCTATGACCCCTTTCGGGGCAGGCGGGTCATGAACCGACCCTGAGTGCTTCCCCTATCGCAGTACTAGTCCCGCATACGCACATCGCCGTAACCCGTTCTCGCAGTTGCCGCTATCATTCAGCTCGATACGCTGCTAACCCGCACTCTGTCCGTCACGGCAGGGGCGTGTAGGGGAGCACGCATACGCCTCGTCGATAGTGTCGATGGGCGCCGTTTCGACGCGAGGAGTCGCAGACCGATGAGTTTCATAGCCAAGTGCCTCGAGATCACTGAGAAGAGCTTCGAGGGCGCGGTGACGGAAGCCGAGGAGTGGAGCGCCCACCGGCACGGCGCGAAGCTGTTCATGAAGCTGGGTATCGCCTACTACGCCGAGCAGCGCCTGGAAGGCCACCACGAGCCCGTGGAGCGCATCCTGAACGCCCTCGACGGCCACGCCGCCGAGCACGGCGAGACCGGCCTGGACCACCTGCGCGCGGCGCACGAGGTGCTGGGCCGCGAATTCGCCGGCGAGCACCACCCGGACGCCATCGCGGAGAAGGAAGCCGCCGCGGCCGACGCCTGATTCCTCGAGTGAATCCGGGTTCGAATAAGCGTTCAAACAAATCGGCGCCCTTCCAGTGGGGATATCCCCTAGGAAGGGCGCCGATTCGCGTCCGGCGGTGAGGGAGTCCGCTCAGACCGCGACCGATCCGGCACGCCGGATCTCTTCGACGATGGTGTGCAGGATCTGTGTGATCCCGAAATCCTTGGGCGTGAACACCGCCGCGACGCCGGCCTCGCGCAGCGCCCGCGCGTCGGCGTCGGGAATGATGCCGCCGACCACCACCGGCACCGAACCGGCTCCGGCCGCCCGCAGTTCGGTCAGCACCTCCGGCACCAGTTGCAGATGCGAGCCGGACAGCACCGAGAGCCCGACACAGTGCACGTCCTCGGCCACCGCCGCCGCCGCGATCTGCGCGGGCGTCAGCCGGATCCCCTGGTAGACGACCTCGAAGCCGGCGTCGCGGGCGCGTACCGCGATCTGCTCGGCCCCGTTGGAGTGGCCGTCCAGGCCCGGCTTGCCGACCAGCAGCCGCAGCCTGCGGCCGAGCTCGGCAGAGGCCTGATCCACCTCGGCGCGCAGCACCACCAGTTCCTCGGACGGGATCGCCGTCCCCACGGAACCCGAGACGCCGGTAGGCGCCCGGAACTCGCCGAAGACCTCGCGCAGCACGCCGGTCCACTCCCCCGTGGTGACCCCGGCGCGCACACACTCGAGCGTCGCGTCCATCAGGTTCACGTCCGTCGCGGCCTCCTGGCGCAGCCGGGCCAGTGCGGCATCCACCGCCGCGCCGTCCCGCTGCGCCTTCCACTCCTTCAGCGCCGCCACGGCGTGCTGCTCGACCGCCGGGTCCACGGTCTGGATGGCCGCGTCCAGGTCGGCGGTCAGCGGGTTCGGCTCGGTCTCGGTGAACTTGTTCACGCCCACCACGACCATCTCACCGGACTCGATCTTCGCGCGCCGCTCGGCGTGCGCCCCGACCAGCTGCGCCTTCAGATAGCCGGACTCCACGGCCGCCACGACGCCGCCGAGCTCCTCGATCCGCTCGATCTCGGCCCAGGCCGCCTCGGCGATCTCGTCGGTCTTGGCCTCGACCACCTTCGAGCCGGCGAACAGGTCGGGGTACTCCAGCAGGTCCGACTCGTAGGCCAGCACCTGCTGCATGCGCAGCGACCACTGCTGGTCCCAGGGCCGCGGCAGGCCGAGCGCCTCGTTCCAGGCCGGCAGCTGCACGGCGCGCGCCCGCGCGTCCTTGGAGAGCGTCACGGCCAGCATCTCCAACAGGATCCGCTGCACGTTGTTCTCCGGCTGCGCCTCGGTCAGGCCCAGCGAGTTGACCTGGACGCCGTAGCGGAAGCGGCGCAGCTTCTCGTCCGTGACGCCGTAGCGCTCGCGCGTGACGCGGTCCCAGAGCCCTGCGAAGGCGCGCAGCTTGCACATCTCCTCGACGAAGCGCACGCCGGCGTTGACGAAGAACGAGATACGGCCGACCACCTGGCCGAAGTCCTCCGGCGCCACCTGCCCGGAGTCGCGCACGCCGTCGAGCACGGCGATCGCCGTGGACAGCGCGTAGGCGACCTCCTGCACCGGCTGCGCGCCGGCCTCCTGCAGGTGGTAGGAGCAGATGTTGATCGGGTTCCACTTGGGCAGGTTCGCCACGGTGTAGGCGATGGTGTCGGTGATCAGCCGCAGCGAGGGGCCGGGCGGGAAGATGTAGGTCCCGCGCGACAGGTACTCCTTGACGATGTCGTTCTGCGTGGTGCCGGACAGCGCGGCGATGTCGGCACCCTGTTCCTCGGCGGCGACCTGGTACAGCGCCAGCAGCCACATGGCCGGGGCGTTGATGGTCATCGAGGTGTTCATCCGCTCCAGCGGGATGCCGTCGAACAGCGCGCGCATGTCCCCCAGGTGCGAGACCGGAACGCCGACCTTGCCGACCTCGCCGCGGGCCAGCACCGAGTCCGGGTCGTAGCCGGTCTGGGTGGGCAGGTCGAACGCGACCGACAGACCGGTCTGGCCCTTGGCCAGGTTCCTGCGATACAGGGCGTTGGACTCGGCCGGAGTCGAGTGGCCGGCGTAGGTCCGCATCACCCAGGGACGGTCTCGCTCGACAGATCCGTCATGCCCGGAGGATTCGTGTCGACCAGAAGAGCTGTCGCGCTCGGTCACGGGGGCTCCCAAATGGATGGTGTCGCCGCCCGGGGAGAGGTCGGCGCCTTGGACCGGAGCCTACTGACGGGTAACCGGAGTGTCACCGGTGACCTTGCGCACACCGGGGCCCGGGTTCGCACAGCCGCTAGTATCTCGACATCAAGCTTCTTGACATCGAGCGACATCCTGCGTCACACTCCACAGGGACCTGCAGGGCTGACACTAGGGGTGGGACATGCGGTGGGGCAGGAGCCAATCGGCGGGCAGTGGCATCGGGGCCGACGGCACGGGGCGCCGGGACGATGCCGCCACGACCGCCGAGGACGCTCCGAAGCGCGCCGGGACCATCGCCCAGCTGCGTAACCCGCCTGGCGGAAGCGACGCCCGGCGGATGCTCGCGGCACTGTTCCTGGACCGGGTCGGAAACGGCGTGTGGTCCTCGGCGCTGGTGCTGTATTTCAGCGTCGTGTCCCACCTGAGCGCGGGCCGGATCGGCGCCCTGCTGGGCATCGCCGGCCTGGTCGGCATCGCCGGCGCGCCGGTCGCCGGAGCGCTGGCCGAGCGGTACCCGGTGCGCACGATCCTGGTGGCGTGCCACCTGATCAGGGTCCTGACGCTGTGCGCGGTGCCGCTGTGCCACGGCTTCGCACCGCTGCTGGCGGTCACGACCGCGACGACGCTGTGCGACCGCGGGTCGAAGACCATGGAGATCGTGTTCGCCGGCCAAGCCGCCGGCGAGCAGCGCGCGACGTACCGGGCGCTGTCGCGGGTGGTGATGAACGCCGCGTACGCACTCGGCGCGGGACTCTCGGCGATCGCGGTGGCGGTGGGGACCAGCGGGGTGTACGAGGCCGTCGTGGTCGGGAACGGGCTTTCGTACCTGGCGGTGGCGGCGCTGGTGATGCGGACTAAGCGGCGGGAGCCGAGCCATGTTGCCGCTGCCGCTGGCGACGGCGCGAAGAACCCGAAGCCGCGCGGCCGCAATCCGTGGCGCGACCCGGGCTACCTGCTGTTCGTCCTGCTCGACGTCTTCCTCAACCTGGACGACGCGATCCTGATGGTCGGCGTCCCGCTGTGGGCCGTGACCCGCACCGACGCCCCGCACGCGGTGATCCCAGCGGTCATGGTGATCAACACCCTGATGTGCGTGTTCCTCCAGATGCCGGTCTCGTCCCGGGTGGCCGGCGCCCGGGCTGCGGCGCGTGCGGCGTGCTGGTACGGCGTGGCGCTGCTGGCGGGCTGCGCGCTGATCGCCGGATCCAGCCACGGCGGCGCGGTCGTCGCGACGGTGACGCTGTTGCTGGCCGCGGTGGTGGTCACGGCGGCGGAACTGGTGCGCTCGCTGGTGTCCTGGGAACTGGCAGTGTCGCTGGCACCAGCGGACGCTCAGGCCTCGTACTTGGGCGTGGCGGGGATGGCGCAGGCGATCGAGCGCTCCGCGGGGCCGGTGGCACTGTCCACAGTCGTACTGGCCGCCGGGCCCGTCGGATGGCTCGGCCTCGGCGCGGCGGTGACCGGGCTCGGGGTGGTGCAGCGAGCGGCCAGCCTGCGGCGGCTGGACCAGAAGGCGGTGCTGGCGACCGGTGGTGCGGCGGCTGCGGCGGCTTGATGCGGGCTGGTGCGGCTGCTTCTAGCGCGCGATGCGGTCTGGTGCGGCTTGGTTTGGCGCGCGGCGCGGCTTGGGTTCTGGCGCGGCCCAGCCCGGTGGTGCGAGGGCAGGGCGCGGGATGCGGCTTGGTTCTGGCGCGGCGCGGCCCGACGGTGGTGCGAGGTGCTGTGGTGCGGGGGCGGAGCCCATTGATGAGGGTGCGGGGTGGTGCGGGGTGCGAGGTGGTGCTGCGACTGGCTCTAGCGCGCGGCGCGCCAGTCACTCTCCAGCATCGCCATCACGGCGGCGTCGATCCACTCGCCGTCCCAGAGCAGCGCCTCGCGCTTGGTCCCCTCCAGGATGAAGCCGACCTTCTCGTAGACGTGCCGGGCGCGCGGGTTGAAGGCGTAGACGTCCAGCTCGACCCGGTGGATCCCAACGGTCTCGAACGCGTGCCGTAGCACCAGCCGCGTCGCCTCGGTCCCGTATCCACGTCCGAAGACTCGCGCGCCGACCAGTGAGATTCGGAAGCCGCAGGAGCGGTTCTCGGCGTGCAGGTCGTTCAGGACCACCTCGCCGACGTACGTGCCCGTCTCGTTTTCGACGATGGCCAGGTCCAGACGGTCGGCGTGGTCGGCGCGGGTGGCGTACCAGCGCCGGGCGGCTTCGGGGTCGAGGTCGGCGCGGGTGGCGGTCAGGCGGGTGCTCTCCGGATCGGCCAGGAGTTCCAGGAGGCCGGGGGCGTCCTCGGCGGTCACGGGGCGGAGGGTGACCCGGTCGCCGGCCAGGACCGGCTTCTCGGCGAACGAAAGCGTCATGATCGCGATCCTGGCAGGAAACAGCTGTGGCGGCCGCCGATTTTCGTTCCATCGGCGGCCGCGGTACAGCGCGTATCAGTAGCTGTAGAAGCCCTTGCCCGACTTCCGCCCGAGGTCCCCGGCGGTCACCATCCGGTTCAGGAGCTCCGGCGGGCTGAACTTCTCGTCCTGGGTCTCGGTGTAGATGTTCTGCGTCGCGTTGCGCAGGATGTCCACGCCGGTCAGGTCGGTGGTGGCCAGCGGGCCCATGGCGTGGCCGAAACCGAGCTTGCAGGCGGTGTCGATGTCCTCGGCGGTGGCCACGCCCGACTCGTACAGCTTGACCGCCTCGACCACCAGCGCGGCGATCAGGCGGGTGGTGACGAAGCCGGCGACGTCGCGGTTCACCACGATGCAGGTCTTGCCGACCTCCTCGGCGAAGGCGCGGGCCCGGGCCAGGGTCTCGTCGGAGGTCTTGTAGCCGCGGACCAGCTCGCACAGCTGCATCATCGGGACCGGGGAGAAGAAGTGGGTGCCGACCACGTCCTGGGGGCGGGAGGTGACCGCGGCGATCTGGGTGATCGGGATCGCCGAGGTGTTGGTGGCCAGGACCGCGCCGGGCTTGGCCAGCTTGTCCAGCTCGCGGAAGATCTCCTGCTTGACCTCGATGTTCTCGAACACCGCCTCGACGATCACGTCGGCGTCGGCGACCGCCTCGGCCAGGTCGGTGGTCGTGGTGATGCGGCCCATCGCGGCCTCCACCTCGTCGGCGGTGTAGCGGCCCTTGGAAGCGAACTTCTCCAGCGAGGCGCGGATGCCGTCGACGCCGCGCTTGAGGGCGGCGTCGGTCACGTCGCGGACCGCCACCTCGTACCCGGCGGCCGCGGCCACCTGCGCGATCCCCGAACCCATCAGACCGGCGCCGATGACGGCCAGCTTCTTCGACACTGCGCTACCTCATGCTTCACAAGGGGTGATTTGCTTGGACGTCCAAAAAGATAACGCGGGGTCGCCCAAGCTCGGCGCGGACGGCAGCGTAACGCTCGTCACGGGTGGCGGCGCCGGCCTGCGGTGGCCGGCGGCGCCTGCTCATCACGGGTACGGGTCGGGGTCCGGCTCGCGCTCGATCTGCGCCCCGAGCGAGCGCAGCTGCGTCACCAGGCCCTGGTACCCGCGGTCGATGTGCCGCACGTCGGACACCGTGGTGTGCCCGTCGGCGACCAGCCCGGCCAGCACCAGTCCGGCCCCGGCCCGGATGTCGGTGGCCCGCACCGGCGCCCCGGACAGCCGCTCGACGCCGCGGATGATCGCGTGGTGTCCCTCGGTGCGGACCGAGGCGCCGAGGCGCGCCAGCTCCTGGAGGAACACGAAGCGCGCGTCGAACAGGTTCTCGGTGACCATCGAGGTGCCCTCGGCGATCGAGTTCATCGCGGCGAACAGCGGCTGCAGGTCGGTGGCGAAGCCCGGGTAGGGCAGGGTGATGATGTCGACGGCCTTCGGGCGCCGGTCCATGGACACCCGGAAGCCGGTCTCGTCCGGAACGACCGTCGCGCCGGCCTGCGTCAGCTTGTCCAGGGCGATCTCCAGGTGCGCCGCGTTGCCGCCGTCGACCCGCACGTCGCCGCGGGTCATGGTGGCCGCGACCGCGAACATCCCGGCCACGATGCGGTCGGCCACCACCAGGTGCGGCGACGGCGCCGGGGTCAGCGTGTCCACGCCCTCGATGACCAGCGTGGAGCTCCCGGCGCCGTCGATCTTGGCGCCCATCGAGGCCAGCAGCGAGCAGATGTCGACGATCTCCGGCTCGCGCGCAGCGTTGTCGATGACCGTGGTCCCGCGGGCCAGCACGGCGGCCATCAGGATGTTCTCGGTGGCGCCGACGCTCGGGAAGTCGAGCAGGATGCTCGCGCCGGTCAGGCCCTTGGGCGCCGAGGCGACCAGGAAGCCGTGCTCCTGGGAGATGTCGGCGCCGAGCCGCTCCAGGCCGTCGATGTGCATGTCCAGCCCGCGCGAGCCGATGGCGTCGCCGCCGGGGTAGGACACCTTGGCCTCGCCCTGCCGCGCCAGCAGCGGGCCCAGCACGCAGATCGACGCGCGCAGCCGGCGCACCAGGTCGTAGTCGGCCTCGGTGCGCGGATCGGCGGGCACGTCGATGACGATGGTCGAGCCCTTCTGCGGCCCGTCCTCCCGCTCCGGACCGGGCTCCCAGTCCAGTTTCACGTCGCAGCCCAGCCGCCGCAGCAGCTCGGCCATCAGCTCGACGTCCAGAATGCGCGGGACGCCCCGCAGCTCGGTCCGGCCCTCGGCCAGCAGGGCGACGGCCATCAGCTTCAGCGCGCTGTTCTTCGCGCCGCACACCGCGACCTCACCCGCCAGGCGGGCCCCTCCGGCAACTTTGAAACGCTCCACGACCGGCCATCCTGGCACACTCCGCTACCGCCTCCGGGTGACCGGCAGGCAACCTGCGGCTTTCGATTCGCGTCTTCGTAGTCGCCATGGACACCTGGGACAACGCGCAGCCTGACCGTGATCAGCCGATCGGCGGTGCTTCGGCCTTGCCGGAGGAGAGTTCGGGGGGTGGCTCCGGAGCGGTTCCGGGGGGCGCTTCGAGGGCTTCGGGGGACGCTTCGGCGAACGCCTCGGGGGCGGCACCGGAGGCGTCGGACGCTGCCAAGCCCGCATCCGGCCCCAGCTCCAGCCCCAGCCCCAGCGCGCAACCGTCCGATCCGGCCAGGCAGGCGTCCCCGGATCTGCACTACGCGTTGAGCCTGATCGCCGACGAGTTCGCCTCGGCTCCGCGCAACGACATCCTCCCCCGGGTGATGGCGCGGGCCACCCGGATCCGTCGGCGGCGGCGCGTCCTGCGGGCCGGTTCGGCGACGGCGGTGCTGGTGGTGGCGGCGCTCCTCGGGCCGTCGATCGCCTCGGAGCTGGGAGTGCGCGGCGGCGACGCGTCGGCCGCGCCGCCGCCGGCCGCGATCGAGGACCTGACCAGCGCGTACCCGATGCCGACCGCGCTGCAGGACGACAAGGTGATGGCGGCGACGCCGGCCCTGCCCGCGAACGCGCTGCCCTGGCCGAGCCGCGGCACGCCGCTGCCGGCGCAGGCGGTGGAGGTGGCGAAGTCGTACTTGCAGGACCAGGCCGGACGCTCGGCGGCGCCGGGCACCAAGGCCGCGACGACCGCGACCGTGGCGCCGCTGTGGTCGCAGGTGGACGAGGACACGACGACGGCGCCCACCACGGCCGGGCACGGCGCGACGGCGAAGGTGGTGCCGCAGCCCGCATACAAGACCTGGCTCTACGTGATGCAGGGATGGACGACCGGGGCGGACGGAGTGCCGTCGCAGGCGCAGCTGCTGGTCGGGGACTACACGCTTACGGAGAGAGCGGCGGGCGGCTCGGCGAGCGGGGCGTCGGGCGAGTCGTCAAGCATGTCGGTGTACGCGGCCCCGGTGACGTTCGCGCACGCGCGGCCGGGATCGAGCGACGACACCGACGACGCGCAGCAGATCGCCGAACTGTCGGTGTTCCTGCCGCAGAGCAACCGGCTGGTGGTGCTGGGGGCGCCGCAGACGAAGACGGTGCTGTACGCGAAGACCGGCGGAGATCTGATCCCGCAGAAGACCGACGACGGGGTCGCGGTGTTCCCGCGGACGCACCGGTTGGTGAAGGGGCAGTACGCGGACACGATCCAGGTGCGCGACGCGAACAACGTCGCGCTGACGCCGCCGAAGGCTTGGAGCGCCGGCGACTATCAGCTCACCGGAGCGATGGGGCTGTGGCGGAGTAGCGCGAGCGGGTGGGTGACGGTGCCGGCTCACGGTGGGCCGGTGGTGCGGGGGACGCCTACCCCTGCGCCTACGGCAGGGACAAGTACGGCGCCGAGCGCGGGGCCCTGGGATGTGGGGCCTTCAAGCACGGCGCCTCCGACGCAGACGGCGCGGCCTACGACTGCGCCATCGGCGTTGCCGGCCAGCGGTTCGGGTGCTTCGAGCGCCGCCTCTGCGCCGGTTCCGGCCCCGACATCGAGCAGCAGCGGCAACGGGTCTGGGACGCCGCCTGCCGATCCCGGCGCGGCCGCGGGTGTCGGTGGCGGTCCGGGGTTCCCGAGCTCGTTCTGAGGGCTGGCAGGCCCGGTACAAGCCCCGCCAGACCTAGGCCGTTTCTTTCGGATCAGTGTGCGTTGGCTCCGGTAGTGAGATTGAGTGACGCGCAATGGGCGCGGATTGAGCCGATGCTGCCGGACCGGCTGGCGCATTACGCGGGGGGCGCCGACGGTCGGCTGTCTGTCGCCACCTGAGCTGATTCGGCCGTCGCCTTGAGAATTTTCGATCGCCCTGGCAACCAGAGCCGCGGCCCGGGCGTCGTCAGAGCGGGAACACTGTGTGGGTCGTGTGGGTCATCCAAAGGGGGAACTGCGGTGGGGAACAAGTTCGCTGGGGCGGCGGTCGCCGGATCGCTGCTGCTGCTGACCGGATGCGCGAGCACAGCTGTCAACCACAGCGCCGGGCCCGGTCCATCGTCGTCCGCTCCGGAGACTTCGACAGCGGCGTCCTCGGCGACGACCACCACATCATCGGCCGCACCGACGTCTGTGTCCGCGACCACCGGTGGGCCGAGCACCGCGGCTTCGAAGCCGAGCACGTCGGCCGGGCCGACCACGACCCCGAACCAGTCGACCGGAACGGGCACGCTCCCTTCCATATCCTCGGTGACTCCGAGTAACGGATCCAAGGTCGGCGTCGCGATGCCGATCCGCGTCAACTTCGCCTCCACGGTGTCGTCGACGAACCGCGCCGCGATCGAGAAGACGATGAAGGTCACGACGACGCCGCACGTCGACGGCGCCTGGTCCTGGCTCGACTCGAACACCGTCGACTTCCGCCCGCAGGGCTTCTGGCCGGCCGGCACCAAGGTCACCGTCCAGTTCGGTTCGACCGACCGCAAGCTGGACTTCTCCATCGGCGACGACCACGAGATCGTCGTCGATGCGACAACGCACATGATGAGCGTCTACGAGAACGGCACGTTGATCAAGAAGTTGGCCAGCGGCACGGGCAAGCCGGGTGATGCCACCTACGGCGGCACGATGGCCATCATGGACATGGTCCCGCACATCGAGATGACCTCGTGCGCCATCGGCCTCCAGTGCACCAAGGGCGGGCCCGGCTGGTACGACCTTCAGACGTACCATGACCTGCAACTCACCGACAGCGGCACCTTCATCCACTCAGCGTGGTGGGACGATTCGCTGGGCAAGGCGAACGTCTCACACGGCTGCATTCACCTCTCGGAAGCCAACGCGGCAGTGCTGTGGAACATCGTCCAGGTCGGGGACCCGGTGACGGTCAAGGGCACCAGCGACAAGGTGAGCCAGTCCAACGGCTACGCCGACTACACGCTGTCGTGGTCGCAGTGGCTGTCCAACTCCGCTGCCGGCATCCAGGTGTTCTGACGAGGCGCGGTCCGCCAGGCAGCCGCGTGTACACGCCTTTCCAGGAACCTGACTGGTCGGGCGTGTCTGCCTAGGGCAGCCTGGTCCGGTGCTGCCCAATGCGCATCACTCAATCCCACTACCGGACCAACGACCCACCGATCCGAAAGAAGCGCCCTAGGCCTAGGCCTCGCCAGCCTCAGCCCCAGCCCCGCAGCGGCTACCGCTCGCCGCCCGGCACCCACAGCACGTCGCCGTCACCGCCGTGCGAGTCGGTGTTCGCCACCCGGGCCAGGATGAACAGCAGGTCCGACAGCCGGTTCAAGTACTTCACGGCCAGCGGGTTGATGGCGTCCCCGTACTCCTCGACCGCCGCCCAGGCGCTCCGCTCGGCGCGGCGCACGACGGTGCGCGCGACGTGCAGCTGCGCCGCGACCACGGTGCCGCCGTTGAGGATGAAGGAGCGGAGCTTGGTCAGCGTCTCGTTCCACTCGTCGCACGCCGCCTCCAGGCGCTCGACGTACTCCGGCTCGATGCGCAGCGGCGGGAACTCCGGGTTCTCCGCCGGCGGGGTGCTGAGGTCGGCGCCGAGGTCGAAGAGCTCGTTCTGCACCCGCAGCAGCAGGGTCCTGATCCCGTCGTGCAGCATGCCCAGATCGTTGTTCGCGAAGGCCACCGCCAGCCCGACGGCCGCGTTGGCCTCGTCGACGTCGGCGTAGGCCGCCAGGCGCGCGTCGGTCTTGCGGACCCGGCTCAGGTCGCCGAGGGCGGTCGTGCCGTCGTCGCCGGTGCGGGTGTAGATGCGGGTCAGGTTCACCATGGGACCCACGGTAGTGCGTCGCCGGGGGCGGTGCTTGGCAGGTGTGGATCAACTCACCCGCGAGGTGTCCCACCCCGGAGGCGCCGCCTCCACCCACGTCAGGAAGGCCATCATCGACTCCGTCGACATCGCCAGCTCCACCACCGCCCCGGCGGCCGAGCACTCCAGCACCGCCCACCCCGGCAGCAGTGTCCGGGTCTCCTCCCCCGCCGCGTCGCGGCGGCCCACGACGTCGAACCCCCGCCGAGCCAGGCTCGTGCGGGGGCGGGGGGAGTAGCTGAAGACGCGGTAGAGGTCCACCGTGAGGTCGCGGTAGCGGCCTACTGCGAAGGACCAGCCGGAGGCGTCGCCGGCCTCGGGGATCGGGCCGAAGCGGACCGCGCAGTCGAACGCGCCGCCGCCGCGGCGGATCAGGTGGCGGCGCATCGGGATGAAGGCCACGGACAGACAGAGCACCACAAAGCAGACAGCCAGGACCTCGACAGCGCTGAGCATCTACGAAAGCTCCTCACTGTCGAGTCCCGGCTGCATCTACGTGTACCTCAGGGCCCTTAGTGTGCCGTGCCCGCGCCGACAGAGGCGTCGCCGAGGACCCGGAGTTGGGCTTCGGCGAAGCGCAGTTCGGCCTGGGCCTGCTCGCGGGCCGCGGTGTCGTCGCCTGCCGCGTCCTCGGCCGCGCGGGCCGTGGCCGCCAGGTCGCGGGCGCTCGCCAGGTCGATCTCGGACGGGAGCAGGACGCTCTCGGCCAGGACCGACACGTCGTCGCGCGCCACCGACAGGAAGCCGCCGGAGACGACGACCTCCATGGTGCCCTCCTCGGTGCCGCGGATCGTCACCACGGAGGGGGCCAGGATGGACAGGATGGGCTGGTGGCCCGGCAGCACGCCGGTGTCGCCCTCGGTGGTGCGGGCGATGACCATGTCGGCCGTGCCCTGCCACACCTTGCGGTCGGCCGCCACCAACGAGACGTTCAACCGGCGGGCGCCGGCGTGCGACTCGCTCATGCCCGCTCCAGCTCCTTGGCCTTCTTCTCCAGGTCCTCGATGCCGCCGCACATGAAGAACGCCTGCTCCGGCACGTGGTCGTACTTGCCGTCGGCGATCGCGGTGAAGGCCGCGATGGTCTCGTCCAGCGGGACGAACGAGCCGTCGATGCCGGTGAAGATCTTCGCCACGAAGGTGTTCTGCGACAGGAAGCGCTCGATGCGCCGCGCGCGCTGCACGGTGATCTTGTCTTCCTCGGAGAGCTCGTCGATGCCGAGGATCGCGATGATGTCCTGCAGGTCCTTGTACTTCTGCAGGATCGCCTTGATCCGCGTCGCGCACTCGTAGTGGGCCGCGGAGATGTACCGCGGGTCCAGGATGCGCGAGGTGGAGTCCAGCGGGTCCACCGCGGGGTAGATGCCCTTCTGGGTGATCGGACGGCTGAGCACCGTCGTCGCGTCCAGGTGGGTGAAGGTGGTGTGCGGGGCCGGGTCGGTGATGTCGTCCGCGGGGACGTAGATCGCCTGGACCGAGGTGATCGAGTGGCCCTTGGTCGAGGTGATGCGCTCCTGCAGCTGGCCCATCTCGTCGGCCAGGGTCGGCTGGTAGCCCACCGCGGAGGGCATGCGGCCGAGCAGGGTCGACACCTCGGAACCGGCCTGGGTGAACCGGAAGATGTTGTCGATGAACAGCAGCACGTCCTGCTTCTGCACGTCGCGGAAGTACTCCGCCATCGTCAGGGCGGACAGGGCGACGCGCAGACGGGTGCCCGGGGGCTCGTCCATCTGGCCGTAGACCAGCGCGGTCTTCTCGATGACGCCGGTCTCGGTCATCTCCGCGATCAGGTCGTTGCCCTCACGCGTGCGCTCGCCGACGCCGGCGAACACCGACACGCCGCCGAAGTTCTCCGCGACGCGGTAGATCAGCTCCTGGATCAGCACCGTCTTGCCGACGCCGGCGCCGCCGAACAGGCCGATCTTGCCGCCGTTCACGTAGGGCGTCAGCAGGTCGACGACCTTGATGCCGGTGGTGAACATCTCGGTCTTGGAGTCCAGCTGGTCGAAGGACGGCGCCTTGCGGTGGATGCCCCAGCGCGTCTCGGCGTGGAACTCCTCGCCCTCCTTGAGGTTCAGCACCTCGCCGGTCACGTCGAAGACGTGGCCCTTGGTGACGTCGCCCACCGGGACGGTGATCGGGCCGTCGGTGTTGACCACCTCGGCGCCGCGGACCAGGCCGTCGGTCGGCTTCAGCGCGATGGCGCGGACCATGCCGTCGCCGATGTGCTGGGCGACCTCGAGGGTCAGCCGGCGGGTCTCACCGAGGAACGGGTAGTCGATGGTGAGGGCGTTCTGCAGTTCGGGCATGCCGTCGACGGGGAACTCCACGTCGACGACCGGGCCGATGATGCGCGCGACGCGGCCGACGGCCTTCGTCGCGGTCTCTGTGGTCGCAGTCATTTCAGTCACTTCCCACATTCGCGTCGGCCAGCGCGTTCGCGCCGCCCACGATTTCGCTGATTTCCTGGGTGATGTCGGCCTGCCGGGCCGCGTTCGCCAGCCGGGTGAGGTTGTCGATGAGGTCCGAGGCGTTGTCGGTCGCGGACTTCATCGCGCGGCGCCGGGCCGCGTGCTCGGAGGCGGCCGACTGGAGCATGGCGTTGTAGACCCGCGCCCGCACGTACTGCGGCAGCAGCGCGTCCAGCACCCGCTCCGGGGACGGCTCGAACTCGTACAGCGGGAACACCCCGCCGGCCGGGGGCTCGGTGGTCTCCTCGTACTGCAGCGGCAGGATCCGCACCGTGGTCGGCTGCTGCGACAGCATCGAGATGAACCGGGTCGAGACCAGGTGGATCTCGTCTATCCCGTCCTCGGCGACGAACGCCGCGATCACCTCGTCGGCGACCGCGCGGGCGTCGGTGTACGCGGGGTTGTCGGAGAACCCGACCCACGTGCCGGCCATCGACCGCTCGCGGAAGGAGTTGTACGACACGCCCTTGCGGCCCACCACGTAGCGGACCGGCTCCTTGCCCTGCTCGCGCAGCAACTGCATCAGCTGCTCGGCTTCCTTCAGGACGTTGGTGTTGTAGCCGCCGCAGAACCCGCGGTCGCTGGTGACCACCAGGACGGCGGCCTTGGGCCGGATGCCGGCCTTCGGCTCGCGCTCGGTGGTCAGCGCGTGCGCGGCGTTGGAGCGCGAGGCGACCGCCGAGACGGCGCGCGTGATCTCCTCCGCGTACGGCGTGGAGGCGGCGACCTTCTGCTGCGCCTTCACGATGCGGGCGGTGGCGATCAGTTCCTGGGCCCGGGTGATCTGCTTGGTCGCCTTCACCGAGGCGATCCGGCGCCGGTATACCCGGAGCTGGCCTGCCATGTCAGTTCACCCCTTCCCGAATCCGGTCGTGCACGAGAGTCTCGGTCACGATCAGGAGGCCTTGTGCTTGGTGATCGTGGCCTGGCCGACGTTGTCCTCGTCCATCGCGTCGGCCTTGCCCTGGTCGGCCAGCAGTGTGCCGTCGCCGAGCTCGAAGCCGCGCTTGAACTGCGCGACGCCGTCCTTGAACGCCGTCACGGTGTCGTCGGAGAGCTGACCGGTCTCGCGGATCGTGGCCAGCACGCCGGCGTGGTCGGTCTTCAGGAAGGAGATGAACTCCTTCTCGAAGCGGCGCACATCGGCCACCGGCACGTCGTCGATGGAGCCCGAGGTGCCGATCCAGATCGAGGCCACCTGCTCCTCCACCGGATACGGCTCGTACTGGCCCTGCTTGAGCAGCTCGACCATCCGCTGGCCGCGGGACAGCTGGGCCTTGGAGGCGTCGTCCAGGTCCGAGGCGAAAGCAGCGAACGCCTCCAGGTCACGGAACTGCGCCAGATCCACACGCAGCGAACCGGACACCGAACGCATCGCCCGCACCTGCGCCGAACCACCGACCCGGGACACCGAGGTACCCACGTTGATCGCCGGACGCACACCGGAGTTGAACAAGTCGGTCTCGAAGAAGCACTGACCGTCGGTGATCGAGATGACGTTGGTCGGAATGAACGCCGAGATGTCGTTCGCCTTGGTCTCGATCACCGGCAGACCGGTCATGGAACCGGCACCCATGTCATCGGACAGCTTCGCGCAACGCTCCAGCAGACGCGAGTGCAGATAGAACACGTCACCCGGGTAGGCCTCGCGCCCCGGCGGACGACGCAGCAGCAGCGACATCGACCGGTAGGCCTCAGCCTGCTTGGTCAGGTCGTCGAAAACGATCAGGACGTGCTTGCCGTCATACATCCAGTGCTGGCCGATGGCCGAACCGGTGTACGGCGCCAGGTACTTGAAACCCGCCGGGTCCGAAGCCGGAGAAGCCACGATCGTCGTGTACTCCATCGCACCGGCCTCCTCCAACGCGCCCTTCACGGCCGCGATGGTGGAACCCTTCTGCCCGATGGCCACATAGATGCAGCGGACCTGCTTCTTCGGATCGCCCGACGCCCAGTTCTGCTTCTGGTTGATGATCGTGTCCACAGCCACCGCGGTCTTGCCGGTCTGCCGGTCACCGATGATCAGCTGACGCTGGCCACGACCGATCGGGGTCATCGAGTCGATGGCCTTGATACCGGTCTGCAACGGCTCCTTCACCGACTGCCGAGCCATGACACCAGGCGCCTGCAGCTCCAGGATCCGCGTGCCCTCAGCCTCGATCGGACCCAGACCGTCGATCGGCTCACCCAACGGGTTCACCACCCGGCCCATGAACTTGTCACCGACCGGGGTGGACAGGATCTCGCCGGTACGGGCGACCCGCTGCCCCTCCTCGATACCTTCGTAGTCGCCCAGGACCACGACGCCGATCTCGCGGACGTCCAGGTTCAGGGCGATGCCCAGGGTGCCGTCCTCGAACTTCAGCAGCTCGTTGGTCATGGCCGAGGGCAGGCCCTCGACCTTGGCGATGCCGTCACCGATCTCGGTCACCGTGCCGACTTCGTCCTTAGACGCCTCGGGCGCCTTGTAGGAGTCGACAAAGCGCTCCAACGCGTCCCGGATCTCCTCCGGACGGATCGTGAGCTCCGTCATGAGTATTCCTGCTCTCCTAGATTCATCCGGGCCGGGCAACGGCGGGCCCGGCACCGTGTGCCGGAGTTCCGCCCGCCGCCACCACCCGCAGGTCGTTTCGTGTGGGTACTGCTCTGTGTCTTCTTGTACGACGCTAAGCCTTGACGCCGAGCGCCGCCGTGTCGGCTCGCGCTCAGCCGGCCAGCTGCCGCTGGGCCCGGGCCAGCCGGGTCGCCACGGTGCCGTCGATGACCTCGTCGCCGATCCGCACCGACAGCCCGCCGAGCACCTCGGGGTCCAGATCCACGTTGAGGTGGACCTGCTTCCCGTACATGCGCTTGAGCACCGCCCCGAGGCGGTCGCGCTGCTGCTCGGTCATCGGGACGGCCGCGGTCACGTAGGCGATCAGCCGCTCGCGGCGCGCGGCCGCCTCCTTGCCGATCTCGGTCAGGCCGGCGCTGATCGACCGGCCGCGCGGGTTGGCCACCAGCCGGCCCACCAGGCGGTAGGTGGTCGGGTCCACCTTGCCCGCCAGCAGCCCGTCCACCAGCGCGACCCGCTTGTCCGCCGGCACCCGGCCGTCGGCCAGGGCCAGCGCCAGGTCGCCGTTGGAGTCCAGCAGCCGGCCGAGCCGGAACAGCTCGTCCTCGACCTCGTCCAGCTTCCCGTCGCGCTCGGCGACCGCCAGGTCGGCGCGGACCGCCAGGTCCGCGACCGCGTCGGCCAGGTCGCGCGGGGCGCTCCAGCGGGACCGCACCAGGCCCGCCACCAGGGCGGCGGCGTCGGCGCTGATCTTGCCGGCCAGCAGCGAGGTCACGATGTCCGCGCGCAGCGCCGCCGGCCGGGCCGGGTCGGTGAGCATGCGGCGCAGCGAGGCGTCCCTGCCGAAGGCCACCGCCACGGCCGACAGGTCGTCGGCGATGCCGGTGACGTCAGCGCCGGGCGTGCCGGTCAGCGCGTCGAGCCGATCGGCCCCGGCCGCGAACGCGTCGCGGCTGGCGCCCTGCATCAGGCACCCGCCTTCGCGGTGGCCTGGGCATCGGCCTTGGCTTCGAGCTCGGCCAGGAACCGGTCGACGGTGCCGCGCTGACGGGCCTCGTCCTCCAGCGACTCGCCGACGATCTTGCTCGCCAGCTGGATGGCCAGCGTGCCCAGGTCGCCCTTGAGCGCGGCGCGGGTCGCCGCGGCGTCGGCGTCGAGCTGGGCTCGCCCGCCGGCGACCAGGTTGTCGCGCTGCTCGGTACCGTCGGCCCGCATCTGCGCCACGATCTCAGCGCCCTGTTCGCGGGCGTGCTGGGTGATCTTGGCCGCCTCGTGGCGCGCCTCGGTCAGGTTGCGCTGGTACTCCTCCTGCAGCGCCGCGGCGGCCGCCTGGGCCTCCTCGGCACGCTGCATGCCGCCCTCGATGGCGTCGGTACGCTCATCCAGAGTCTTCTTGATGCTCGGAAGAAGCTTCTTCCAGAAGATCACGAAGATGATCAGGAACGCGATGCTGCCGATGACGAGCTCGTCGCCCTTGGGCACAATCGGGTTGAAGTCAGCGAGAACCGTGGGACTAGTCATTTCCTACCTTCCCTAGGTCCGTAGGGGCTCGGGACGGCGCTCTACTTGTTCAGCACGAACGGGGCGATGAAGCCCAGCAGGGCCAGCGCCTCGGTCAGCGCGAAGCCGATGAACATGTTGGTGCGGATCATGCCGGCGGCCTCGGGCTGGCGGGCCATGGCCTGCACGCCGTTGCCGAAGATCAGGCCGACGCCGATACCCGGGCCGATGGCCGACAGACCGTACCCGATGTAGCCCAGGCCCTTGATGGTGGTGGTCGAGTCCGCGGCGAGGGTGGTCAGAGCAGCGCTCATGTCTCTCGTTTTCCTTCTGGTTGGCCGGCGGGCACTGTGCCAACCGGTCGCTTATAGGTGATGCGGGATCTTGAGTTGTGGTCTTGCACCGCGCTCCCCGAGGGAACCAAGGGAGCGCCCGTATGCGTAGTACCTGTGTGGTACTAGTGCGCTTCCTCGAGTGCGCCGGCGAGGTAGCTCGCGGTCAGCATCACGAAGATGTAGGCCTGCAGGGCCTGGATGAACAGCTCGAAGGCGGTCATCACGATGGCCATGGTGAACGACGCGCCGGAGAAGATGATCCCCTTGACGCTGAACATGTACCAGGCGCCGGCGGCGAACGTCGCGACCAGCAGGTGGCCGGCGAACATGTTCGCGAACAGCCGGATGCCCAGGGTGAACGGCCGGATGAAGATGTTCGACAGCAGCTCGATCGGGGTCAGGATGACCAGGATGCCCAGCGGCACCCCGCTCGGGACGCCGAGGACCCGGAAGTAGCCCAGGCCGTGCCGCCGGAAGCCGGCGTACATGTAGGTCAGCCAGACCATGATCGCCAGCGCCAGCGGGAACGCGTAGACCGAGCTCACCGGGAACTGGATGCCCGGGACGAACGACATGACGTTCATCAGCCAGACGAAGAAGAACAGCGAGAACAGGAACGGCACGTACTTGTCGCCCTGCTTGCCCATGGAGTCGCGCGCCATGCGGTCGCGGACGAACAGGTAGGCGACCTCGCCGATGTTCTGGATGCCGCGCGGCACCATCTTCGGCTTGTTGAAGGCCGCCCAGAAGAACGCGATCATCACGACCGCGATCAGGACCACCAGAACCACCGGCTTGGTGACGCCGTAGGACCCGATGTGGAACCACGGGCGGTTGGAGAAGTCGAAGTCCTCCGACCCGGGGGCATCGTGGCTGAAGCCACAGCCGTTGCTCCCGAACAGGTGACAGCTGCTGTCCGTGCGCAGCGCGCCCACGCCAGCGGCAAGGCTAAGGCTCATCGTGTGTATCCAGACTGGCTCATCGTGACGGCAACCTTCAGGTGTCGGCGCGTCCGGGTCGCCCCCGGGCGCGCGATCGGCACTGGATGTGTCGTGGCTATCGGTCGTGCGGGTCGTTCTGGTCCTGCGGGTCGTGCGCGTCGTGCCGCTCCGGCGGGTCCTCGGTGCCGGCCAGGGCGCGCCGCTTGCGGAGCAGCGCCTCGCGTTCCTGCCTCTCCAACACCGACACCTGCCGGAAGGTGAGGAACAGGCCCGCGGCGAGCCCGAAGATCACCCCGATCGGTGTGAACACGTCGGAGGTACCGGCCCACTTGTCGATCAGCCAGCCGAGGCCGCCGTAGACGACCATGCCCGCCAACAGGTAGCCCGTGATGGAGGCCGGATCGACCTTCTTCTCCGGCTTCCCGGTGGGGGTTTTCGTCTTGTGTGTACTGCTCATGCTGCTCATGCCGCCTCGGACGATAGCAGGAGAGATGACCTTCCCTGAAACCCAGCTGAGAAGGCGTGAGCGGCACGCTGGAATGCGTTAGGAACTCGTTATCGGACCAGGTGCGGGTCCGGACAGAGTGCAGGCGAGGCCTGAGGTGCGGCTCGCGACACAGCCCCGTTCGATTCCGAACCGTGGGCAGGATAGGTGTCAGCTCCGGCCGACGGGCCGGTTTATGGGCGGTCATTGTGCTTACCGGCCGCCGACAGGCGACGGTTCGGACTCGGCGGTGCTCTCGGGGCGCTTGGGCGCCGCGGGCTTGAGCGAGTCCGGGATCGCGGACGGGTCCGCGTAGAAGATCTTCGTCTTCAGCACCGCGCGGGTCTCGGCGGCAAGCCACACCAGGGTCAGACCCAGAATGGTGAACCCGAAGGACCGGAAGTGGAACAGCGTGGTGTGCTTGAACGCGATCATCAGCACGGCCAGGAAGACGACCTTGCCGAGGTAGGTGAGCATCGCGTACCCGAGCAGCATCTCCGGCTGCTTCTGGGCGACCTTGCTGATGACGATGATCGTCACCGAGAAGAAGGCCAGCACGATCACGCTGCCGAGCAGCGCTCCGATCAGACCCTTGCTGCCGACCAGCACGGTGCAGAGCACGACGGCGATCGCGCCGGCGACAGCGGTCGGTACCGCTGCTCCGCGCAACAATCGGGCGTCAATGGCCTGCATGGCTTCCCTCAAGAAGTCTTGTAGGTCGCGCGCTGCCGGGGTCCGGCACCGCGTCGTGTCGGTTTCAGGTTACGGGGGCGGTTCGGTCTTCTCACAACCCCTCATCCCCTTGTTCGTGAAAGCTATCACAAGCTCGCGTTCTACGCACGAACCGGTTTTCGGTGCGGCCTCGACCTGTGTTTTTCCGGTCCGGCTCCGTCAGAGTGCGTACTTCTTCAGCTGGGAGAACGTATGCCCGGTGGACACGCCGCGAACGCCAGGTGTGATCAACGTGACAGAGTGCGGTGCTGGTTGCCGTTCTCGGACGACGTCGCTATGGCGGGGATGCTCGGGCCCGCCTCGGCGATCGCCGGGCCCTGCGAGGCGATGCCCTCGACCGCGGCGGTGACCGTGCCGTTGACGGTGCCGTTGACGGTCGCGGTGGTGTGCGGGTTGGTGTGCGGGTCGGCGTACGGGTTGGCGGGGGCGTTGACGGCCTGCCCGGCCGCGCCCCCCGACACCGGCGCACTGTTACCGCCCGCGCCCGCGCGGTGCCGCGCCGTGGGCGAGGCGCCGACCCGCAGGGCCTTCTTCCGCAGCCGCTCGCGGTGGTCGCCGAGCCGCGGTCCCAGCAGCATCACCAGCCCCACCAGCGTCATGCCGATGGCGATGTAGACGACCGGCTGCCGGGACGGCGTGACCGCGAACAGCACGGTCACGAAGGCCACCAGTGCCGACCAGAAGTACATGATGAGCACGGCGCGGCGCTTGGAGTGGCCGATCTGCAGCATCCGGTGGTGCAGGTGGCCCTTGTCCGCGGCCAGCGGCGACATCCCGGCCTTGGTGCGCCGCACGACCGCCATCACCATGTCGGCGATCGGCAGCAGGGTGACCGAGATCGGCATGATCAGCGGCAGGTAGGCCGGGACCAGCTTGTGCACCGAGCTGGTCTGGTTGACCGCGACGCCGACCTGCTCGCCGAGCTGGTAGGGGTCGATGCCGCCCATGACGGTGATCGAGGTGGCGGCCAGCAGCATGCCCAGCAGCATCGAGCCGGTGTCGCCCATGAACATCCGGGCCGGGTGCCAGTTGTGGGCCAGGAAGCCCAGGCAGATCCCGACGGTGACGATCGCGATCAGCGCCGGGGCGGTGGCGCCGGTGAGCTTGTAGCTGATGGCCAGCCGGTAGCAGTAGGCGAACGACGACAGGCCCGCGATCGCGGTGATGCCGGCGGCCAGGCCGTCCAGGCCGTCGACGAAGTTCACCGCGTTCATCAGCACCAGCACCAGGAACACCGACAGCACGATGGACAGCGTCGGGTCCACCGCGACGATGCCGATGCCGGGGATCACCAGCCAGCTGATCTGGATGCCCTTCACCACCATCACCGAGGCGGCGAAGATCTGACCGGCGAACTTGGTCAGCGGGTCCAGCTCGAACTTGTCGTCCACCAGGCCCAGCACCACCACCAGGAACGCGCCCCACAACAGGGCCTGAATGGTGTTGGTCTCCATGTAGACGTCGCGCTTGAGCATCGGGAAGTGCCCGGCCACGGTCAGCGCCGCGGCCAGCCCGATGAACATCGCCAGACCGCCGACCCGCGGCTTCGGGGTCTCGTGCACGTCCCGCTCGCGGATGACCGGCACCAGCCCCAGCCGGACGGCCAACGACCGGATCGGGCCACCGAGGAGGAGGGTCACCGCCAGTGCCACCGTCATGGCAAGCAGGCACTCCGCCACAGGGATCCTCTCCGCTTCTCTCTGTACTGCTGGGCCGGACAAGGACAGTCAGGGACGGGAGACGGTCGCCCCGTAAGTCGCCCCGTGATGGGTGTGAGCGGTGTTGCGAGACAACCCTACGCCGACTACCGGCAGGCGGTGCGTCACAACTGTGGAACAGGAAGGGTCATCCGCAGAACTTCTTTTCCGCCGCGAACGGATCGGCCGGGACGACCAGGGCCGTCCGGCCCGGCGAGCCGGTGAGGTTGCTCCAGAAGCGGCCGAGGGTCATGGGCTGTCTGGTCGAATCCAGCAGCTCCTTCAGCGCGCCGCAGCTCATGGCGTGCCGCGCGGCACTGACCTGTTCGGGGGGCACCCCGCCGACCACCGCCTGGTGGTCGACGACCGCCGGATCGCCGTAGTCGGCGAGGATCCAGGCCCACGGCAGCTCCTTCTCGTGACCGGGCCGGCCGGGCGCGGTGACCGTCAGATGCGCGCCGAGCGGGTTCGCCAGCCCGAGCGTGTCGACGACCTCGTCCCGCAGCGGTGTCTCGGCGCCGGCCGCCCCGAGCCGCCCGGCGGCCACGGCGAAGGGGAACGGCAGGTCCGGATTGAGCGGGATGTCCACCCCGCCCTCCGACGTCAGGACCCGGTCGCCGTGCGCGGTCCAGGACGCAATCGACTCGCCGATGCCCAGTTCCTTGGCGGTGTATGCCGCCGAGGTGTCGGGATTGGGCCGTCCGGTCCACTGCTGGTAGCCGAGGCGCTCGTCCTCGGCGACGGCGTGCTTCTGGTCGTAGAAGTGGACGGAGTAGGTGGAGCCGCAGTAGGCGGCCCAGACCGCGGTCGCCGTGACGGCCGGGACCAGGACCGCGTTCACGGGGACCAGCAGCACCGGCAGGACGAGGAGGAAGAGAACGGGGAGAACCATGCGCGCGTGCATGAAGTCACCGCCGACCTTGATGACATAAAGGCCGAGCAGCAGACCGGCGACGACCGGTGTCGCCAGCAGGATTGTGGTGGTGCGGGTCTTCAGTGCGCTCTTCTTCATGAGATGAGCGGTGGCGGCTATAAGCAGGATCGCCAACGGAATCCAGAGGAAGTAACCCTTTAGCGTTTCCTCGACATAGCGCCAGCCACGGTTCCATTGCGAGCCGCTGGCGGACTTCGCGAGCGCCGGGAGCGGGACGAGTTCGCCGTAGTAGCCCGCGCGCAGGATCTCTGTAATCAGCGGCAGGGCTTGCGCCGTAACGAAAAGCAGAAGGGTGCGCCGCTTTCCGGGCCGTATGAGGAACCACGCCGCGACACCGAAGACCGCTTCCATGAGCCCGAATTCGGGGCGCACCAGCGGTGCCAGGCCTATCAGGAACGCCACGGCGCACTGCCGCTTCGTGTCGGGCGACTCCGCGCACCAGACGACCAACACCAGCCAGCACAGGCCCAGCCACAGGATCTCGAGGCCGGTCTCCAGCCCGGAGGTCGCGTAGTCCCAGAACGGCGAGACGCCGAGGAGCACCAACGCACCGCCCGGAACGAGCAGCTGCCGCGACTTCCCACTGAGGCGCGCATGGAAGCGCGCGGTGGCGAACAGCGCCGCGAGCACTCCCCCGACGGCACACAGCAAGCCGGTGTAGACGGCGACGCGCGCGACGTCGACCCCGCTGAGGCCGCCGCCGATGGTGAGCAGCACGGTCCAGAGGGTCGAGGTGTCCGTCTCGGCACGCTCATACGGCGAGTAGAGCGGGCCGTTGCCGGCGAGGATCTGGCGCACGGTGCGGACCGCGATCATGCCGTCGTCGGCGATCCAGCGGCGCTGAAAGGCCAGGGCCGCGTAGGCGAGGGTGGTCGCCGCGATCAGGACGAGGGTGACCGGGTGGTGGCGGCGGAGGGCGCTGACCGCGCGGGCCGGGTTGACAGCGTCGCGGAGGGGGCGGCGCTGGCGGGGGATGCAGATGGCGGGCGGATCCTCGGCGGCTTGGTGCTCGCCGGGTTGGCGCTCGGCGGCTTGGTACTCGCCGGGTTGGCGCTCGGCGAGTTGGCGCTCGGCGAGTTGGCGCTCGGCGGCTTGGTACTCGGCGGGTTGGTGCTCGCCGGGTTGGCGCTCGGCGGGTTGGTGCTCGCCGGGTTGGCGCTCGGCGGCTTGGTGCTCGCCGGGTTGGCGCTCGGCGGGTTGGCGCTCGGCGAGTTGGTGCTCGGCGAGTTGGTGCTCGGCCGGCTCAGCAGGCCCGCTCGCCTGATCAGTCATCCGGGCACCGGCAGCAGCGGGCTCAGCACCGGCATCGGCGGCCGGCGCGGCGGTCATCCGAGCATCGCCGGCGGCTCCGGAGTCGGCGGCGGCTGTCGGGGCGGCAGTGGCGGCATCCCTCGCCGCGCCGCCTATCTCGTCCTCGGCCCCGTCGGCCCCGCCGCTGACCGTTCCCTGATTCCCCACCCTGCTCCTCCCAGCGCCTTCGGCCGTCGGACTGGTCGACCGGCCGCAGGTTACTCGGCGCGGGTGAGCGTCGGGGCGACTTCGAGGAGTTGGTCGAAGGTGAGGGTGCCCTCGCGCAGCAACACCGGCGCGGTGCCGGTGACGTCCACGATGGAGCTGGCGCCGCCTTCGTCGCCGACGCGGCCCGCGTCGAGGTACACCGAGACCGCGTCGCCGAGTTGGTCCTGGGCGTCGATCGCGGTGCGGGCGGGTGCCATGCCGGACTTGTTGGCGCTGGAGACCGCCATCGGGCCGGTCTCGGTCAGGAGCTCGATCGCCACCGGGTGCAGGGGCATGCGGACCGCGACCGTGCCCCGGGTCTCGCCGAGGTCCCAGGTGAGGGTCGGCTGGTGCATCGCCACGAGGGTCAGGCCGCCGGGCCAGAAGGCGTCGACCAGTTCCCAGCCGACCGAGGGCATGCCGGCCACCAGGCCGTGCAGGGTCGCCGGGGAGGGGACCAGCACCGGGCTCGGCATCGCCGGCCCTCGGCCCTTGGCCTCCAGCATCGCGCGGACGGCCCAGTTGGTGAACGCGTCCGCGCCGATGCCGTACAGCGTGTCGGTCGGCAGCACGACCAGCTCCCCGCGCCGGACGGCGCTGGCCGCCTCCCGCAGTCCGGTCTTGCGCTGCTCGGGGTCGGTGCAGTCGAAACGGCGGCTCATGGGGCGTGAGTCTACTGGCCGTTCCGCAGTGCGCGGGGTGCGCGGTCGGAACGCTCCGCGAGCGCCCCCGACCCGGCCCGCGGCCTCATGCCCGGCCTTGTGCCCGGCCCCGCCGCCGGCCTCGCGCCCAGCGCCGCCCTCAGCCCTGCCCTCAGCCCCGCCCTCAGCCCCGCCCTCAGCCCTTACGAGCCGTCACGAACCGCGGCCGGTTCGTCAGGTCCCGGTGATCCGACGCCTCGGCCCAGCCGCGCTCCTCCAGGAAGATGCGCTGCACCTCGCCGCCCTGCTTGTCCGAATGCTCGAAAGCGGCCCAGCCGCCGGGCTTCAGCAGCCGCTGCGCGGTGCGCTCCAGGCCCCTGATCAGGTCCAGGCCGTCGGGCCCGGAGAACAGCGCCAGCTCCGGATCGTGGTCGCGGGCTTCGGGTGCGACGTACTCCCACTCGGTCAGCGGGATGTACGGCGGATTCGACACCACCACGTCCACCCGGCCGTCCAGCTCCGGCAGCGCCGTCACCGCGTCCGCCAGGTGCAGCGTCACGCGCTCCCCGGCCTCCGACGCCGCGATGTTGCGCGCGGCCCAGGTGTAGGCGTCGTCGGAGAGCTCCACGGCGTGCACGCGGGCGCGCGGGACTTCCTGCGCTATCGACAGCGCGATGGCGCCGGATCCCGTGCAGAGGTCGACGATCAGCGGCTCCGCGACGTCCAGCGCGCGCAGCTTGTCGATGGCCCAGCCGACCATCACCTCGGTCTCCGGCCGCGGGACGAAGACCCCCGGGCCGACCGCGAGCTCCAGGTAGCGGAAGTACGCGGCGCCGGTGATGTGCTGCAGCGGTTCACGGTTCGCGCGGCGGGCGATGACCTCCCAGTACCGCGCGTCGAAGTCGTGGTCGGGAACGCGGTGCAGCTCGGTCCGGCGCACGCCGTGCACCCACGCCGCCAGTTCCTCGGCGTCGTGCCGGGGCGACCCGACGCCGGCCTCGGCCAGCCGCAGGGACGCCTGCGCGATCTCGGCGCGCAGCAGCGACGAGCCCTTGGCCTCGGCGGGCGCGCCGCCCGCCGCGCCGCCCGCGGAGCCGCCCGTAGAGCCGCCCGCAGCGCCGTTCCCGCCGCCGGCCGCATCCTGTGCCACCGGAGTGGAATCGCTTGTCACCGGAGTGGAATCGCTCACCGGTCTCCCGCCGCCTCAGTTCCCCCCGGCCGCGAGCTTCGCGGCGGTGTCCGCGTCGACGCAGGCCTGGATGACCGCGTCCAGATCGCCGTCGAGCACCTGGTCCAGGTTGTACGACTTGTAGCCGACCCGGTGGTCGCTGATGCGGTTCTCCGGGAAGTTGTAGGTGCGGATCCGCTCGGAGCGGTCCATGGTCCGGATCTGCGACTTGCGCGCGTCCGAGGCCTCCTTGTCGGCCTCCTCCTGGGCGACTGCCAGCAGCCGGGCCCGCAGGATCCGCATCGCGGACTCCTTGTTCTGCAGCTGCGACTTCTCGTTCTGGCAGCTCACCACCACGCCGGTCGGCAGGTGCGTGATGCGCACCGCCGAGTCGGTGGTGTTGACCGACTGCCCGCCGGGCCCGGAGGAGCGGAAGACGTCGATCCGCAGGTCGTTGGGGTTGATCTCGACCTCGACGTCCTCGGCCTCGGGCAGCACCAGCACGCCGGCCGCCGAGGTGTGGATCCGGCCCTGCGACTCGGTCACCGGCACGCGCTGCACGCGGTGCACGCCGCCCTCGTACTTCAGCCGCGCCCAGACGCCCTCGCCGGCCTCGTTGACCCGGCCCTTGACCGCGACCTGCACGTCCTTGTAGCCGCCGAGGTCGGACTCGGTCGACTCCAGGATCTCGGTCTTCCAGTGCTGGCGCTCGGCGAAGCGCATGTACATCCGCAGCAGGTCGCCGGCGAAGAGCATGGACTCCTGCCCGCCCTCGCCGCCCTTGATCTCCAGGATGACGTTCTTCTCGTCCATCGGGTCGCGCGGGATCAGCAGCTTCTGCAGCCGCTCCTCCAGCTCGGTGCGGCGCTCCTGCATCGCCGGGATCTCCTCGCCGAAGGCGGGGTCCTCGGTGGCCAGCTCCTCGGCGGTGGAGATGTCCTCGCCGACCGTCTGGTACTCCCGGTAGGTCTCGGCGATCGGACCGAGCTCGGCGTAGCGCTTGCCGAGCTTGCGCGCGACGTCCTGGTCGGCGTGGACAGACGGGTCCGCCAGCCTCGTCCCCAGCTCGGCGTACTCGGCGAGCAGGTCGTCGATGACCTCGAACATGTCACGTCCTCACTAGAAGCGAACCGCCCACACAAAAACAACGACGGCGGCGCCGGACCGGGACCCGAGGGGTCCACGGCACCGACGCCGCCGCACGCGCTACTTGCTGGCGTCCTTCTTGCCGAAACGAGCCTCGAAGCGCGCCACGCGGCCGCCGGTGTCGAGGATCTTCTGCTTGCCGGTGTAGAACGGGTGGCACTGCGAGCACACCTCGGCGTGGATCACGCCGTTCGGGGCGGTGCTGCGCGTCTGGAAAGTCGCGCCACAGCCGCAGGTCACGGTCGTGACCTGGTAGCTCGGGTGGATGTCAGGCTTCATTTGGAGCTCCTTGAGGTCGATGGGCCGCCGGGTCTCCATGGGATTGGGGTGAACCGGGACCGACGAACCATCCTAACGGCAGGCGGGGGGTGCTTATTCCACCCGGCCGAGCACGCGCTCCAGGAACGCCAGGGTCCGGCCCCAGCTCTCGTGCTTCGGGTCGAGCACTTCGAAGTGCCCCATCTGAGCGAACTCGGCGAGCTCGACCTCGTCCCCGGCCTCCCGGGCGGCGTCGGCGAAGTTCCGGGACTGGGACAGCGGCACCCGGTCGTCCTCGTCGCCGTGCACCAGCAGGATCGGGGTCTCCAGCGGCAGCAGCGCCGAGGGCGAGGTGGCCGCGTAGCGGTCCGGCACCTCGTCGGGGGTGCCGCCCAGGAACTCCACGGTCGCCGGGACGTCCAGCACGCCGAGGCCTTCGCGCGGGGAGCCGACACCCAGGCGCTCGTTGGCGGCGTCGTACAGGTTCGACACGCCGGCCTGCGCGACCGCGGCCGCGACCTGGAACTCCGAGGACAGCCACAGCGCCAGGTGCCCGCCGGCCGAGTGGCCGACCAGCGCGGTCCGGTCGGTGTCCAGCGGGAACTGCGCCGACAGCGCACCCAGCTGGTCCAGCGAGGCCGCGACGTCGTCCAGGGTGACGCGCCAGGCGTCGCCGCCGCCACCGTCGCCGACCCGGCGGTAGTCGACGTTCCAGGCGGCGAACCCGCGCTCGGCCAGGTCCTCGGCCAGCGGCTCCATCAGTTCGCGGTCGAAGGGGGTCCGCCAGAAGCCGCCGTGGATCAGGACCACGACGGGGAACGGGCCGGCGCCTTCGGGGACGAACAGGTCGGCTATCTGGGACGGATGAGGGCCGTACGGGTGAGTGGCCGGGGTGATCGTCACCCCGGCCACCTTACTTACTTCTGATTGAAACCGTTACTCCTGCGGACCCACCGCGGTCTTCTGGATGGTCATCAGGAACTCGGCGTTCGACTTGGTCTTCTTCATCCGGTCCAGCAGCAGCTCCATCGCCTGCTGCTGGTCCAGCGCGTGCAGGACGCGGCGGAGCTTCCAGACGATGCTGAGCTCCTCGGCGCCGAGCAGCAGCTCCTCCTTGCGGGTGCTCGACGGGTCGACGTCGACCGCCGGGAAGATGCGCTTGTCGGCCAGCTTGCGGTCCAGCCGCAGCTCCATGTTGCCGGTGCCCTTGAACTCCTCGAAGATCACCTCGTCGAGGCGGGAGCCGGTCTCCACCAGGGCGGTGGCCAGGATGGTGAGCGAGCCGCCGTTCTCGATGTTGCGCGCCGCGCCGAAGAACTTCTTCGGCGGGTACATCGCCTGGCTGTCCATACCGCCGGTGAGGATGCGGCCGGAGGCCGGGGCGCTGGTGTTGTAGGCGCGGCCCAGGCGGGTGATCGAGTCCAGCAGGATGATCACGTCGTGGCCGAGCTCCACCAGGCGCTTGGCGCGCTCGATGGCGAGTTCGGCGACCGTGGTGTGGTCGTCGGCGGGCCGGTCGAAGGTCGAGGCGATGACCTCGCCCTTCACCGAGCGCTGCATGTCGGTGACCTCTTCGGGCCGCTCGTCCACCAGCACCACCATCAGGTGGCACTCGGGGTTGTTCTGGGTGATCGCGTTGGCGATGGCCTGCATGATCATGGTCTTGCCGGTCTTCGGCGGGGCCACGATCAGACCGCGCTGGCCCTTGCCGATCGGCGCGATCATGTCGATGATGCGCGTGGTCAGGATGTGCGGCTCGGTCTCCAGACGGAGCCGGTCCTGCGGGTACAGCGGCGTGAGCTTGTTGAACTCCGGACGCTGGCGGGAGGCGGCCGGCTCCAGGCCGTTGATCGAGTCCAGCCGCACCAGGGCGTTGAACTTCTCGCGGCGCTCGCCCTCCTGCGGGGCGCGGATGACGCCGGTGACGGCGTCGCCCTTGCGCAGGCCGTTCTTGCGGACCATGGCCAGCGAGACGTAGACGTCGTCCGGGCCGGGCAGGTAGCCCGAGGTCCGCACGAAGGCGTAGTTGTCCAGGATGTCGACGATGCCGCCGACCGGGATCAGGACGTCGTCGTCGGTGATCGTGGTGTCGACGTCGCCGCCGCTCTCGTTGCGGTTGCCGCGGTTGCGGCGGTTCTGCTGCCGGTCCTCGCGGTTGCGGTTGCGGTCCCGGGTCCGGCGGTTGCCGCCGCGACGGTCGTCGAAGTCGTCTCCGCCGCCGCCGGAGTTCTGGTTCTGGCTCTGGCCCTGGCTCTGGCCCTGGCTCTGGTTGCCCGAGGCCTGGCCCTGGCCCTGACCCTGGCCCTGCTGACGCTCACCGGAGCGCTCGCCGGAGCCCTCGCCACGGCCGCGGTCGCGGTCCCGGCGGTTGTTGTTCCGGTCGCGCCGGTTGCGCTGCTGGTCGCCGCCGGCGCCGTCGCCGGCACCCGGGCCGGCCTCGGCGGTCGCGGTCGCGGTGGCCGTGCCGGCGCTCGCAGGGGCCTGACCCTCCGCGGTGGCCACGGCGCTCTCGGCGGCCTTGGCGGCGCGGTCGGTCCGCTCAGTGCGGTCGGTACGGTCGGTGCGGTCGGTGCGGTCGGCACGCTCGGTGCGCTCGGCCCGGGCCGCCGTCTCGACCGGGGCCTTCTCGACCCGCTCGCGCTGCGGCTGTTCGGGGATGTCGGCGCGGACCTCAGAGGTCTGCTCCGCGGCGGGGGCCTTCTCGGCGGCGGCCGCGGTGGTGCGGGTGCGGCGCGCGGTGGTCCGCGCGGGGGCAGCCGCGGCGGCGGGCTCGGTCTTGCCGGCACCGCCGTTCTTCTCCTGAATTGCCTCGACGAGCTGGCCCTTGCGCATCCGCGCGGTACCGGTGATCCCCAAGCTCACGGCGTAAGCCTGAAGCTCGGGGAGCAGCATCGAGGACAGCCCCTTGCCGGCACGCCCGGCGGGGGCGGTGGCGGGGGATTCAGTCGTGGTGTCGCTCACGAAGCGATCCTTCCTGGTCGCCGGTTCCGGGGCGAGAACTCCGCCGCGAGCCGGGGACAGGTGCTGGTTGTGTTGAGCAGTGTTGAATTTAGAACCAAAGCCGCGATGCAGGTGCCCGCACGTGCGACTGGTGTGTGAACAGGTTCGACACAGGTCAGTCGCGGAAGCTTTCACGCGGGGATACCTAGACCGCACTCGCGCGAATCGCCGCCGACGACGGTCGTGCCCGTCAAGGGAGGGGAGTCGCGCTGTCGCTCACCAGTGGAGACGTAGGTGCTCGACAGGAGAGTAACACCTCGTGGTGGTCAACGGGACGCCGAGGGATTGATGCGCCGTCCCAAGGAAAACCATACGCGGGCGCTGCTCTTATGAATCACAGTCCCCCGTGGCGTGGGTTTGAACCCTTGTCGGAATCCATTCCCCGCCCCGCGCCTTCGGTCGAAGTCAAGGATACCGCACCGGCGAGGTCGACGGCGAGGCCGAAGGCCTGCCAGCCGGCCGGCGCGGCCTTGCCGCCGGCCGCGATCACCGCCTGGACCTGGTCTTCCGTCGTCAGAACCAGAACGGTCGGGCCGGCCCCGGAGACCACCGCGGCGTGTCCGGCCGCGCGCAGCTCGGCGATCAGCTCCGCCGAAGCGGGCATCGCCGGTGCGCGGTAGCCCTGGTGCAGATGGTCCTGCGTGGCGGCCAGCAGCAGGTCGGCGCGGCCCGCGGTGAGCGCGGCGGTGAGCAGCGCGGCCCGGCCGGCCGTCCGCGCGGCGTCCGCGTGCGGCACGAGCTTGGGCAGCAGACCCCGCGCGACCTCGGTCGACAGGCCCTCGTCCGGGACGAAGGCGACGGCCCGCACGGCCGGCGCCGGGTCCACCCGCAGCGCCCGCGCGGCGGCCGCGGAAGCGTCGGAGATTTCACCCGCCTGGTCCAACCAGGCGATGGTGAAGCCGCCGCGCAGGCAGGCCGCCACGTTGTCGGGGTGCCCCTCCAGCTCGGTGGCCAGCTGGAGCACCTCCTCGTCGGACAGCGTCGCCCCGACGGTCAGGGCGCGCGCGGCGACGATGCCGGCGCAGATCGCCGCCGCCGAGGAGCCCAGGCCCCGGGCGTGCGGGATCCGGTTGGCGCAGACCAGCTCCAGGCCCGGCGGCCGGGCCCCGAGCCGGTCGAACGCGGCGCGCATGGCGCGCACCACGAGGTGGCCCTCGTCGCGGGCGACCGTGTCGGCGCCCTCTCCGGCGACGTCCACCCGCAGCCCGGAGTCGGCTATCCGGACCATCACCTCGTCGTACAGCCCGAGCGCCAGGCCCAGGGAGTCGAAGCCGGGTCCGAGGTTCGCGCTGGTGGCCGGTACGCGGACGCGCACCGGGGCGGCTCGGAAGACAGGGCTCGGCATTGTGCTCCGTTCGTGCTGAGAGATCGAAGGCTCAGCTGTATCAGAACATTCCTTAGGCGAGGCTGAGAGCCTCGGCCACCGCCGTCACGTCGGCGGGCACGGCCGCGGGCAGCGGCGGGGCGGCCTTGACCGCCCACTCCGGGTCCTTCAGGCCGTGTCCGGTGACCGTGACGACGATCCGCTTGCCGGCCTCGAGCCGGCCCGCACGGGCCATCTTGAGGATTCCGGCGACACCGGCGGCGGACGCCGGCTCGACGAAGACGCCTTCCTCGGCCGACAGCACGCGGTGCGCGGCCAGGATCTCCTCGTCGGTCACCGCTTCGATGACCCCGGTGGAGTCCTCGCGCGCGGCGACCGCCAGGTCCCAGGACGCGGGGTTGCCGATGCGGATCGCAGAGGCGATGGTGTCCGGGAACTCGACCGGCGCGCCGTGCACGAGCGGGGCTGCGCCGGCGGCTTGGAAGCCGAACATCCGGGGAGTGCGCGAGGCCTGACCTTCCTTCGCGTACTCCTGATAACCGAGCCAGTAGGCGGAGATATTCCCGGCGTTGCCGACCGGCAGCGCGTGGATGTCAGGGGCGTCGCCGAGCACGTCGACGACCTCGAAGGCGGCGGTCTTCTGGCCCTGCAGCCGGACCGGGTTCACCGAGTTCACCAGCGCGACCGGGTACTTGGCGGCCAGTTCGCGGGCCAGCCGGAGACAGTCGTCGAAGTTGCCCTCGACCGGCAGCTGGGTCGCGCCGTGCGCCAGCGCCTGGGCCAGCTTGCCCAGCGCGATCTTGCCGGCCGGCACCAGCACCACCGGCTTGAGCCCGCCGCGCACCGCGTAGGCGGCCGCCGAGGAGCTGGTGTTGCCGGTCGAGGCGCACACCACCGCCTCGGCCCCGGCCTGCTTGGCCAGCGAGATCGCGGTGGTCATGCCGCGGTCCTTGAAGGAACCGGTCGGGTTCATGCCCTCGACCTTGACGAACACCTCGCAGCCGGTGAGCGCGGACAGGCGCGGGGCCGGCAGCAGCGGCGTGCCGCCCTCGCCCAGCGTGATGACGAGCGTGCCGGCGTCGACCGGCAGCCACTGTCGGTACTCCTCGATGACGCCTCGCCAAACCATGTCCGCCAGCTCCTCTATTTCACGGGGAGGGATTATTCGGATTCCACGCGCATGACGCTGGACACGTCACGCACGAAGTCGAGCGCCCGCAGCCGGGCCACGGTCGCGGTCAGGGCCGCGTCCGGGGCCAGGTGCGTCACGATCACCAGTTGCGCGTCCAGCCCGCGGCCGGACTGCCGCACGGTGGCGATCGATACGTCCTGTTCTGCGAAGATACCGGCCACCGCCGACAGGACGCCCGGCTTGTCGTCCACGTCGAGGCTGATGTGGTAGCGGGTCCGCGCCTCGCCGACCGGCCGGACCGTGAGCCCGGCGTACGCCGACTCCCCAGGCCCGCGCGATCCGGTCACCTTGTTCCGCGCGATCGCCACCAGGTCGCCGAGCACCGCCGACGCGGTCGGGGCGCCGCCGGCGCCGGGCCCGTAGAACATCAGCTGTCCGGCCGCCTCGGACTCGATGAACACCGCGTTGTACGCCTCGCGCACTCCGGCCAGCGGATGGCTGCGCGGGATCATCGCCGGGTGCACCCGCGCCGAGACCTTGCCGGCCTCCGCGTCCACCTCGCAGATGGCCAGCAGCTTCACCACCGAGTTCATCGCCCGGGCCGAGGCGATGTCGGCGGAGGTGACCTCGGTGATGCCCTCGCGGTGCACGTCGGAGGCGGTGACCCGGGTGTGGAAGGCGAGCCCGGCCAGGATCGCGGCCTTGGCCGCGGCGTCGAAGCCCTCGACGTCGGCGGTCGGGTCGGCCTCGGCGTAGCCCAGCGCGGTGGCCTCCTCCAGCGCCTCGGCGAAGCCGGCGCCGGTGGTGTCCATCCGGTCCAGGATGAAGTTGGTGGTGCCGTTCACGATGCCCAGGACGCGGTGCACCCGGTCCCCGACCAACGACTCGCGCAGCGGCCGGACCAGCGGGATCGCGCCGGCCACCGCGGCCTCGTAGTACAGGTCCGCGCCGTGTTTCTCAGCAGCCTGGTACAGCGTCGAGCCGTCCTCGGCGAGCAGCGCCTTGTTGGCGGACACCACAGACTTTCCCGACTCCAGCGCGGCCAGGATCAGCGCCCGGGACGGCTCGATCCCGCCGATGACCTCGATGACCAGGTCCACGTCGTCCCGTTTGACCAGGGCCTCGGCGTCCGTGGTGAACAGTTTCGGGTCGACCCCGGGCACCTCGCGCTGCCGGTTCGGCCGGCGCACGGCGATCCCGACCAGCTCCAGCGGGGCGCCGACCCGCGCGGCCAGGTCGGCGGCGTTGGCCGTCATCAGGCGCGCGACTTCCGAGCCGACTACTCCACAGCCCAGCAGTGCCACCTTCAGCGGCTCAGTACGCATCGCAAACCCCATCGCCTCGGTCGGTGCCGTCACACATCAGCGGGCGCGGCACAGTCAGTCCTGCCAGTCTTGCCGAATCCCATCCCTCGACAACCCGTCGTCCGGGATGTGGGACCCCGGACGGTCGTCAGCCGAGGTCAAGGCCCAAGAGGTCGTCCTCGGTCTCGCGCCGCACGATGACGCGCGCCGCGCCGTCCTTCACCGCGATCACCGGCGGCTTCAACACGTGGTTGTAGTTGCTGGCCATCGACCGGCAGTAGGCACCGGTCGCGGCGATCGCCAGCAGGTCGCCGGGGGCGGTGTCGCCGGGCAGCCAGGCGTCGCGCACGACGATGTCGCCGGACTCGCAGTGCTTGCCGACCACGCGGGTCAGCGCGGCCTCGGCCCGGCTGGCCCGGTTGACCAGCGCGACCGTGTACTCGGCGTCGTAGAGCGCGGTGCGGATGTTGTCAGACATCCCGCCGTCCACCGAGACGTACGTCCGCAGCCCGGGCAGCGGCTTGACCGTGCCGACTTCGTAGAGCGTGATCCCGGGCGGACCGGCGATGGCGCGGCCCGGCTCGACGGACAACCGGGGATGCGCGAGCCCTGCGGCGTCGCACTCGCGCGCCACGATCTCCTTGAGCCGCCGCGCGATCTCGGCCACCGGCGCCGGGTCGTCGGCCTCGGTGTAGGCGATGCCCAGGCCGCCGCCGAGGTCGAGCTCGGGCAGCTCGATGCCGTGCTCGCGCTTGATGGCGGCCAGCGCCTCGGTGAGCCGGTGCGCGGCGACCTCGAAGCCGGCGGTGTCGAAGATCTGGCTGCCGATGTGCGAGTGCAGACCGGTCAGCTCCAGGTGGTCGGCGTGCTTCAGGATGCGCGCCACGGCCTCGGCCGCCGCGCCGCCGGCCAGCGAGAAGCCGAACTTCTGGTCCTCGTGCGCGGTGGCGATGAACTCGTGGGTGTGCGCCTCGACGCCGGCGGTCACGCGCAGCATGACGCGCTGCCGGACGCCGCGGTCCGCGGCGATGGCGGCCAGCCGCTCTATCTCGTCGTGCGAGTCGACGATGATCCGGCCGACCCCGGCGTCCACCGCACGCTCCAGCTCGGCGACGGACTTGTTGTTGCCGTGGAAGCCGAGGCGGTGCGCGGGGAAGCCGGCGCGCAGCGCGACCGCGAGTTCGCCGCCGGAGCAGACGTCCAGATGCAGCCCCTCTTCGGCGGCCCACTTGGCGATCGCGACGGAGAGGAAGGACTTGCCCGCGTAGAAGACGTCGGCGTCCGCGCCGAACGCCTCGACCCACTCGCGGGCCCGGCGGCGCCAGTCGTCCTCGTCGACCAGGTACGCCGGCGTGCCGAACTCGCGCGCCAGCTCGCGGATGTCGGCGCCGGCGAACGTCAGCGCGCCGGAGCCGGCGTCGCGCGCCGCCCCGCCGGGCCAGATCTTCCGGTCCAGCCGGTTCAGGTCCGCCGGGGCGGCGCCGTGGCCGCCCTCGGGGAGGACGTCGGCGTAGCGGGGCCCGGCGGGGTGCGCGCTTCTGCTCATGGACCGAGAGTGTTCCTTACTTCAGGTCCGATTTGTCACATGCGCTCAGGTGCCGAGACACCGAGCAGGTCCAGGCCGTTGCGCAGGACGGTTTGGGTAGCCTCGGCCAGCCACATCCGCGCCCGGTTGAGGTCGGTCGGCTTGTCGTCGCCCATCGGCAGGATCCGGCAGTCGGTGTAGAAGCCGTGGTACTTCTTCGCCATGTCCTCCAGGTAGTGCGCGACCTGGTGAACCTTGCGCAGTCCCGCGGCCTGCGCCACAACGCGCGGGAACTCCGCCAGCGCCGCGAGCAGTTCCTCCTCACGCGGATGCGTGAGCAGCTCCGGCTTGAAGTCCTCGACGGTGCCCTTGTCGAAGCCCAGATCGGCGGCGTTGCGCTTGACCGAGGCCATCCGCGCATGCGCGTACTGGACATACCAGACCGGGTTCTCAGGCGCGTTCGTCGTGAGCAGGTCGACGTCCAGCACCAGCTCGTTGTCCACGCTGGAGCGCGCCAGCGCGTACCGCGCCGCGTCCACGCCGATCAGGTCGATCACGTCATCCAGCGTGACGATGTTCCCGGTCCGCTTGGAGAGCTTGACCTCTTCGCCGTCCTTCACCATCTTCACGAACTGGCCGATCAGGACCTCGATGTCCTTCTCCGGGTCGTCCCCGGAGCACGCGGCCATCGCCTTGAGCCGGCCGACGTAGCCGTGGTGGTCCGCGCCGAGCATGTAGATGCACGGCGAGTAGCCGCGGTCCCGCTTGTTCAGGTAGTAGGCGCAGTCCGCGGAGAAATAGGTGCGCTCGCCGTTGGAGCGGACGATGACCCGGTCCTTGTCGTCGCCGAAATCGGTGGTCCGCAACCAGATCGCGCCGTCCTGCTCGAAGACGTGCCCCTGCTCGGCCAGCCGGTCGGCGACGCCCTCGACCGCGCCGGACTCGTGCAGCGTCCTCTCGGAGAACCAGACGTCGAAGTGCGTGCGGAACTTCTCCAGCGACTCCTGCTGGAGCCGGAGCTGGAGCTTGTACCCGGCCGTGCGGAAGGCTTCGACCTGTGCCTCTTCGGGCAGCTGGGCCAGGACCGGATGCTCCTCCAGGATGGCCTGAGCCAGATCCTTGATGTACGCACCCTCATACAGTCCCTGCCCCGACGGCACCTCCTGGCCGTTCGCCCGCAGCGCGAGCGACATGCCGAAGTTGTTCATCTGGTTGCCGGCGTCGTTGATGTAGAACTCGCGCGTGACGTCGGCGCCGGCGGCCTCCAGCAGCCGGCCCAGCGCGTCGCCGACCGCGGCCCACCGGGTGTGGCCCAGGTGCAGCGGCCCGGTCGGGTTGGCCGAGACGAACTCCAGGTTGACGATCTGGGCGGCGTACGTCTCGCTCCGGCCGTACTCCGCACCCTGCTCGACGATGCTCTTGGCGAGCTCGCCGGCCGCGCCGGCGGCCAGCTTCAGGTTGAGGAACCCGGGCCCGGCGACGTCGACGCCGGCGATGCCCTCGACCGTGCGCAAGCGCTCCGCGAGCAGCTCGGCCAGGGCCCGCGGCGGCATGCCGGCGGCCTTGGTCAGCTGGAGGGCGACGTTGGTGGCGTAGTCGCCGTGGTCGCGGTTCTTCGGTCGCTCGACGGTCACGTTCGGCATGGGCCACAACCCAGCGACCGCGGAGAGGGTCAGCGCACCGTCGGCGACGGCGGCGTTGACGGTGTCGAGGACGGCCTGGGAAAGCTGCTCGGGAGTCACCCGTCCTAGATTACGGGACGGGATACGACGCCCCGCGTGAGTTTCGGCGCCGACACATTGTCAGCCGGCGGGTCAGGTGCCGGTCAGCGGCCGGGTCAGGTGCCGATTCAGGTGCCGCCGGGCAGGGCCAGCGCCCGCACCGCGTCCACCAGGTCCACCGGCTCGAAGGGCTTGGTGATGTAGGCGTCCGCGCCGGCCGACTCCCCGCGCCGCCGGTCCTCCGGCAGCGCCGCGGCGGTCACCACCACCACGCGCGGACGGCCCAGCGCGGGGTCGCACTTGAGCCGTCGCAGCACGTCCAGACCGCCGGGCCCGGGGTCGGGCAGCAGCAGGTCCAGGGTGACCACGTCGGTGCCCGGCACCAGTTCCAGGCACCGCGCGCCCGACTCCGCCTCCTGCACCTCGAAGCCCTCCAGCTCCAGGTTGATGCGGATCAGAGTCCTGACAGTGTCGCTGTCGTCGACGACGAGGACGCGCGAGGGCGGTTTTGTCACGGCCCCACGGTAGCGGCCGTTTGCCGAGTACTAGCCCTTCGTCCCGCTCGGTGTCGGGGTTGTCGGGAGCGCGGACGTCGTCTGCGCTCCGGTGGCGCCAGGAGACGCCGACCCCGACGGACTTGCGGAAGTTGAGGTCGCGGGCGGTCCAGACGGTGTCGAGCCGGTCGGCGTCGTCGAAGGTGTCGCAGAACCCTGCTGAGGATCGTCCGGCCCCGGTTCGCGGTGCACGCCCTGCGGAATGTCCACCACCGGCGGCGGGACCGCGACGAGGTGCACGGAGTTGCCGTCGCCGCCCCACCGCTGTTGCAGCAGGTGGCGCGGGAAGAGGTTGGTGATCGCCGTCCCGTTCCCGTCCAGCCACGCGTCACCGTCGATGTACGACTCGACCGCGAACGGTGCCGGCTCCACCGGCATGCCGTCCTGGTCGTAGACGAAGACGCCGTTGAGCTGCTTGCCGCTCTGGTCGTAGACGTACAGGTTCGAGATCGGCTTGCCGTCCTCGACCAGTCCGGACTGGGACTGCTGGACGTACGAGACGCCCGACCCCATGTCGCCGCGGTCGCCCTGGTTGCCGATCGCCGACAACGCCATCCCGACCGTGAACAGGACGAGGATGCCCTCCCCGGCGCCCATGGCCCGCCGCCGCCATCCGTCCGGAACGGTCTGGCGGGCCGCGTAGACCGACGCCGGGATCGCGACGAGCAACGCGAGCAACCCGACGAACGTACTGTTCCCGACCTGCGGGATGATCGTGATTTCGTGCCAGGGATGCGCAGTCGTCGTCATCGCCTCCAGAAGCCGCACGGCCACCCAGGCGCGCAGCACCCACCACGCGGGACGCAGCGAGGGCAGGAAGTCCAGCACCTCGCGCCCCGCCCGATACCTGCGCGCGCGCTGCTCCGCGTCCGCCATCGCCTGCCGCAGCCTCGACCGCAGCGGGCGCCGCGGCCTCGAACCCGCACCTGAACCGCGCGGACCGCCCGAGCCGCTCCCCTCCCCCGGCCCCGGCAGTCCCGCCGCCTGTCGCAGCTCCCTGGCATACTCCGCCGGCGCGCCGAGCCGCTCCCGCAGGGTCCCGGCGTCCTCGGCCGCGACCTCCCGCAGGTGGTCCTCGAGGTCTTCCAAGAGGTCGGCGCTCTCGTCGTCCGGCAGATCGGTGAACTGCGCCCGCACCTCGGCCGCGTAGCCCGCCACCTCGTCGCCGCTCCCGCCGGCATCACCGCCGGGACTGTCGCCGCCGAGGCCGCCGAGGCCGCCGGCACCACCGAGCCCGCCGACTCCGCCGACTCCACCGGGGCCGTCGCCGTCCACGCCCTCGAACTCCTGGGAACTCATGCCCGATCTCCCCTCTCCGCTCCGAGCAGCCGGTCCATGGACCCGGCGAACACCCGCCACGTCGCGGCGGACTCCTTCAGCTGCGCCCGCCCACTGGCGTTGACCCCGTAGTACTTCCGGTGCGGCCCCGATTCGGAGGGCACCACGTAGCTCGTCAGATAACCGTTGGCGTACAAGCGCCGCAGCGTCCCGTAGACGGACGCGTCGCCGATGTCCTCGAACCCCGCGACGCGCAGCCGACGCACGATGTCGTAGCCGTAGCCGTCCTCGTCGACCAGGACCGCGAGGACCGCGGAGTCCAGGACGCCTTTGAGCAATTGTGTGGAATCCATCGCCCCTCCTGTGCGGACCACAGTACTACACATTGCACAGTACTGCGCGAAGAAAAAGAGCCCGGCCCTCGCGGGTCCGGGCTCTGAGACCGCGTGCCTACAACCGCTCAAGCGCCTCGCGCAGCGGCTTGAGCCCGATCGAGCCGAGGTCGAGCGCCTGCCGGTGGAACGCCTTCAGGTCGAAGTCCCCGCCCTTGCGCGCCTTGGCGTCGTCCCGCGACTGGAGCCAGATCCGCTCGCCGAGCTTGTACGCCGGCGCCTGCCCCGGCCAGCCGAGGTAGCGGTCCAGCTCGAAGGCGAGCTGCGCCTCGGTGGTGTTGACGTTCGCCGTCATGTACTCCCAGCCGAGCTCCGGGGTCCAGCGCTCGCCGCCGTGGTCCACGCCGTTGCCGAAGTCGGTCCCGGCCGGGATCTCGAACTCCAGGTGCATGCCCAGGTCCACGACCACGCGCACGGCGCGCATCATCTGGCCGTCGAGCATGCCCAGCTTGTCGGCCGGGTCGGCCAGGAAGCCGAGGTCGTCCATCAGCCGCTCGGCGTACAGCGCCCAGCCCTCGCCGTGGCCGGAGACCCAGCACACCGAGCGCTGCCAGCGGTTCAGCAGGTCCTTGCGGTAGGCGGTCTGCGCCAGCTGCAGGTGATGGCCGGGGACGCCCTCGTGGTAGACCGTCGTGGTCTCGCGCCAGGTGGAGAACTCGGTCTGACCCTCGGGCACCGACCACCACATGCGGCCCGGGCGCACGAAGTCCTCCGACGGCGGCGTGTAGTACATGACGCCGTCGTGGGTCGGGGCGATCATGCACTCCAGGCGGCGCACCGGCTCGGGGATGTCGAAGTGGACGTCGGCCAGCGCCTCGACGGCGGCGTCGGACTTCTCCTGCATCCAGGCCCGGAAGTTGTCCGCGCCGGTGACCTGCCGGGAGGGATCGGCGTCCAGCGCGGCCAGCGCGTCCTTCAGCGAGCCGCCGGGCACGATGCGCGCCGCGGTCTCGTTCATCTCCGCACGCAGCCGGGCCACCTCGTCCAGGCCCCAGCGGTAGGAGTCCTCCAGGTCGATGACGTCGCCGAGGAACTCGCGGGAGGCACGCTGGTAGCGCTCGCGGCCGACCGCGTCCTTCTCCGGGGCGGAGGCCAGCAGCTGCTCGGTGAGGAACCGCCCGAAGTCGGCGGTGGCGGCGGTGGCCGCCTTGGCGCCGCGGTCCAGGTCGCCGCGAACCGCGCCGGCGGCACCGGTGCGCTCGACCAGGCCGGTCCAGAAGTTGCCGCCGCCGAGCTCGCCGTTCCAGTCCTTCGCCTGCTTCGCGCAGGCCAGCACCTGGCGCCGCGCGGCGGTGCGGCCCTGCGCCGCGGCGTCCGCCAGCGTCACCTTCAGCTGCTCCATCGCGGCCGGCACGGCCGCCAGGCGCCGGGCGATGTTCGCGTGGTTCTCCTCGCCCTCGGTGCTCATCTGGTCGAACACCGCGCGCACTGACTGGAAGGGGCTGGCGAGCACGTTCAGCTCGGAGGTGTCGTCGCCGGCCTCGTACCGTTCGACGGCCAGCGCCAGGCGCTCCTCCATGGCCTCCTTGGCCACGCGTTCGTTCTCGTCCGCGGGCTCCAGGGCCCGGATCGCCGCGAGGGTGGACGCCGTCAGCGTGTTGCGCTCGGCGAACCCGTCCAGGGAGATGTCGGTCAGCTCGTGGTCGTGCCCCGCCACTCCGAGTTCGGTCGCGAACTGCGGGTCCAGTTCGACGTAGCGGGCGACGTAGTCTTCGGCGATTTCATTGATGGACGTCACAGGCTCGACCCTATGTCACCGCATACACCGGCGCGCGAGCCGTTTACGCGCCCCGTGCGCCGGGCCGCGGGTCAGACCTCGACCAGCACCGTGAACGGCCCGTCGTTGACAAGCGCCACTTTCATGTCCGCGCCGAACCGGCCGGTCTCGACCTTCGCGCCGAGCCCGCGCAGCTCCGCGACCACCGCCTCGACAAGCGGCTCGGCCACCGGTCCGGGCGCGGCGGCGCCCCAGGTGGGGCGGCGGCCCTTGCGCGCGTCGCCATAGAGCGTGAACTGGCTGATCACGAGCAGCGGCCCGCCGAAGTCGGAGCAGGACCGCTCGGTGCCGGGCTCGCCGTCCGGCCCCTCGAACAGGCGCAGGCTCCACAGTTTGCGCGCCAGCTGCGCGGCCTTGGCGGCGGTGTCGTCATGCGTGACCCCGACCAGCACGGCCAGGCCGGGACCCTCGATCGCACCGACGACCTGGCCGGCCACGGTCACCGACGCCTCGCTCACCCTCTGGACCACCGCTCGCATGCGCCTATTCTCCCCCGCCGCGCGGCCGATGAGACGATGGCGCCATGGCAGAGCTGAACACCACCCTCGTCACCTTCCCCGCCGGCGCGACGTCCGGGACCGCGACCGTCCTGGCCGTGCACCCGCTGGCGGAGGGCGTCGGCGTGATCGTCGACACCACCCCGTTCCACCCGCTGGACCACAGCTGGCCGGACCAGCCCGGCGACACCGGCGTCCTGAGCGCCGGCGGGGTGGAGCACGCGGTGGCGGACTGCCTCACCGGCGGCGTGGGCCCGGACGGCGAGTTCGCGGTCGGCACCGACATCCCGGTGCGGCGCGGCGACGAGACGTGGCAGTGGCTGGCGGTGCACGTGCTGGAGGGCTCTGGTTCGGGCTCCAGCGCCGCGCCGGCCCCGGGCACGCCGGTCGAACTGCGCGTGGACGAGGCGCGCCGCGCGGCCCTGTCCGCCTCCCACACCGGCTGCCACCTGATGGCCCTGGCCCTGAACGAGGCCCTGGCCGACCGCTGGCGCAAGGAGGCCCGCACCGACGGCCTGGACCACCCGGACTTCGACAGCCTCGCGATGGACACCTCCCGCATCGGCCTGGACGCCAGCACCGACCGCTACCGCCTCGGCAAGTCCCTGCGCAAGAAGGGCTTCGACCCCGAAGGACTCCGCGAGGCACTGCCGGAGGTGACCGAAAAGGTCAACGCGCGCCTGGCCGAATGGCTGGCCCAGGACGCGACGGTGCGCATCGACACCCCCGGCCCGGAGCTGACCGCCCGCCGACAGTGGGTCTGCGAGCTGCCGGAGCGGACGGTCGAGATCGCGTGCGGCGGCACGCACCTGCACCGACTCGGGGAGCTGGCTTCGCTGACCGCGGAGCTGACGCTTTCGGAGGACGGGACCGAGTTGGTCGTGGTGACGACGCCGAAGCGGGCCTGACAACGCTCGGAGTGCCGACCGGCCGCCGACCGCCGCATGTCGGGCGGCGGCCGAGTCTCGCTTCGCTTGCCGGCCAGTTTGCTGGCTGGCCTGCTGGCTTGGCTGACTTCGGCCCGGCGCTAGCAGGCCGCCGGCTCCAGCACGGCGGCCTCGGTGTCCCTCGCAGCACCCGCATTCACGGGCACAGGCACAGAAGCCGCTGCCCCCGCCACCGGCACCGCCCGCTCCACCGCGACCCCCGAGAACCGCTGGTATCCCAGCATCCCGGCGGCCAGCACCACCCCGATCGCCCCGGTCGTGGCGAACGCCCACGGCGGCGACGAGGCGTCCACGACCGTCCCGGCCAGCGGCGCGCCTATCGCGCCGCCGAGCGTCATCGCAGAGCCCTGCAACCCCATCGCCTGCCCGCGCGCCGAGGCCGGCACCGCGGCGGCGACCGCCTCGGCCGTGGAGGCCAGCGTCGGCGCGCACATGAAGCCGGCCGGCAGCAGGATCAGCGCCAGCCACCACCAGCCGAACTGGCCGACGAAGCCGACCGGGATCGTCCCCGCGCCCAGCAGCAGCATCAGCACCGGCAGCCGCCACGGCCGCTCGGTCGAGCCGTGCCAGAAGCCGCCGATCAGCGACAGCAGGCACCACGCGAAGATGCACACGCCGGCCATGCTGACCGCGTTCTGCTGCCGCAGCAGCGCGGTGATCGAGATGTCCGTCCCGGCCAGCACCAGGTTCGCCGCCATACCGGTGGCCAGGACCAGCACGAACGCCGGCCGCACCCACGTGCTCAGCGGCACCTTCTCCGGCGGCGCGCCGTCCCCGGCGCCGTCCGCCCGGTGCCCGATCGGCGGGTTCAGCACCCACAGCGTCACCACCGACCCGACCGTCAGCACCCCGATGACCGCCATCGTCACGGTCGCGGTGTGCATCGACGTGATCGCCGCGATCGCCAGCGCCGGCCCTACCATGAAGACCAGCTCCACGATCATCGAGTCCAGCGCGAAAGCCTGCCGCCGCATCGAGTCCGGCACCCGCGCGGCCACCGCCTGCCGGATGACCGAGAACACCGGCACGCCGAGCACGCCGCCGAGCACGAACGTGGTCCCCAGCAGCACCGGGTAGGAAAGGAACGGCGCCGTCACCCAGTACGTCGCCTCCGACACCCCGGTCAGCAGCAGCACCGGCTTGAGCCCGCGCCGGTCCACCATCCGTCCCAGCAGCGGCGACCCGACCCCCATGCCGATGGTCATGGTCATGCTCGCCAGACCGGCCGCGGCGTAACTGCCGCCCTGGTCCAGCACGACATGCAGAGTCAGCGCCATGGCCTTGGCGGTCAGCGGCAACCGCGCCACGAAGGCGACGACGAACAGCGCCCGGGTCCCGGGCATGGCCAGAATCGGCTTGTAAGGGGTGATGAGCTTGAGCACTTGTTTCCTTCCCACCGCAGATCATCGCAGACGCCGCCGACAAAGACGAGTGGGTAATCGCGGGTGGGAACGGCTTTGGCAAGCGGCCGCGGGACTCGCCGCGGGACCCGCTGAAAGATCGGCTGCGGCACCCGCTGCGGGACCGGCTCGAGGGCGGCGCGGCAGCCCAACCCCAGCAATGTGAGTTAGTGGTATGCCATGCGGTAAGAAGTGAAACATGACCGACGACCGCTCGCTTCCCCGCGCCGTCGCGTCGCTCCGCGGCCTGGCCGTGGGCGACGCCGTCGGCGCCTGCTACTTCATCCCGCTGAACCAGCCCCTCCTCACCGACCGCCGCCTCCCGCCGGACCCCTGGTACTGGACCGACGACACCGAGATGGCCTGCTCGGTCCTGGCGGTCCTGCGCGACCACGGCCACGCCGACCAGGACGCCCTGGCCCGCTCCTTCGCCGCGCACCACGACTTCGACCGCGGCTACGGCGCCGGCGTCAACCGCATGCTCCGGCTGATCCGCCAGGAGGGCGCCGACTGGCGCGAACAGGCCGAGGGCATGTTCGACGGCAAGGGCTCGTGGGGCAACGGCGCCGCGATGCGCGTGGCCCCGCTCGGCGCCTGGTACGGCTCCGCCGACCTGGACCGCGTCGTCGCCGAGGCGACGGCCTCGGCGGAGGTGACGCACACGCACCCGGAGGGCTCGGCGGGCGCCGTGGCGATCGCGGTCGCCGCCGCACTGGCCGCCGACACGACGCTGACTGGCTACAAATTCCTCGACGAGATCGCCGAACGCACACCGCCGGGCCTGGTCCGCGACGGCATCGGCACGGCGATGACGCTGCTGCCCCTGACCGACCCGCGCAGCGCCGCCGCGTCCCTGGGCAACGGCCGCTTCATCTCGGCGCCGGACACGGTGCCCTTCTGCCTGTGGATCGCCGCCAAGCACCTGAACGACTTCGAGAACGCCTTCTGGGACACCGCCTCCGTCGGCGGGGACATCGACACGACGTGCGCGATCGTCGGCGGCATCGTGGCCGCGCGGGTCGGCGTGGCCGGGATCCCGGAGGAGTGGCTGAAGCGGTGCGAGGCACTGCCGGAGTGGGTGGGGGTCAAGTGAGCGGGTCTCGGGAGGCACAGGTGGCGGTCGAGAACGTCAATGCCCTGACGAAGCGGTGGCTGGCGGCGGTGGGTGCCGATGCCGGTGTGCTGTCGGCGGTCGGGGTCTGGCCGCTGCTGGCCTTCCTCGCCGACGGCGCTGATGAGGAGACGGGCCGGGAGCTGTCTGCGGCGCTCGGCGTTCCGGCGCAGGAGGCTGCGCATGCGGCGCGCGAGCTGCTGGCTTTGGTCGGGCACACGCCTGCGATCCGTACCGCGCTCGGGTTGTGGACGCGTGGTGAGGTACAGGTGGCGCGGGATTGGCTCGGGCGGCTGCCGGGCGACGTCCACGGCGCGTTGACCGGCGTGCCGGGCGACGACCAGCGGCGGCTGGATGCCTGGGCTTCGGACCGCACCGAGGGGCTGATCCCTCGGATGCCGATCGAGGTGAAGCCGGACACGATGCTCGTTCTGGCGAGCGCCTTGCTGGTCACGCTCACTTGGCGCGAGACGTTCACCAAAAGCGTCACTGAATCGACCGGACCGTGGGCCGATGCCGGAGGCGACATCCCGGCCCTGCGGCGCGGCACCCCGGATCTCGACCTGCTGGGCATCGCCGACACGCCGATCGGCCCGGTGACGACGCTGAGGGTCGAGAGCAACGAGGACGTGGACGTGCACCTCGTCCTGGGCCCGGCGGACGGCTCGCCGTCGGACGTACTGGCGGTCGGGAGCGACTTGGCCGGTTCCCCGCGTCACCCCATGACGCGGGGCTCCGACCTACCCGTCGGCGACGCCGGACCAGGGGTTCGGGTGGAGGTGGTGGAGTCCACCCGGCAGCAGGACAGCCTGGAGGTGACGACGGTTCCGTTCCGCGTCGAAGCCCGGCACGACCTGCTGGACCACGCGGCGCTGTTCGGGCTTCAGCGGGCGACGGACGACTCGCACGGACACTTCCCCGGCGTCAGCGACTACCCGCTGTTCGTGAACCAGGCGGTGCAGGACGCCGTCGCGGAGTTCAGCGCGACCGGCTTCCGGGCGGCGGCGGTGACGGCGATCGGGATGATGGGCGCCGCGATGCCCAGGCAGCGCTACCAGGTGCGGCACGTGGCGGTCGCCTTCGACCGGCCGTTCGCGTACTACGCGGTGCATCGCGACAGTGGCCTGATTCTGGTTGCGGGGTGGGTGAGCGAGCCGCTGCGGGCGGCTTGGGCTCAGGACGTCTCGTCCGGCAGCGCGTAACGCCACTGGCAGATTCGCGGGCCCTTGTCCGACCGGTACACGGTCGCCGCCGGCTGCGGCCGCCCGGACGGCGTGTTAGTTCCGACGCACGCGGCTCGCACGGCGGTCGCGGCGGCGCCGTCGGCCGTGTGCACCTCCGCGCAGTTGGCCGTACCCGCTCCCGCCGCCGGCTGCGGCAGCCCCGCAGGCCACGGCTGCACCGACCCGCTCGCACCCGACGGGCACTGCATCGCGTAACGCACCTTGGCGGCGGTGTAAGGCGTGGTGGCGTCGGAAGTGAGCGCCTGGAGCTTGCCGAAGGCGTCGGCCACCGGCGCGGGGTACTGCGACCCGTTGCTCGCCCCGAGCTCAAGCGCATCCACAGTCTGATACACCCCACCGGGCTGGTAGACACCGAGCACCGTAGTCGCGCCATCAGGAATCGCATGGCCACCCTTCGGCACCAGGACCTTGGTGGACGGCTGCCCCTTGAGATCCTGCTGCACTGCCTGAACCAGGTAGTCGAGCGCCCCAGGCGTGAGCATAAGGCGCTTCTGCGCGTTGAAGACGACAGTCCCATCCGAGTAGACGGCAACCGCCGGAGCAGCCAACGCACTCCGCACAGCGAACCCACCGGCGTAGCTGATCTCCGCAACCCGCGTCACTACCCCCGCACCCGGCAACAACGGCACCGAAGGACTCGCCCCACCAGCCTTCGTGGAGCCCTGACACCCCGCCACGCTGATGATCAGTGCGACAGCACACAAGTACTTGCGCATCTCCATGCCGATTGGACGCGAGCGGCGCGCAGCCGGTTCCCGGCACAGGGCCCTTATTCGACGCGAAACACCACAGCCCGCACGCGGGTCGCCACAACCACTGCCAGCCGAAGCCCCGCCACCAACACCACCCACCAATCCACGGCAGCTCGGCCCCGAAATGTCATCGGCCCCGCAGCCGCACCGGCCCGCCGCGGCCGCTCCGCACTGGCGGGTCCACACCGCTCGCAGCCCACCGCGCTGGCCCGCAAGCCACGATCGCGCCGCGCCAAAGCCCGAAGCACGCCGCCGCCCGCCGCTCTCCCTTACCGCACCACGCCGATCCGCCAGCCCCGGTCGCCCGGCACCGAAACCCGAACCACGCCGCCGCCCGGCCCAGCCTTACCCCACCAGCCCACAGCACCCGCCCGGCCGTGGCCGCACCGCACCGAAGCCCAAAGCGCGCCGCCGCCTGCCCGTCGCCTTGCCGCCCCGCACCGAAGCCCGAAGCAACCGCGCCAGCTCGCCGTACCCCCCTCACCGCACCCCCAGCACCGCCTCCAACCGCCGCGCCGCATTGCCCACCGCGCCGCCGCTCTTCTTCTGCGCCAGCGCGCTGACCTCCGCGATCGGCGTCCGCCCCGCCGGCTGCGCTCCGGCCAGCTCCGTCGCCAGTACCAGCAGGTCCGCCGTGCCTGACAGCGTCTTCGGCACCGCCGGCGGCAGTACCTTCGGCAGCGCCAGTGCGATCGCCTCCCAGGTCGCCGGGGCCGCGCCGCCGTTCGCGAGGTCGCGCAGCGCGGGCACCGAGCGCCGTATGCCCGAGGCCGGGGATGCCCGCAGCTCCGCCGCCAGCGCGGCTCCGAGCGCCGTCGGGTCCAGCAGCTTGCGCGCGGCCAGTACCAGTGCCGCGTCGACGCCGGAGGCGCGCAGGCGCGCGTCGTCGTTCACCAGGCGGTGGGCGATCAGCTTGTGCGTGTCGTGCTGGGGCGCGTCCTGCTCGGCGAGGACCACCGCCGACTCCGGCGACGGCGGGGCCGTGCCCCAGTCGACGCCGTCGAGCATCGCCAGGGCGGCCAGGTCGGGGCGCGAGGGGACGATCGCGGGCCAGCACGTCATCCAGTCCGATTGGTCCCAGCAGCGCTCCGGCTCGCGCCAGACCCCCGGCGCCAGGTCCAGCAGCGACTCCGGCGCGATGGCGTGGCCCCGTGCGACGCGCCGCGCGATCTCGGCGTTTGGCAGGTTGCGGCCGGCTTCTCGCGCCTCCGGTTCCGGCAGCTCGCCCGCCGGCAGCACGATCCGCTCCCCCGCCACCCACGCCGCGAAGCGCCGACCCGCCTTCGATGTCAGTCCGCTGACATCCACGCCCCCGCATTCGGCCGGCAGCCGAAGCAGCGCCTGGTGGAAGTCCGCCGCCAGCGGCACCCAGCCCTGCGCCTCGCACTGCCGCAGCCGCGCCGCCAGCACGTCCGGCTCGATGCCGCCGGACGGGGACGTCGGCATCGACACCAACGGCGGCATGTCGGCCATCCCCAGCGCCGCATGGATCTCGGCGGCGCGCAGGATCAGGAAGTCGGCGGGCGTCGTGCGCCTCCGGTGGTACCAGTTCCGGCTCGACTTCCGCGCCCGCGACCACAGCTGCTTCACCGACGCGCGGTGGGGTAGCCGCCGCGCTTCCTCCTCGACACCGGCACCTGCCGCGACCAGCATGCGGAGAGCATCGCGCGGGGTCAGCGCCCCCAGGGAAGGCGTCCAGACCCGCCCCGAAGACCACCGCTCGACGACCGGCGCCAGCGCCACCCGCAGCCCGGCCGAATCCGTCCGCTCGAACTCCACGACCGCCTCCAGCACCCGCTCGAAGACCATCGCCTCGACCGGATCGGCGTGCATCAACGACGCGACCACCTCGGCCAGCTCGGCCGGCGAGCCGATCGGCGGCAGCAGCGGACGCGGCACGTACGGCGCGATCTCGGGATAGTCGGCCCCGGCCTGGCCCGCGCCGAAGCCGACACCGACACCGACGCCGACGCCAAAACCGAAGCCTTCCGTCGACGAGTCCTGTGACACCCCGAGCAGCCCGGCGAGCGTCGCGACCAGATCCGGAGCGAGATAGACCTGCGCCTCGGCGACCAACCGCCCGCGCTCGTCCTCCCCCAGCTTCTTCGCGTGCTTCCCCGCCAGCTTCACCGCGCGCTCCTGCAAATCAGCACCCTGCGCGCCGAATGCCGTCCCGATCGCTTCCGCGAGCTGCCCGGCCCGATCCGGATGCGCCACGAGCAACGCGTCCAGCCAGCTCAGCGTGGTCTTGACCACGTTCTTCTCCGACCGCGTCACCGCGATCGACGCCGCCTCGACAGCGAGCTCGACGTCGAGCAGCCCGGCGTCGGAAACCTTCCGCAGCGCGGCCAGGAACGTCCGCGCGACCGTCCCGCTCTGCGAAGACAGCAGGCTGATACAGCTCGACACGCGCTCGACGACCTCGTCGTCGGTGGCCTCCAGCCCGTTCCAGAACACCAGGTGGTCCTGCATCGCCCCCGGCCGCCCGCCCCGCAGCAGCCGCCGCACGCTGCCGTCCAGCACCGCGGCACGAGACACCTGCCCGCGCTGCACCGCCGTGACGGCCACGACCCGGAAAGCGGACCACGACTGGAACAGCTCGTCGTTCTCGTCGTCGTCGAAGAGCAGCGGCAGCAGCTCGCCGAGCCGCAGATCCGCCAGGACCTCCGCCTTGAGCTGCTCGTCGTTCCGGCCCCCGTTGTACTCCGAACCCCAGGCCCGCACGAACGCGGGCGTCGCCTCCGGCACCACCCCGGCCACCGCCGCGACCACCCGCACCAGCCGATAGGCACGCTCCGGCGCGAGCTCGGCGAGCAGCGCGGCGGGCAGCTCGGCCAGCCAGTCCGGAGAACGCTCGACCAGAACCCGCCGGATGGCGTCGGCCTCGCGGGGGTCGAAAAGGTCTGTGCGCTGCACGCCACGCAGAAACTTCGCCGTCGCGGACGCGCTGGCGAAGACCGCCAACGCCGCCGGGGTGACGGTCCGCTCGGCACGTTTCCTGCGCTCCATGAAGGTGCGCCAGTCTTCGTCTCTCGGGGAAGAGCCCCAGCGGACGGTCCGCAGGAACTCCCTCAGAGGTTTGCCGAAGGTGCGACGCTCCTTCTCCGACATGCCTTGGAAGAAGGTCGCCACGGAGGCGGCATCGCCGCCGGCCAGCCGCAAGGTGAAGGCGGCGATCGCGGGCGCGGCGGCCGGAGAAGACGCCGTACCCGGCGCCGAGCTCGCAGCCGCCGCGGCAACCGCGATCGCAGCGACTTCCGCCGCGTCGGCCGCATCCTTCGCAGCACCTCTCTTCCAGATCATCGCGCCGACACCGCCGCATCGTCGTTCACGTCCGAGTACGAGTACGAGTCCGAATCCGCATCCGCGCCGTCCGTCAGCCCGCGCTCACCACGCCGATAGGCATCCGCCGCCAGGATGTGCTTGCACGGCCCGCGCCCGCCCTGGTACTTCGCATACCAAAGGCACGTACACGACAACGCACCATCACCCGCCAGCCGCACCCGCTGCGCATGGTCCTCGACCTTCACGGTCGCGATGTCCCCGTCCCACCTCACCGCCCCGGCGTCCAGCAGGTCCCGAGCCGCACGCAGCCGCGGGTTCTGCTTGGCCGCACGCTCGGCGTCATAAGGCAGCTCGCGGTGGAAGTACGCCGCGTCCGCGTGGTCGTACCCGACCCGCCCGGCCGTCCCCAGCTGCGTCAGCGCCGCGCGCACCCGCGCCACCGGGAGCCCGGTCTGCTCGGCCAGCACGTCCGGCTCGATCCGCGCGTCGAAGGCCAGCAGCGCGGCGACCGCCTCGGCGTCGTCGATCACGTCGTCGCCGGCCAGCGCCGAGAGCACCGCGCCCTCCCCGGAGAAGCCCCGGGTGATCTCCGGCGAAAGCGTCAGCACCAGCCGCATCCCGGGCAGGTCGAGCTGCCAGACCGAGGCCGCCGGATGGGCGCCGCGCGCCACGTTCGGGCCGTAGACCCGGAGCTTGCCGCCGAAGCGCAGCAGCGGAAGCAGTTCCTTGAGCCGCTGCGGCCCGGCGACGCAGATCGCGCCGGGGCCGGGCGAGGCCGCCAGGCGCAGCGTGCGGCCCGCCGGGACCAGCCACTGCACGCCGCGCGGCGCGGTCGGCAGGCCGCGCAGGAAGCGGGCGGCGTCGGCGGCGGCGAGTTCGGCGCGCAGGTCATAGCCGGAGGTGACGGCCTGCACCTCCGCGAAGCCGCGCAGCCAGCGCGCCGGCAGCGGGACCTTGCGCTCGACCACGGTGCCGTCGAAGGTGGTGGCCTCCAGCCCTTCCGGGCCGACCTCCAGCTTGAGCGGGTCGCCGCCGCGGACCCGGGTCAGCGCCAGCCGCAGGTCGTTGTTGACGTCCACGTTGGTGGTGCCGCGGTCCAGGGCCAGGCCGTCCATGCCCTCGTCGAGGACGTCCAGCCGGGCGTAGACGCCGCAGCAGCCGGAGAACGACTCGAAGCGGAGCCGGTCGCCGTTGCACGTGACCACCGGATCACGCAGCGCGGCGAGGTTCGGACGCCAGTAGCGGGCCTGCGCGACATTGGCCACGCCGAGCAGCGCGGCGGCGGCGGGCTCGGCCTCGCCGAGGAAGCCGGAGAAGAAGCGCGGGTGCGCGGCGGGGCCCGCGGTGGTGGTACCGCCGGAGGTCTGCAGGTCCAGCAGGCCCGACGGGGCCAGGCTGGACGGGCGGACATACCCGTATATTTGGGCGGTGGAGGTCATGATCCGACGGTAGCGGCGGACACTGACAGGGGATGAGGGGACTAATGTCGACTCGGGTTCGCCTGAGCCGGCCTCGGATCCCGACCCGGATCGTGAACCCGGAGCTCGGATCCCGACCCGCAGCCCGACCCAACAGCCCGACCCAGCCTGACCCGACAGCCCGACCCAGCCCGTCCCACAGCCCGACCCGGAACCCGGTCCTCGCCCCCACCGAGGCGCGACGCGAAGAAGGAGCCCGCCAGACGTGGAGTCCGCCTGGAACCGCAGCGTTCTGCGCACGAACAACGAGCGGCTCCTGCTCGACCGCCTGCGCGCCGACGGCGCCACCTCCCGCGCGGAGCTGGCCCGGCTCACCGGGCTGTCCAAGCCCACGGTGTCCACCGCGCTGGGCCGGCTGGAGCACGGCGGCCTGGTCCGCGAGATCGGCAAGCAGGCGGTCGCCGGACGCGGGCGCTCGCCGGTCCTGTACGAGGCCGACCCGACCGCCGGCTACGCCATCGGGGTGGACGTCGGCCGCAGCTGGATCCGGGTCGGCCTGGCCGATCTGGACGGCACCGTGGTCGGCCGCAGCGACCGCCCGAACACCGCCGCCGACGCCGACGGCATCGTCGACGCGATCGTGGAGCAGGCCCGGCACGCCGCCGAGGAGGCCGGCGTCCAGTGGTCGCACGTGCTGCACGCCGTGGTCGGCAGCCCCGGCGTCATCGACACCGCGACCAACGAGCTCCGCTACGCGGTGAACCTGCCGGGCTGGGGCCGCCGCGAGGTGACCGACCGCCTCGCGGCCAGCCTGGGCACCGCCCTGGAGCTGCTGAACGACGCCAACCTCGCGGCGCTCGGCGAACACGCGGCGGGCGCCGGCCGCGACCGCCGCCTGTTCGTCTACCTCCACATCGGCACCGGCCTCGGCTCCGGCATCGTGGTGGACGGCAAGCTGTTCCCCGGCGCGCACGGAGCCGCCGGCGAGGTCGGCTACCTGCCCTACGGCCCCTACGACGAGGACCGCGCCCGCACCCGCGGCCTGCTGGAGGACGCCGCGGCCGCCGACTCGGTGGTCGCGATCGCCCGGGAACTCGGCATGGCCGACGTCGCCTCGGCGAAGGACGTGTTCCTGGCCGCCCGCGCCGGCAGCACGACTGCCCTGGAGGTCGTCCGCCGCGAGGCCGAACGCCTGGCGCACGCCGTCGCCTCGATCGCCGCGGTCATCGACCCGGAACTGGTCGTCCTCGGCGGCGGCATCGGCGACAGCGCCGACCTGCTGCTGGACCCGCTGCGCGAGACGCTGGGCAAGATGACGCCGCTGGTGCCCGAACTGGCCGCGTCGGTCCTCGGCGCGAACGCGGTGCTGGAGGGGGCGCTGGCCTCGGGCGTGCGAACGGTGCGGGGGCTGGTTTTCGAGGCGTGGCAGGGGGTTCAGGAAGTGGTGCCGGCGGCGGGGGTGGCGGAGGCTTAGGGGATCGGCGGCCGCCGCGGGTGGCTGGGGTGTCGTGGGTGTGGCGGGTGCGGTTTGTTGGTGGGTTTTTAAGAGCTTTTTACGGCTTCGCCTAAGGTTTGGTGACCTCGCAGGGGGACGCAGTTCGGTGGTGCGCCGCAGGTTGCGCCGGCGGCTGGCGGTTGTTCGTGTGCACGACCGCGCGCGGGTCCGAGTCACTGCGCATGCGTTGCGTAGGCGGCGATCGTCGGGCGTGGTGGGTGCCTGAAAGTCAAAAGCAGGCGCCTCCGGCGGGGGCACTCGAGACTCTGAGGGATCCCCAACCCCCCGCCTCGGCGGCGGTCCGAATGTTGGTCGCCGAGTCCCGGATCCCTCGTCGCTGACGTCGCCCTAAAGGGAACCATCCCGGCCTGGCGGGGTAAAGCCGCATCACACGCTGCTGTGGTCGAGTTTCGTCCGGCTTGACCCCGCCAGTCCGGGATGGTTGTGCAAGCACCGCCGACAGCGACGAGGGATCCGGGACAACCCCACCTGTGGGAAGGATTCCCGCATCTCGGGCGCGCCACGTCACCACCCGCAGGTGTGCGCAGTGTCTCGGACCCCCTCGCGGTCGTGCCCAGCACCACCGCCAGCCGCCAGCGCAACCAGAAAATCGCACCCCCCACACCAAAACCCCGGCCGCACAGCCTCTCCCCACAAGAGCCCGTACAGCCGGGGTCACCCCGCGACGGCGCGCCGGCCGGTCTACCCGGCGGCGACCCCCGCCGTCGCGCGCTGCGCCACGTGGCACGCGGCCTCGTGGTTCGGTGCGAGTTCCACCAGCGTCGGTGTCTTCTCGTGGCAGATGGGCTCCGCCAGCGGGCACCGGTCGCGGAAGCGGCAGCCGGGCTTGGGGTTGATCACCTTCGGCGGTTCGGCCTTCGCGGTCTCCATGTCCACCGACAGCGGCGCGCGGGGGTCCGGCACGGCCGACAGGAGCAGCTGCGTGTAGGGGTGCTTGGGCTCCTGGAGCAGCGACTCGGTCGGGCCGGCCTCCACGATGTGGCCGCCGTACATCACCATCACGCGGTCGCTGACGTAGCGGGCGCTGGCGATGTCGTGCGTGATGTACAGGAACGACACGCCCTCGGTCTCGCGCAGGTCCGCCATCACGTTCAGCAGCCCGATGCGGATCGAGACGTCCAGCATCGACACCGGCTCGTCGGCCAGGATCAGCTTCGGTCGGTAGGCCAGCGCCTGGGCGAAACCGATGCGCTGGCGCTGGCCGCCGGACAGCTCGTACGGGTACCGCTGCAGGATCTCCGCGGCCGGGTTCAGCCCGACCGCCTCGACCACGCGCTCGGCTTCGTCGTCGCGCTGCGACGCCGACAGGTCGGGCCGGTGCAGCTTCAGGCCGCGGGTGATGCCGTGGGAGACGCGGTAGGCCGGGTTCAGCGAGGCGAAGGGGTCCTGGAACACCATCGGCACGTCGCTGCGGTAGCCCAGCTGCGCCTTGCGGCCGTGCATCGAGCTCAGCGGCTTGCCCTCGAACAGGATCTCGCCGGAGGTCGGCTTGTAGACCTGCGCGAGCAGCCGCGCGATGGTCGACTTGCCGCTGCCGGACTCCCCGACCAGCGCCACGATCTCGCGCCGGTTGATGGTCAGGTTCACCTGGTCGACGGCGTGGAGGTTGTTGCGGGAGAAGCCGCCGCCGATCCGGAAGTGGCGCGTCAGGTCCACCGTCTGCAGCAGAGTGGTGGTCCCGCCCAGGTTCTTGCCCGAGTCCTTGCCCCAGTCCCCGCTCGGGTTCGCGCTGGTGTTCTCGCTCACGACTCGACCTCCACGCTCACGGCCGCCGGCTCGTGCAGCAGGCACCGTGCCTGCGCGGGCCCGACGGTGTACAGCTCCGGCTCGTCCACCTTGCAACGGTCCATCGCCACCGGGCAGCGCGGGTGGAACCGGCAGCCGGACGGCGGCTTCGCCAGGTTCGGCGGCGCGCCCGGGATGCCGGTCAGGCGCTTCTTCTCGCCGCGGATCGACGGGAACGCGTCCAGCAGCCCCTTGCTGTAGGGGTGCGCCGACTGGTCGAAGACCGCGCGGGTGTCGCCGAGCTCCACGACCTGCCCCGCGTACATCACCATCAGCCGGTCGGAGAAGTGGCTGACCAGCGACATGTCGTGGGTCACGAAGATCACCGCGAAGCCCAGCTGCTTCTGCAGCTCCTTGATCTGCGCCATCAGCGAGCGCTGCGCCACCACGTCCAGCGCGGAGGTCGGCTCGTCCATGACGATCAGGTCCGGCGTGAACAGCAGCGCCATCGCGATCATCGCGCGCTGCCGCATGCCGCCGGAGAGCTGGTGCGGGAACGACTTCAGGTGCACCGGGTCGATGCCGACCAGCTCCAGCACCTCGGCCGAGCGGACCCGGATCTGGGTGTCCGACCACTTGGCGTGCGCCTTGATCGCGTCCTTGAACTGCCGGCCGATGCTGTGCACCGGGTTCAGCGCGTTCATCGCGCTCTGCATCACGACCGAGAAGTCGCGCCAGCGCAGGGTGTTCAGCGACTTGGCGGTCATCGCGACCAGGTTCTCGCCCTTGAACCACACCTCTCCGCCGGCCACCGAGGCCGGCGGGTTGAGCAGTTGGGCGATGGCGAACAGCATCGTGGACTTCCCGCAGCCGGACTCGCCGACCACGCCCAGGAACTCGCCCTTGGCCAGGCTCAGACTCACGCCGGCCACGGCCTCGACCGGGCCGCTCGACGTGGCGTACTCCACCCTCAGGTCCGTGACCCGGAGCAGGGCGTCCCGGTCGGAATCCAGCACACTCATCTGTTCCAGCATCGGCTCACTCATTTCCAGCACCTCCGCCGAGGGTCGCGGGGGTCCGCGTGGGGCGACGCCGCGTCCCCAGCTTCTTGACCCGCTGCCTGCGCACGGGGCGCAGGGCCGGGTTGCTGATCTCGTCGAAGGCGTAGTTCATCAGGGCGAAGGCGACGCCGAGGACGGCGATGCCGATGGCCGGCAGGATGGCCCACCACGCGGTGCCCGACTCCAGCGCGGACTGTGAGTCGGCCCAGTAGAGCATCGTGCCCCAGCTGTCGGAGTTCGGGTCGCCCAGGCCCAGGAACTGCAGGCCGGCGGCGGCGAGCACCGAGTACAGGGCGGCGCCGAGGAAGTTGGCGATGATCAGCGAGATCATCGTCGGCAGCATCTCGAAGACGATGATGTAGGAGCGGCGCTCGCCGCGCACCCGTGCCGACTCCAGGAAGTCCCGGTTGCGCAGCGACAGGGCCTGGGCGCGCATCTGGTTGGCGCCGTAGGACCAGCCGGTGACGACCAGGACCGCGACCATGATCGTCAGGGTCGGCTTCCCGGCGTAGGCGGAGAGCACGATCACCAGCGGGAAGGTCGGGATGACCAGCACCACGTTGGTGATGAAGGAGATCACGTCGTCGGGGATGCCGCCGAGGTAGGCCGCGGACACGCCGACCAGCACCGAGACGATGGTCGCAAGACCGCCGGCCACGACCGCGATGATCAGGGGTTCGCGGGCGCCGTAGACGAACAGCGCCCAGATGTCCTGGCCGAGCGAGGTGGTGCCGAACCAGTGCGCGCCGGACGGCGTCAGCCGCGGCGTGAACCTGGCCGGCGCGGTCGGGTCGGACACCGAGGTGAACAGCGACGGGAAGACCGCCATCACCAGGAGCACGAAGAACATGCCGAAGCCGACGTTGGCCTTGCGGTTGCTCAGGAACGCGCGCCAGACGCTGGCGCGCGAACGGCGCCGGCCGGCGGTCGGCGGACCGACCGGGGCCTCGGGGCCGGCCGCGGAGTCCGCTGATGTCAGGGTCGTCATACGCTCCTCACCCCTTCGCCCGGGTACGCGGGTCCAGCCACACGGTGACCAGGTCGCAGATCAACAGGGCGCCGAGCACCGCCACCGTGAACAACATGAACAGGGTCTGCATCATCGGGTAGTCGATGCTCTGGACGGCGTTGTAGAGCTGGTAGCCCAGACCCGGGTAGTTGAAGATCTTCTCGACCAGGATCGCGCCGGTGAGCACGAAGCCGATCGACATCGCGAAGCCGGACAGGTTCGGCAGGAAAGCGTTGCGCGCGGCGTAGTTCAGCATCACCTTGCGGTCCGACAGGCCCTTGGCCCGGCCCATCCGGATGTAGTCCTCGGCCAGCGTGGTGATCATGTTGTTCCGCATGGTCAGCACCCAGCCGCCGATCGAGGTGATCAGCAGGGTCAGCGCGGGCAGCGCCGCGTACTTCAGGACGCTGCCGATGAAGCCGGGCGAGAAGCCCGGGACGATCGACGTGTCGTAGTTGCCGGAGGACGGCAGCCAGGTGTTGTCGACGGTCAGGAACAGGATCAGGAACAGCCCGACGACGAAGTACGGCAGCGCGCTGGTGACCACGAAGACCGAGGGCAGCACCGAGTCCACGACGCCGCCGCGGCGCCACGCGGCGATGGTGCCGACCAGCGAGCCGAGCAGGAACGCCAGCACCGTGGTGATGCCGACCAGGCCCAGCGTCCAGGGCAGCGCCTCACCGATCAGCTTCGACACCGGCGTGCCCAGCGAGCTGCCCAGGGACACGCCCCAGTTGCCGGTGACCATGTTGCCCAGGTAGTTGAAGTACTGCTGGACGATGTTCTCGTGCGGCTTGTAGCCGAACGAGGTCAGGATCTCCGTCAGCTGGGCGTCGGAGACCCGGCCCTTGGTCTGGGCTCGCAGGGTGTTGATGGGGCTGCCGGGCATGAAGTGCGGCAGGAAGAAGTTCAGCGTGAGGGCGGCCCAGAGGGTGAGAAGGAAGAACCCTACTCGGCGCAGAAGATATCTCAACCCTCTGTCCTTTCGTTGATTTGCTGTTTACGCGAGTTGCGGGGGCGGGAAGCTGCGGCGTCCGGGGGTACGGTTCCGGACGCCGCCTGCGGTCCCCGCTGAGCGCGGGGCGGTCTCGCGGTTAGCGGTTACTGGGCCGGCTTGTAGTACAGGTGCAGCAGCACCTGCTCGTTGTCCGGGTAGTTGTACGCCGCGGGCTGCGCGTACGGGTTGTCAGCGGTCGGCCAGCCACCGAAGTTCTTGGTGTTGTACTGGAACCAGTCCGCGGACTCGGTCACCGGGATGAACGGCAGGTCCTGGAGCACGTGCGTGGTCACCTGCTTGATCACCGAGACCTGCTGGTCCGCGGAGCTCGCGGTGGCGTACTGGTCGAGCAGGCTGTCGACCGCGCTGTTCTTGTAGCGCTCGAAGTTGCCCGCCGAGGCGCTCTGGCCGATCGGCGCGGTGTTGGCCGAGTGCAGCCACGCGCGCAGCTCGGTGTAGGGGGACGGGCCGGCGGACGGCTGGGAGCCGTAAGCCAGGTCGAAGTCGCCCTTGTAGAGCTTGTCGTAGTACGTCTGGTTGGTCAGCGAGCTCTCGGTGATGTTGATGCCCAGCGGCTTGAGCTCGTCCTTGATGATCGCGATCGAGGCGTCCCAGTCGGTGTAGCCCTGGATCGAGATGATCGTCAGGTTCAGCGGGTTGCTCGGGCTGTACCCGGCGGTGGCCAGAGCCTGCGCGGCCTTCGTCATGTCCGGCTTGTCGAACCCGGCCGCGGCGATGGCCGCGGCGTCGTTGTACTTGTCGAAGGTCGGCGTGACCACGCCGGTCTGGTTCCCGGGCGGCTGCTGGCCGTCCTCACCGATCGCCGAGACCTTGGCCTTGTCGATCGCGTAGGCGATGGCCTGGCGGACGCCCAGCTGGCTGGTGGCCTTGTGCGAGGGGTCCAGGTTCGGGATGACCGCCACGTTGAGCACCGGCGGGGACCAGGTGTGGTTGTCCGAGGACTTGCTCAGGTAGAAGGACTTGATGCCGGTGATGAACTGCGAGCCCCACTGCGCCTTGCCGCTGGCCAGGTCCTGGTTCGCCGGTCCGTTGTCCAGGTAGGCCGGGTACTCCAGCTTGGACACGTAGGGCTTGCCGGGCTGCCAGAAGTTCGGGTTGGCCGTGTACTCCATGTTGTTGGGGGTGCACTTGACCGTGTACGGGCCCGAGCCGATCGGGTTCGGGTCGGTCCAGGTGTCCGGGTGCGCCGCGGCGTCGCCGGTGGACCAGATGTGCTTGGGGATGATCCCGACCAGCGTGGCGAAGGTGTAGAAGTACACCTGCGCGTTCTGCTTGAAGGTCATCGAGACCTGGTTGCCGGTGGCGGTGACGTCGGTCAGGCCGGCCGCGGACCACAGCGAGTAGTTGTCCAGCGCCGGGGTCTGCTTCATCAGGTTGTACGTGTACGCCACGTCGTCGGCGGTCAGCGGCTGGCCGTCGCTCCACTTCACCCCGTCCCGGATGGTGAAGGTGATCTTCGTCTTGTCCGCGTTCCACTGGTAGCTGGACGCCAGCATGGGCGTCTCCTTGGCGTCCTGCAGGATGTTGGTGTAGATGAGCGGCTCGTAGATGAAGCCGAGGGATTCCAGGTTGAACGTCGAGTTGTACGGGTTGAACGAACACGGCCAGGTCTGGCCCTGCTCGTTGGAGATGGTGAGCGTCCCGCCCTGCTTGTAGGTCTGGGCCCCCGTGGACGAGCCGCCGGCGGAGGACGCCGTGGACGAGCCCCCGCTGGAGTCCGTGGTGTGCTTGGTGCTGGAGCACGCGGAGGCCGCCAGGCCTATGGAGACGGCGACCGCTAGCAGTGACGACTTGCTGCGCCTCATGCTGGGGTTCCTTTCCTGTCGCGGGATATGGCGCCCGTGGTTGGTTTCTCGGTGTGGTGCCTTGCTTTTGTCGGTTGTGGTGCGGTGGTGCCGGTGGTGCGTCGTGCGGTGGTGCCGGTGGAGCGAAGTCCCTGATCGTCACAGAGGGAGCAGACGGATGTCATCAGGGGGCTTTTGAGGTCGTGGAGGTTTCGGCCGCGAGGTCGGCGACGACCGGGACCGCCTCCCGGGCCGCGACCCGGGCCAGGGTCAGGGCGCCGGCCAGCGGCGCGTCGAACGGGAACGCGGCCTGCACCAGCTCCGGCGGGAAGGGCACCGCGGCGTCCAGCGCGCGGCGCAGCGGGGCGTACAGCACCGGCCAGGAGCGGACCATCCCGCCGCCGACCGCGATGCGCGCCGGGTCCACGGCGATGGCCAGGTTCACCAGGTGGAACGCCAGCTCCTCGGTGAACTCCCGGAGGATCTCGGCGGCCCGCGGGTCCTGGCTCGCCGCGGCGAACAGGTCCTTCGCGCCGGTGGCGTCCGGCTGGATCTCCCGGGCCCGGGCCAGCAGCGCGATGCCGCTCACCCGGTCCTCCAGGATCGAGCGCTGCCCGGCGGCCAGCCCGACGTCGGCGAGCGCGCGCAGGTTGTAGCCGATCTCCCCGGCGGCGCCGTTGCGCCCGGCGATGACCTGGCCCTTGGTGACGATGCCGACGGCCAGGCCGGTACCCAGGTTCAGGTACAGGCCGGGGTCGGCATCCCTCAGCGCGCCTTCGACGGCCTCGACGCGGGTGGCGGCCTTGACGTCGGTCTCGACCCGGATCTCGGAGGCCGGGAAGGCCGCCTGGATCTCCTTGGCCAGCGCCAGGTCGGCCCAGCCGGGGATGTTCGGCGCCAGGTCGACCCCGGACTCCCTGGGGATCCCGATCGTCGACACGCCGACCGCGAGCGGCTCACGCCCGGGCGCGACCCGTTCCAGCAGCGCCCGCGCGGCCCGCAGGCCCCGGCCGAGCGAGACCCGGCCGCCGTCGGCGGCGTGGGTCGGGACGGTGGACGCCCCGAGGCGGGGGCCGGGCGTGGGCTCGGCGACCGCCATCGCGGTCTTGGTGCCGCCGAAGTCGATTCCCAGCACAACGGGCGGAAGCAAGCGTCCTCCTCGACGGGGATGTTCATGCCTTGCGGGTGGGGCCTGGATGGTGCGGGGGTGAAGCGGGGGTGAAGCGCCGTGCGAGTTCGTCAGTAAAGTAAACTAAATATTGTCGCGACGGAAGGGGTCCGGGCGCCCGGGCGGGTAACCTTTCGGCAACGCCGTGATGGGCATGAGATGGGCGTCCGGTGATATTTCGGACGCCGCGCGGGGGCCTCACGGGGCCTGCCCGGCGCTCTCGCGAAGCCCTCCCCTGTCGGTACCTCCCTCTAGCGTGAAGCCCGTTGCCACTGGAGCCACGGGAGAAGGAGGGGCCGTGTACCGCCAAGGAGACGTGCTCATCGTGCCGGTCACGGAGAACGCCGTACCGGAGGACGTCCGCACCGCCGGACCGAAGCACCGCCGCCCGCGCGAGTCGATGGTCCTGGCGCTCGGGGAGAGCACCGGCCACGCGCACGCGCTGGTCGCCACCCGCGACGAGGGCGATTTCTACCCGGCCCCCAGCGAGAGCGAGCCGGCCTTCGTGTTCCTGCCGCTCGGCGGCAAGGTCGTGCACGAGGAGCACGGCACCATCCCGCTGCCCGAGGGCTGGTTCAAGGTGGTGCGCCAGCGGGAGTACGAGCCGCGCGCCCTGCGCTCGTTCCGGGTGGTGGCGGACTGATGCAGAGCCCTGCGACCACCGAGGCCCCGCGGCCCGACCTGACCGCCGACGCGATCGTCGCGGTCGCCGCCGCCACGCACGAGACCTGGCGCGCGATCGCCCTGTCCACCGAGAGCGTGGACCGAGAGGTCGCCGAGCAGACCGTTCGCAAGCTCTACGTCGACGCGCGGCCCGACGCCGCGCCGCCGGAGATCATCTGGTGCCGCTCGCCGCTGGAGGCCGCGCGGCTGGTCGTCGAGCAGGCCGACCGCCTCGGCGCCCCGGCGCGCGACCGGGTCAGGGACCTGATCTGGGCGCGGGGCCGGGCGCAGCTCGCCGAACGCCTCGGCCCGCGCGAGTTCGGCCGGGTCTGGCAGGCCGCCTGCGGCGAGCTCGCCCCGCTGATGAGCACCCTGATCACGCGCATCGCCGCCGGCGTCGAGGAGCACGTCGACGCCGAGAACACGGCGGAGCGCGCGGCCCTGCGCGTCGCCCTGACCCACGCGGTCCACGGCCCGTTCGACGCCGCCTGGCTCCCGCTCTACGAGGCCGCGGGCATGGCCGAGGACCTGGGCCGGATGGCCCGCTCGGCGGGCTGGTGGTGGCCGTTCGAGAACGCCGTCGTCCTCACCGAGCGCCCCCTGGCCCTGCGCCTGGACGACCAGGACCGCCTGCACCACGGCGACGGCCCGGCGCTGGCCTACTCCGACGGCTTCGCCCTGCACTCCTGGCGCGGCACCCCGCTGACCCCGGAGTTCGGGCAGCGCCTGGCCGCCACCACGCCGGAGTCGATCCGCGCGGAGGAGAACGCCGAGCTGCGCCGGATGATGGTCGAGCACTACACGCCCGAGCGCTTCCTGAAGGAGTCCGGCGCGACGCCGCTGCAGGAGGACGAAGCCGGCAAGCTCTGGCGCGTCGAGATGGGCTCCGACGAGGCCATCGTCATGGTCGAAGTGGTGAACTCCTCGCCGGAGCCGGACGGCACCTTCAACGTCTACTTCCTGCGTGTGCCGCCGGACACCCGTACCGCCAAGGCCGGCGTCGCCTGGACCTTCGGCCTCACCGAGGACGAGTACCAACCGCTCCGACAAACGTGACCGACGAGACACCGACACCGGCACCGGCACCGGCACCGGCGGGGATCCGGGACAGGACCCCGCCGGCGAACGTGTTGTAAAGACCGAGTTCCGGCATGTGCACATAGCCGATGTGGCAGTCGCACTGTGTCAGGGGACAGAGTCGCGGACCCAGAGCCTTGCGATACGAGTCGTCGTACAGGTTCCCGAGCCGCTCCGTGGGATCGGTCCGCGACACGAAGTGGCAGCGGTAGACCTCGCCGTCGCCGTTGACGGAGATGACCGACTCCCCCGCGCGGCACGCGTGCCCTTGCGAGGGATGCGGGAAGCGGGAGACGGGGAACAACGGGTCTATCTCGGCCCAGGGCTCGGCCTCATCATCGGTGTAGGTGTGGCCTTCGGCCGCGTTGACCCACAGATACACGTCCTCCGGCAGGTCAGCGCGCAGACGCCGAGCCGCCGCCAAGTGCTCCGGCAGACCGACGATCCCCACGCTGAACCGCACGCCGCCGGCCCGCAGCTCACGGCAGCGCGCGAGGAACCGCTCGTACGGGACCTGGTCCGGGTGGTACGTGCACCACAGCGCCAGCGACTCCGGATCGGCGTCGGCGGTCCACTCCGTCCGCGAGCTCAGATTGGTCTGGATCGCCACTTCGCCGACGTGCCCGAGACGGCTGAGCTCGACCAGGGCGTGCCGGTACCAGCTCCGCGTCAGCCCTTCGCCCCACGGCGTGAACAGGACGTTGATTCTGTCCTCGGTCTGCGCACCCGCCCACGCCACGAACCGCTCCAACGCCGCGCGGTCGGCGCGCAGCGTCTCCGGCGAATCGCGGCGCTTGGCGAAGGGGCAGTAGCCGCAGTCGTAGTCGCAGCTGGCCAGCGGGCCGCGATAGAGAATCGACAGTTCCATCAGGGCCCTACTTCAGCTCATAGGCGCGCATCGCCTCGCGCACCGGCTCGGAGAAGAACATCGGCCCGACGGAATCCGACCAGGCCAGGCCCTCGGCGCTGAGCCGCAGCCGACCGTCCGCCGCGGGCTCCAGGAAGCCGCGGGCAATCAGCAGCTCCAGCTCCGCGCCGAAATGCTCGTCCGCGTCGCCGCACGCCATGCCGTCGGCTTGGAGCAGTGACTGGATCAGGAACCTGCGAGCCCGCTCCTCCTCGTCGAGCCGGTAACCGACCTGCGCGCGGCTGAAGTCGGCGGCGGCGACGTACTCGTCGATGATCCCGCGCACCTCTGACGCCGACACCGCGTAGTCGAACGAGTAGTGCAGCGAACCGGTGTACGACCGGGCGCCACAGCCCAGCCCGATCATCCCGTCCGTCTGGCACGCGTAGTCCTCGCCGCCTTCGACGACCGGCGCGTCCAGGCGGCGGAACATCCGCATGGACACCTGCTCATAACCGCTCTCCAGCAGGAGGTCACGGCCACAGCGATAGAGATCCAACCGCTGCGCGTCCCACGTCGCGTCCGCACCCGCGTTCATCCGACCGAGGCCTGTCAGTGGCCTGACGTAGAGCGGGTAGAGGTAGATCTCCTCCGGCGTCCAGCGCAGCGCCGTCTGAAGCGAAGCCCGCCAGGATTCGCGCGTCTGGCCGTCGATGCCGTAGATCAGGTCGATGTTCAGGACCGGGATGTCCGCGGCTCGGACGGCGTCCAGGGCGGCGAAGACGTCGGCCGCCTTCTGCGGACGCACCGCCGAGCGGGCCTCGACGTCGTCGAAGCTCTGCACGCCGAGGCTGAGCCGCGTGGTCCCGCGCTCGGCGAGCACCGTCAGCCGGTCCGGGGTGGCGGTGGACGGCGAGGCCTCGACCGACAGCGGAACGGCCCCGAGGCCGACTCCCATCACCTTCTCGGCGATATCGAACAGCCGCGAGAGCTCGTCAGGGTTCAGATACGTCGGAGTGCCGCCGCCGATCGCCGCGTTGGCGAAGCGGGGCGCGGGACCGGATTCGTCCAGCGCCGCGCGGACCGCGATCGCCTGGCGTTCCAGGGCGTCCAGGTACGCCGTGGTCAGCGTTTCGGGCGCGCCGGTCCGGGTGAACAGGTTGCAGAAACCGCAGCGGACTTCGCAGAACGGGACGTGCGTATAAAAGGACAACGCGTCGCGCGCCTCGTCCCGCCAGACGTCGGACAGCAGCGGCCTCGGCGCGAGCGGCCGATACGCGGTCTTGTGCGGATAGGCGTACACGTACGACTCGTAGGGACGGTCCAGCATCAGCCCACATATCCCTTCGGCAGCACGAAATCGGCGTAGGGCACGGTCCAGACGACGTCGTGGCCGATGCGGTGCCCGACGTGGCCGTCCTCGCCGTAGGCGGTGCCGTGGTCGGAGCAGACGATGGTGAAGCAGGGGCGGCGTGCTGCCATCAGGGTGAACAGCCGGCCGATCCGCGTGTCTATGTAACGCAAAGCCGCTGCGTGCGAAGCTCGGGTGTCGCCGGATTCCCTGGTCGCTCCGTCGAGGTAGAACCAGTTCGGCTGGTGCAGCGCCGGGACGTTCACGAACAGGAACAGCGGCTGGTCGTCCGGCTGCGCCGCGACCACCCGCGCCGCGACCTCGACCTGGTTCCCGAACGAGTCCGGATCGGTCACGCCGGTCGCCGCCGACCAGTGCGCCTCGTCGAAGTAGCCCGGCAGCACCTGCCCGAGCCGGCTCTCCGGGTTGAAGAAGCCCACTCCGCCGACGCAGACCGTGCGGTACCCGGCCTTGCGCAGCCCGGCCACCAGATCCGGCTCGTCGAAGACCCAGGTGTCCGAAGCCGTGGTCTCGCTGCCGCCGAAGCGCGCGGCGAACAGGCGCGGATGGCGGCCCGGCGCTTCGGGCGTCGGGAGGAAGCCGGCGAAGAACGCGGAGTGCGCGGCGAAGGTGAACGAGCCCGGCGTGTGCCGTCGCTCCCAGCCTTGCGGGAGCACGCGCGCCAGGTTCGGCAGCCGGCCGGCGGCGAGTTCTTCGGCGGCGACGTCGTGGCGCAGGGTGTCGAGGGTGACGAACAGGAGGTCGTGGGTTCCGACGACGGCGTTCATGTTCAGGGTCATAGCGTTGTGCGGCCTATCAGTGAACGTACTTGGGCGCCGTACGTGCCGACGCCTTCCCCGGAGGTGCCCGGAAGTCCCATGAGGTTCGGCAGCAGGTCGCCGTAGGCGTTGACCTCGCCGATGAAGTCGAGCCCGTCGGCGCCCGGGAGCACGTCGATCCCGAGGCAGTGCACGCCGGGGAAGCAGGCCGCCGCCGACTCCGCGAGGTCGAGGATCGCCGGCCAGCGCTTCTCCCCGACCAGGGCCTGGAACGCCGCCAGGTCGCCGCGCCGGCCGCCGAGGTGCAGGTTGGTCATCGGGGAGGCGCTGGTGCGGACGACCGCGTGCGTGGCCCGGCCGCCGACGGTGACGACGCGCAGGTCACAGTCCCAGCCGCCGATGCTCACCTTGCGGACCCAGCGCTCGGCGTGCAGGCCGTCGGGGGCCAGGGCGGCGAGGACGTCGTCGATGTCCGCGTCCCGAAGGTAGGTGCGGACCTTCAGCGAGTTGTAGAGCTCGACACCGGTGGCGGTGCGCACCAGCTCGGCCGAGGTCACGGAGCGGCGCCTCGGACCGCGCACGGTCAGCGCCACGACGCCGGATGCCGAGGAACCGTGCCGGATCTTGATGAACGCCGACTCCGAACCGTCGGTCGCGGCGGCGGGTGGTACGGCGACGCCGGCGTCGGCCAGGAGGGTGTGTGTGGCCTGCTTGTCGAAGGCTGTCGCGACGCCCTGCGCGGTGAAGAGTCGCGCGGCGCCGGCGTCGTCGATACTGTGCTCCAGCTTCGCCAGGGCTGTAGTAAAACCCTGATACCACTCACGCGTGCCCTCGGCGCGGTACATGTCGACCGGTTGGTCAGAGCCGCGCAGCAACCGGGTCACCTCGGCGTCCTCGCCCGGGGAGTCGACGCGGACCAGCTCGCCGGGGCGGAAGGAGGCTTCGCCGCGCAGCACGTCGAGCCACGGCACGATGCGCGGCTCGGGCAAGCCCTCCGCGCGAACGGCTTCCGTGAAGAGCGTCACGCGGCGGTTGTCCGGATTGCCGACGACCGCGAAGCGCAACGGGAGCGCCGGGCTGTGCGGGCCGGCCACGCCGCCGGAGCCGCGCGAACCGTGCGAGACCGTCGGCGAACCCGACCCAAGCCTCGAACCCAGCCCCGACCCCGTCATTCCGCCACCGCGATATACCGATCGCGCCGGCCCGACCCCTGCGCGTCCGACAGGTCGACCTCCACCCCCGGCCACGCCCGCCCCACCCGCGTCCGCATCCCCGGCGAGATGTAGTGGTGGCTGAGGTCCAGCCGCCGCAGGTGCCCCAGCGGCTGTCCGGCGAGCAGCGCCGCCGCGCCCGCGTCGCCAAGCGTGCCGAGCGACAGATCCAGCGACTCCAGCTGCGCCACGACCGGCGCCCGCGCCACCGCGGCGGCGATGTCGTCCTGGATCAGCGCGTTCCGCAGACCCAGGTGCCGCAGGCGGGGGAAGCGGCCAGCTTCGAGCAGTGGGGCGAGGTCGTCGAGGGTCGCGTCGCCGCCGTAGAGCGGGTCGCCGAGGTAAATCTCCAGGTGCGTCAGCTCGGGGAGGTCGCATTCGGCCAGGGCGCGGATCGTGCTCCCGGGTAGACCGCCGGACTGGAGCACCAGAGTGCGCAGGCCCGAGTGCTTCAGCGGCGCGATCAGCGGATCGGGGCCTTCGGCCCGCGCCCGGCCCTCCGGCGTCCCGCGGACCCAGAGTTCGGCCAGGTTCGGGTACGCCTCCAGCACCGGGCCGAGGTCCGGCACGTAGATCCACGAGGGCTGGCTCTGCTCGTCGACCAGGTCGTTGACGAAGAGCGCCCGCAGCCCCGGCAGCCGGCCGGCGACCGCGACCAGGTCGTCGGCGACCGTGCAGTCGTCCTCGCCCCACTCCAGCCACTGGCCGGTGACCAGCGCCTCGACCCCGGTGCTCGGCACCCGGTCCAGGAACGCCGCGAGCAGTTCGGGGAAGTCCCGGTCGAAGTACTCGCCGTCCTTGTTGCAGTCCAGGCGCCAGGCCACGCCGCCGGGATCGGCGGCCGCGGCCGGCGTCGGCAGCGCGGGGTCGGCGGGGAAGTCGACGACCGGCCGGCCGGCGAACTCGGTCAGGTGGTGGTAGAAGGCCATGATCACTCCGCCACCGCTATGTAGCGGTGTCCTGTGTGGTCGGTCAGGGCATCGGAAAGGTCGACGTCGACCCCCGGCCACGCGGTCCGCAGCCGGTCTTGCATCGCCTCGGAGACGAAATGGTGGTGCAGGTCCAGCTTCTCGAGGTGCCCCAGCGGCTGACCGGCGAGCAGCGCCGCCGCGCCCTCGTCGCCCAACATGCCCAGGGACAGGTCCAGCGTCTTCAGCCGGGAGACGATCGGCGCGTGAGCCACCTCGGCCGCGATCGCGTCCTGGAACACCGAGTCCCGAAGGCCCAGATGCGTCAGATTCGGGAAGCGCCCGCCGCCGAGCAGCCATTCGACGTCCGCGGGAGTCGCGTCGCCGCCGTAGTTGGGCTCCCCGAAGTAGAACTCCAGGTGCTGCAACGCCGGGAAATCGCACTCGCCGACCGCACGCATCGCCGCCACCGGCAGGCCACCGGACTCGAAGACCAACCGGCGCAGAGAGCTGTGACTCAGCGGCTCGAAATGCGGCGCGAAGTCCCCGTGCGGCCGGCCCCGCACCCACAACTCCTCCAGCGCCGGATACGCGCGCAGGATCGGGGTGAGGTCGCGGTGATCGATGTACGCGGTGTCCGAACCGCCGTCGCCGCCTTCGAAGATGTCGCCGAGGAACAGCGAGCGCAGCGCCGGGAGCCGTCCGGCGCTCGCCGCCAGGATCTCGGCCACCGGGTAGTAGGCCTCCGCGTCGAGGTATTCGGCCCACATCCCGATGGTCAGCGCCGTCACCTTGGACGTGTCGGCCCGGGCCAGGAACCGCTCCCAGATCTCCTCGAAGGCGAACCAGTCCGAGTCCCAGTCCCCGAACTCGTCGTCGTAGTAGCAGTCGATCCGCCACGCCGACTTCGCCTCGTCCTGCGGCGCCGGCGCGTCCGGATGCGGTGCGAACGCAACGACCGGCAGCCCGCCGAACTCGTCCAGATACTCTACGAACGACATGCTCACGCTCCGATTCCCACGTACCTGCGGCCCGATTCGTCGACCGTCCGGCACCCGGACAGGTCGACGTCCACTCCCGGCCACGCCGCGCGCAGCCGATCTTGCACCGGCTCGGAGACGTAGTGGTGGTGCAGGTCCAGCACGCTGAGGTGCCCCAGCGGCCGACCGTTCAGCAACGCCACCGCGCCGTCGTCTCCGAGCGCGCCCAACGACAGGTCCAGCACCCGCAGCCCGGCCACCACCGGGGCGTGCGCGACGGCCGCCGCGATCTCGTCCTGGATCAGCGCGTTGCGCAGACCCAGATGGTCCAGTTTCGGGAAAGCCTCTCCGGCCAGGAGCCAGGCGAGGTCTTCCGGCTTCGTCCAGCCGCACCAGTCGGGGTGTCCCAGGTACAGCTCCAGGTGCCGCAGCTCCGGGAAGTCGCAGGCGCTGATCGCCCGGATCACGTCGGGATGGAGCCCGCCGGACTGGAGTACCAGCCGACGCAGGCTGGTGTGCCGCAGCGGCTCGAAGTACCGGGACGGCTTCTGCGCCAGGTCCGGCGTCCCGCGGACCCAGAGCTCTGCCAGCTGCGGGAACGCTTGCAGGACCGACGTGAGGTCGCCGTGCTCGATGTACACGATGTCTTCGGCGATGTCCTTGGCGTCGTCGCCGGCGATGCCGCCGAAGAACACCTTGCGCAGCGCCGGGAACCGGTCCGCCGCGGCGACGAGTGACCGGGCCGGGTGGTGGTCGTCGGCGAACGCGTCCTCGAAGGCTTCGTCACACCAGCGGCCGAAGACCAGCTCTGTCACCTGTGTCGTGTCGACTGTGTCGAGGAAGCGCCCGAAGGCCTCCTCGAACTCGAGCGGCGGCGCGCCGTCATCGTCGCCGCGGCGCTCGATCCGCCAAGCGGATCCCACGTCCGGCTACTCGGCCACGGAGACGAACCGGTGCTCCACCTCGTCGTCCCAGTCGTCCGGTTCCTGCGGATCCGACAGGTCCACCTCCACCCCGGGCAGCGCCTCGCGCAACCGCTCCTGCATCGGCTCGGAGATGAAGTGGTGGTGCAGGTCCAGCTTCTTCAGGTGGGTCAGCGGCTGCCCAGCCAGCAGCGCGGCCGCGCCCTCGTCGCCGAGGGCGCCCAGCGAGAGGTCCAGGACCTCCAGGCGGGCCACGATCGGGGCGTGCGCGACAGCAGCGGCGATCTCGTCGGCGTTCTCGGCGTTCCGCAGGCCGAGGTAGCGGAGCTCGGGAAAGCCGGTACCGGCCAGAAGGTCGTCGAGGTCGTGGGCCTCGGAGCCGCCGAAGTAGTTCTCGGTGCCGAGGTACAGCTCCAGGTCGGTCAGCCGCGGGAACTCCGAGCTGGCGACCGCGCGCACCACCTCAGGCGGCAGGCCGCCGCTCTGGAACGTCAGCTCCCTGAGTTCCGGGTAGGCACGCCGCTCCCACCCCAGGTTCTCGCTGCCCCGGACGCCGAACGTCGCCAGGTTCGGGAAGGCACGCAGCAGCGGCGTCAGGTCGGCCTGGTGGATCCAGGAGATCTCCCACTGCCAGGACTCGATGTCCCCGACGAACAGGTGCCGCAGGTTCGCAAACCGGTCGGCGGCGGCGATCAGCGGCGCGAACGCGTCAGCCGAGGTGAGCTCCATCTCGTCGCTGGTGACCCAGCTGCCGATGACGAACGCGCTGATCCCGGCGGTGTCGACGCCGCGCAGGAACGCGTCGAAGAGCTCGGTGTAGGCGATGCTGTCGAACCCGGCGACCGCGACACGCCACGCCGACGCCGCGGGCTCGGCCGGGATCTCAACCTCGCCCGGCCAGTCGGCCATCTCCTCGAAGCCCTCGCCGGGCACGGTCCGGACGGGCAGCCCGCCCCACCGCACCAGCGCGGCGCACTCGCTGTCGATCACGTGGACCCCTCCCGGTGGCTGGCTTCGATGCGAGCCTTTCTACCAGCCGCCGCCGACCGGATCGCGCGGCGCCACGCGAATTCGGCGTCCGGCAACCGGACGGACAGGTCGGGGCGAGCCAACCTGCCGAGCACGAACCGGCTCACCTTCTCCCCCTTCGCCGGCCGCCCCACGCCGAACCGCAGCCGCGCGTAAAACCCGTGTTGTGGCGCGTCCCCGCGTATCAAGGGCCTGCGTTGCCGAGACCCCGAACACTTCTGTCCCCGGTTGGCTTAATGAGATGCCGCGGCCCTCTCCGCCTGCGAGACTCGCGCCATGGGTGGTGAGTACTGGCGTGCCGAGCCCGACGGTCCCGCGCGCGAGCGCGTCGTGAGCCTCGACGTCCCGGGTCGCGAGCAGCCGATACCGCTGGTCAGCGCGGAGGGCGTGTTCGGCGCGCAGCGCGTCGACCGGGGCACGAGCGTCCTGATCCGCAACGCGCCGATCCCCGCGCCGTGCACCGGGGTCGTCGACCTGGGGTGCGGGTACGGCCCGATCGCCGTGTCGATGGGGATGCGCCAGCCCGACGCCGGGTTGTGGGCGGTGGACGTCAACCGGCGCGCGCTGGCCCTGACCGCGCGCAACGCCGCGTCGGCCGGCGCGCACAACGTCGTCGTCGCCGAGCCCGAGGCCGTGCCCGCCGCGCTCCGCTTCGACCGCATCTACTCGCACCCGCCGATCAAGATCGGCCGCTCGTCGATGCACGAGCTCCTCGACGGCTGGCTGCGGCGCCTGTCCCACGGCGGCGACGCCTACCTCGTCATCAAGCAGTCGATGGGCGCCGACGCCCTGCACTCGTGGCTCAACGACACCGGCTTCCCGGCCCGGCGTGCCGCGTCGAAGCAGGGATACCGGTTGCTGCACGTATCAGAGAACGACGCCATGCGGCAGCAGCCGGCGGGACTGACCTCTGACGACCTCCGCACGGTCAACCGCGCCACCGGCCGCGCCTGGAACGTGCTCGGCCGCCTCGTCGGCGGGCGCTCCGACAGCGTCCAGCTTCTCGGTTCCGGCGACGACCGTGCCGTGGTGAAGATCAAGCACGGCACGTGGTGGGGTCCGCAGCTCGCCGCGTTGGAATCCACAGTCGCCGCGCTGCGCGCCGCCGGTTATCCGACGCCGCCGGTCCTCGCCCATGGCGCGCTGGACGAGGAACGCCACTTCCTTGTGACCGGCTTCGAGGTCGGCTCCGATGCTGCTGGCCCGGACGCCGACGTCCTAGCCCAGGCGGTAGCGGCCATCGAGCTGCACGCCGACGTTCGGCCCCGCCCCGAACGGGACTGGTCGGCGATGATCACTCTGTTCCTCAACGGGGGAATCACAGAGCACGAATTCCATCCGAGCCTGTCCGGCCTCGCCGCCCAAGCCCTCGCGCTCGTGCCGCATCCGGTCCCGGCGCTGCCCAGCACGGAGTTCGTCCACGGCGACTTCACCATCGCCAACCTGCTCAGCCGGAACGGCGCGCTGTCGGCCGTCGTCGATCTGGAGGGGTTCGGCCGGGGTACCCGCACCATCGACCTGACGAGCCTGCTCGCGTCGGTGATCGGCACGGCGCCCGCGGCGGCGGTCGAAAGCCTGGCCCGTGCTGCGATCGCGGCGTCTGATGTGGCGACGTTCCGGACCTGCGTGGCACATCGTGTACTGGCGAGTCTGCTGGCCGTGGGCGTCGAAGGTGACGGCGGCGACGGTAGTGACGGCGGCGGCGTTGCGGCGCGTATCGCAGAGGTCTCAGAACGGGCTCGGCTTCTTCTCGCAGTCGCGGACTGACTCCCTCACCCCAACAATCGCTGCTCCTTCGCCACCGCTACAGCTCCAGCGCGCGTGTCCACCCCGAGCTTGTCGTAGATCCGGCCGAGGTGGGTCTTCACCGTGGCTTCGCTGATGAACAGCGTCTTCGCGATGTCGCGGTTGCCGAGCCCCTGCGCGAGCTGCGCGAGGATGTCCTTCTCCCGGTCGGTGAGCGACGGTCGCGGCGAGCGCATCCGCGCCAGCATGCGGCTGGCGACCGGCGGCGACAGCGCGGTGCGGCCTGCGGCGGCGGCTCGGATAGCAGCGTAGAGCTCGTCCGGCGGCTCGGCTTTCAGGAGGTAGCCGGTGGCGCCGGCTTCGACGGCACGCGTGATGTCGGCGTCGGTGTCGAAGGTGGTGAGGACCAGGATGCGGGGCGTATCAGGGGTCGGATTCGACGTGCGGATGCGGCGAGTGGCCTCCACGCCGTCGATGCCGTCGCCGAGTTGCAGGTCCATCAGCACGACGTCCGGACGCAGCGACGCCGCGGTGACCACCGCTTCCTCGCCGCCGGCCGCCTCGCCGACCACCTCGATGTCGTCCAGGCCGGCCAACAGCGCGCGCAGCCCGGCACGCACCACCGCGTGGTCGTCGCAGATGAGGACCCTGGTCATGGCTGTGGCTCCACGGGAAGTGCGACGGAGATGACGGTGCCCTGGCCGGGTGCTGATTCGACCGTCAACGTGCCGCCGAGCTGGGCGGTTCGGGCCCGCATCGCGGCCAGGCCGTGCCCACGACCGCTGTGCGTGGCGCGGTTGCTGGCACCGCTCGGCGAGTCACCGGCCCGATTAGTCGAGGGATCGAACCCCTTCCCGTCATCGGCGATGTCGAGCAACACCCGGTCCTCCATATAAGTAAGAGTGACCGCGGCCCGCTCAGCCCCCGCGTGCTCCGCCACGTTCGCCAACGCCCCCTGCGCGATCCGCACCAGCGTCGACTGCACGCGCTCTGGCAGCACGCGCGACGCCCCGTCCACCGCGAACACGGTCGGCGGCGACGGCTGCCGCTCGGCCACGGCCCGCAACGCGGCCTCCACCGTCACCCCGGCCAGATCCGACGGCGCCAGATCCTGCACCAGGCGCCGCGCCTCAGCGAGATTCCGCCCGCCGATGCGCGAGGCGGTTCGGACGTACTCCTGCGCCGCCCCGGGATCGACCGCCCACGTACGCTCGGCCGCCTGCAACAGCATCGCCTGACTCGACAGCCCCTGCGCGAGCGCATCGTGGATCTCCATCGACAGCCGCTGCCGCTCATCCAGCACCCCGGCCCGCCGCTGCGACTCGCGCAGCCGCACAGCCTGCCGCCGCATATGCGTGATGACCGCGGCACTGACCGCCGCAACGGCCACAGGAACCATGGTCAGCGTCGGATCAAAACCCGACGCCAGCCGATTCTGCGACACCACCACCAGCACCGTGACACCAGCCACCAACGCCAGCGCCGGCCACGTCGGCAACGTCCGCAACCCGGTGACGAACAGCGGCACCGCACACCACGCAAAACTCGGCGCGAGCAGCACGAGCACCGCCCACACCGCAGTCGCCGCACCAAGCCACACCAGGTGCGCCCGCGTCGGCCGCCCCACATCCGGCTCCCCGGTGATACCCACCACCAACCCGGCGCCATAGACCACCGCCAACGCCCCAGACAACGCGATGACCCACGGCGCCCGCAGCTCGCCACGATGGTGCTGCAGGAAGCGGACAGCCGACGCGACCAGGAGGAGGAAGAAGGCGGAATGCATGACGGCCGCGAGCCAACGGGCATCGCGGGCGGGGGTCGCGGCACGATTGCCAGCGCGGTCGGCGACGCGGGGCGGGTCGGCGGCCGTGTCGCGATCGGGGCCCACAGCACGATCAGTGGTGCGCTGCGAGTCGCCGACTTGGTGAGAGTCGGCGCTCCGGTACCAGGTGGTGTCGTGGTCGGAGCCGGCGTCGCGATGCGGGTCGAAGTCGGGCACTCGGCCGGCGGCTTGGCGACGGTCGGCGTTGCGGTGAGCGGCGGCATCGCGGTTATAGGTCGCGGCACGATCGGGGCCGCGGTGCGGGTCGGCGGCTGCATCCCGATCCGGGTCGGCACCGCGATCGGGCGCCGAGCGGTGCTGGCTCATCCCTGCGCTCCCTTCGCGTCGACCGGCTCTTGATCTCGTCATATCCATCCTGACCTGCCCCGATCATCCCGGCATCGACCGATCGGATGACAAGGTGGTCGGCCACCCGGCGCGCCAGGTCGAGCCGTCGTGTCGATCCGCGCTCCGGATCCCGGCAGCAAGATCGAAGGCAAGCAATCGAACCTCAGGAGCGATCATGACCACCTTCTCCACCCGGGCCCGCATCGTCACCGGAGCCGCCGGCCTGGCCGTCGTCGGCGCCGCCACCTTCGGCGCGCTCTCCGCCAACGCCGACGCCAAGCCGGCGGCCAAGCCCGCCGCACCCGCAGCCGCCGAGGCCAAGGGCGTCATCACCACCCAGCACCTCTCCGTCGCCTCCGCGTCCAAGGCGGCGCAGGCCGCCCTCGACGCCGCCGCCAAGGCCGGCCAGCACGTCTCGGTCGCCGTGGTGGACCGCGACGGCAACGTCATCGTCCAGCTGCGCGGCGACGGCGCCGGCCCGCAGTCGTTCTCGTCCGCCGAGGAGAAGGCCTTCACCGCCGTGTCCTGGAACGCCAAGACCTCGGTCCTGGTCGGCAACCTGCAGCAGAACCCGACCCTGAAGGACATCCCCGGCACCCTCTTCCTGGCCGGCGGTGTGCCCGTGGACAACGCCAACGCCCCGATCGCGGGCGTCGGCGTGGCCGGGGCGCCGAGTGGTGCGATGGACGAGGCGTACGCTCAGGCCGGGGCCGACGCCGTCACCAGGTAGGACCGTCGCCAAGCAGGAAAGCGTCAATGCTCGAACACAACCCCCAGAAGGAGACCCATGTCCTCCCCGACCACCGTCTTCACCGGGATCCGCCCCTTCGGCGGCGCGCCGATAGACCTGGTCGTCGCCGACGGCGTCGTCGCCCGGCACGCGCCGTCGGGCACCGCGGCCCCGGCCACGCCCGGCGCGCAGGTCGTCAACGGCGCCCACCGGATCGCGCTGCCGACCATGGTCGACGCGCACATCCACCCGGACAAGACCGCGTGGGGCGAGCCGTGGGTGTCGCGCAGGCGGGCGATGGGGATCGCCGAGCTCGGACAGGCGGACGCGGAGCTGTTCCGCGCCCTGCCGACCCCGGTCGGCGAGCGGGCCCGGCGGCTGATGGCGCACGCCGCCGCGCAGGGCACGCGGGCGATGCGCGCGCACGCCGACGTCGCCCCGGCCTTCGGCCTGGCCGGGCTGGAGGGTGTGGTCGAGGCGCGGGAGAAGCTGCGCGGGATCGTGGACGTGCAGACCGTCGCGTTCCCCCAGCACGGCGTGCACGTCGCGCGCGGCACCGCCGAGCTCATGACCGAGGCCGCGCGCGCCGGCCTGGCCGACTTCATCGGCGGCATCGACCCGATCGCGTTCGACCACGACCTGGCCGGCCAGCTCGACCTGATGTTCGGACTGGCGGACCGGTACGGCGTCGGCGTGGACCTGCACCTGCACGACACCGGGCCGGACGGCCTGGACGTCTTCGACGCCGTGGTCGCGCGCACCCGGGCGCTGTCGCTGGGCGGCCGGGTGACGGTCAGCCACGCGTTCGCGCTGGTCGGCCTGCCGGACGGCGACCTGGACCGGCGTGCGGCGGAGCTGGCCGAGGCCGGGATCGGGCTGACGACGGTCGCGCCGGCGGGCCGGACGCTGCCGGTGCGGCGGCTGCGGGAGCTCGGCGTGAACGTGGGGCTGGGTTCGGACGGGGTGCGGGATTCGTGGTCGCCGTTCGGAAACGCGGACATGCTGGACCGTGCGCATCTGATGGCGCGCTCGATGCGGGCCCGGGTCGACGAAGACCTCGAACTCGGGTTCCACGCCGCCGCGGAGTACGGGGCCGAGCTGCTCGGGCTGCCGGTCAGCGACCTGAGTGTCGGCTCGCCCGCGGACTTCTTCCTGGTGCGGGGCGAGTGCCTGGCGCAGGTGGTGGTGGACGTGCCGGCGCGCGAGATCGTGGTACGCGGCGGGCGGGTCGTGGCGCGGGACGGGGAGCTGGTCAGCGGGTGACGTCGCCGCCGGGGGCGGTTGGACCTTCGGCGCCGTCGGGGGCGGCCGGGGTCTCGGCGCCGCCGTCCCCGCCGGCCCCGGCACCCTCGCCGACTTCCGCGGCGTGGCCCGCGCCCCCAGCGTCCCCCGCCTCCTCCTCGGCGCGCTCGACCCGGCCGCGCCGAACCCGCCACATGATCAGCCCAATGATGATGATCACCGCCACCACGCCGGCGAGGATCCGCCCCACAACGTGCTCGACCCGCGAATAGGCGGCGCCGGCGAAGTAGCCCAACAGAGTGAAGCCGACGCCCCACACAATCCCGCCGAGCGCATTGAAGAGCAGGAACTTCCGATACGGGATGCGCGACATCGCCGCCAACGGCGGCATCAGCGCCCGGAAGAAGGACACGAACCGCCCGAGGAAGACCGCCTCCGGCCCTCGCCGCCGAATCAGGGCACGCGCCTTGTCGATCTTGACCTTGTGGCGCCGCAACGGCCGCGTGTTCAGCAGGCGCTCGCCGAAATGGCGCCCCACCTCGTACCCGACGCTGTCACCGGCGATTGCCGCGCAGACCACCAGGAACGCCAGCAGCCAGATGTTGACCGTCCCGCGGTTCGCCAGCACCCCGCCGATCACCGCCGCGGTCTCCCCCGGCAGCACGAAGCCGACGAACAGCGCGTCCTCGGCGAAGACCAGCAGCGCGACGACGACATAGATGAGCGCGGGCGGCAGATTGCTGAGCCAGTTGAGCATCGGCCCTACCCACCCGTCCGGCGCACCAGCTTGGCCCGCGCCCGCGTCCGCACCGCCGCAACCCCGCCGACCAGGAACGCGAACGTGTAGACGAGCTGCACCAGCACCACCCCCCGCGCCAACTGCCCACTCGGATGAATGTCGCCATACCCGACGGTCGCCATCGTGATCCCGGTGAAGTAGAGCGCATCCAGGCGCGTGACGAGCCCGACGAACTGGCCGTGCCGCGCGGCCATCGCCCAGTAACTGGCCGCGAAGACCAGGATCGCAGCCCACGACAGCAACACGATGCCGACACCCGGATGCCGATAACGGCCGACCCGGTCGGTCAGCGCCCGATTGGTGGTGACCACCATCCCGACGGCCAGCAGCGCGAGCAGGCCCGCAAGGATCAGCCAGGCCAGCACCCGGTGCTTGGGTCCGATCGGGTCAAAGGGCACGGTGAAGTACGCGGCGGTGAGGAGCACCGGGCCGAGGACAGCTGCGGCGATGCGCGCGACCCGGTTGCTCAGCCCGCCGCGCCCGAGCCCGCCGCTCTCCCCGCGACCAGCACCGCCCGCGGCAGCACGACCGCCATCGCCGCCCGGCTCGCCCGAGCCCTCTGAATCGCCGCATTCGTCGAACCGCCCGAACCCGCCGGCGCCAGCACCGCCAGCACGAGCACCCCCGCCGCTCGGCTCGCCCGAACCTTCTGGCTCCCCGCGCTCGCCAGTCGGCCCGAGTTCGCCCCTCCCGCTTTGACCAGCACCGCCAACGCTGCCTTGCTCTCCCAGCCCGCCGCCCGAGCCCTCCAGCTCGCCGCGCCCGAGTCCGCCGCTCTCCCCGCGACCAGCACCGCCACCGCCACCGCCACCTTGCTCGCCCGACTCGCCGGTCGGCTCGAGCCCGCCCCTCCTATCGCGACCAGCACCGCCAGCACCAGCACCAGCGCGGCCGTCATCCCCAGCCGCCCCGCCGCCCGCACCCGCCTCGCCCTGGTCGCTCATCAGCTACCTGCCTTCCCGCCGCGGCCCCCGCCGACGCAGCCGGCGTCACCCATCCAGCCGCTCGGCGGGTCGCTCGGCCAGGCGCTCCACCACCTGCTCGCATAGCTCGTGCGTGGCCAGCGCGTCCTGGAGGTCCGGGTACTGCGTCTCGCCGCGTACCGCTGCGAGGAAGTGCTCGCATATCTGCTCGATGCCCTTCACGCGTCCCACCGGGGCCCAGCCGGTCGGGGCCTCGACCAGGTCGTGGATGTCGCGGTGGTGGCCGTCGCCGATCAACTGGAGGCGCTCCGCCTTTGCGCCCGCGCGGCGGTTCATCGCGCCGAAGCAGGTGAAGCCGGGGCCGGACAGGGTCAGCGCGGCGTGTTCCAGCATTCCGTCCTCGACGCGGCCGGAGACCGTCACGTCCGAGACGTCGCCCGGGGCCAGGAAGCGGAGGGTGTCCACCACGTGGATGAAGTCGTCGAACACGACGTCGCGGACCGCCCCCGGTGCGTCGGCCTCGTTCTTCTGCAGGATCACCGTCTCGCGGGGGGAGCGGGCCGCCTCGACGTAGGCCGGTGCGTGGCGCCGGTTGAAGCCGACCATCAGCGGGGTGCCGGTGCGCTCCGCGTGCGCGATCAGGGCGCGCGAGGCGGCGAGCGTGTCGGCCAGCGGTTTGTCGACGTACGTCGGGACGCCGGCGTCCAGCAGGCGGGTCACGACCTCCGCGTGCGCGACCGTCGCGACGTGCACGAACGCCGCCTGTGGCGGATCGGCGAGCAGCACCTCCAACTCCGTGAACCGGCACTCCGGCGGTACGTGGTACGCCGCCCCGAGTGCGTCCAAGCGGGACCGGTCGCGCGTCATCAGCCGGAGCCGCAGGTCCGCGCGCGTGCCCAGTACCGGCAGGTACGCGCCCCGGGCGATGCCGCCCAGGCCGATCACCGCGACCGCGAGTCCGTCGTTCTTCATATAAGCCATGGTCGCGCACGTTGACGGTGGCCGCCGCTACGGTGTGGCCCCATGACCGACATCGATGCGCAAGCGGCCCCCGAAAGCGCCGCCGCCCGCATATCCGCGGCCCTCCACGCCGCCGTGGCCGCCCCCGCCGTGGCCGCCCCCGGCGACCGCGCCGCCGCCTGGCGCGTAGCCGAGGTCCTTGCCGCCGACTGGTCCGAGCGCCCCCTCGCCGACGGTGACGGATACGCCGACGCCGATCTCGACGCCGCCGCGGCCGCTCTCGGCCTCCCGCTGCCGGCCGCGCTGCGCGAGGGTCTCAAGCGCTTCGGCCGCCGCGACGACCTGACCCGCAACCAGGACCCGCTGAGCGCGCCGGAAGACCTGGAGACGTACGAAGGCGCCCTGGTCTTCCGCGACGAGAACCAGGGCGTCTGCTCGTGGGGCGTCCTCATCGAAGACCTCGGCCAGGACGACCCGCCGACCTACTACCGCGCCGACCTCCTCGACAAGACCGAGGAGGAGTGGCTGCCCTGGACGGACAGGCTCTCGCTGGCCCTCGTCGAAGCCCTGATGTCCGAGACGGTCCTCACGGAGGTCGACAGCATGGAGAAGTGCTGGGGCCAGCTCGGCCCCGAAGCCGCCGACGAAGACGGCCTCACGGCCCTCCCGCGCATCCAGCCCGACTGGTACAAGACCACGTACTACGTCGGCGACGACCTCCTCGCGCACGCCGCCGACGGCGCGTGGATCAGCGTCCTGGCCCGCTCCCGCGAGGCGCTGAACGCCTACACCGGCGAGGACGACGAAGAGCTCGACGAAAAAAAGTTCGACGAAGAAGTCACCGAAGACAAAGACATCGAGAGCTGAGGCCGCCACCATGGGTTTCTGGGACGCCGGACCGTTCGACAACGACGACGCCGCCGACTTCTCCGGCCGCCTCGACGACCTCCCGCAGGAAGACCGCGCCGCCGCCATCCGCGAGGCGCTTCGCGAAGCCGCGGAATGCGACGGATATCTGGAAGGGGACGTCGGCGCGTACGCGATAGCCGCGGCCGCGCTGGTAGCCCGCGAACTGTCGGACGGCGGCGCGCGCTTCGTAGCAGCCGCCTACGGCCCGAAGCAGCCGCTCCCGCCCCTCACCCCCGACCTGTTGCCGCTGGCGATCGCGGCGATCGACCGCACCATGGCCGACGACAGCGAGCTCGGCGACGAATGGAGCGGGGTCGACGGATCCGACAGCCCCTGGCACGCGAAGACGCGCGAACTGCGCGCCGTACTGACAGCCGACTGACACGGCACGACTACGGCACGACCACGGCACGACCACCTCGTCGGCCCTCCCCGCGCAGCAGGAGGGCCGACGAACCACACCCGCGCGCCTACCCCACGTAGTTGAAATGCGCCGGATCCGGCCCGATCCGGCCGTCGTCCCGCCGCAGCATCGTGATCTCGTCCATCTCGGCCTCGGTGAGCTCGAAGTCGAAGACCTCGAAGTTCTCCTTGATCCGCGACGGCGTGACCGACTTGGGGATCACCACGTCGCCGAGCTGCAGGTGCCAGCGCAGCACGACCTGCGCGGCGCTCTTGCCGTGCGCCTCGGCGATCCGCGCCAGCACCGGCTCCTTGAGCAGGTCGCCGCCCTGGCCGAGCGGGCTCCAGTCCTCGGTGACGATGCCCAGCTTCTCGTCCAGCTGGCGCATCGCCGGCTGCGGGAAGTAGGGGTGCAGCTCGATCTGGTTGATCGCCGGGATCTTGGACGACTCCTCGACCAGGCGCTCCAGCGTCTCGGCGGTGAAGTTGCAGACACCGATGCTGCGGGCCCGGCCGTCGGAATTGATTTTCTCCAGGGCGCGCCAGGTCTCGATATACAAATCCTGTTCGGGCACCGGCCAGTGAATCAAATACAGGTCCACGTAGTCGGTGCCGAGGCGCTCCAGGCTCTGGTCGAAGGCGCGCAGCGCGGCGTCGTAGCCGTGGTCGCCGTTCCAGAGTTTGGTGGTGAGGAAGATGTCCTCGCGCGGGACGCCGGAATCCCGGATACCGCGGCTCACACCGGCTTCGTTCTCGTAGGCGGCCGCGGTGTCCAGGTGCCGGTAGCCGACCTCGAGCGCGGTCGCGACCGCGGCCTGCGCCCCGGCGTCGGGCACCTGCCAGACGCCGAAACCCAACTGCGGGATGCGCGCGCCGTCATTCAAAGTGATGTATTGCATTTCTTCATCCCTTCCAGGCTTCGACGGCTTGAAAAATCGGGGTGGACCCGGACACCAGTTCGAGGGTCTGGTGGACGGCCGCGTGCTGTTCGATGACCTCGGCGAGGACGTTCGCGACGTCGACGCGCGGGACCGTGCCGCGACCGGTGTGCGGGACGAGGTGCACCAGTCCCAGGCCCGGCGTGTTCACCAGGCCGCCGGGTCGGATGATGGTCCAGTCCAGGTCGCGGCGCCGGAGATCGTCTTCGGCCTTGGTTTTCGCGTCGATGTAGGCCACCCAGGTCGCGTCGGAGCCGGGCGCCGCGGGCGCCCCGGCGCCCATCGAGGAGATCTGCACGAAGCGCCGCACCCCGGCCAGCTCGGCGGCGTCGGCCAGCAGCACCGAGCCCCCGAGGTCGACGGTGTACTTCCGCTCGGCCGAGCTCCCGGCGCCGGCGCCGGCCGCGAACACCACGGCGTCGGCGCCGCGGATGACCTCGGCCAACGACTCGGCGGTGGCGCTCTCCAGATCGAACACGACCGGCTCGGCCCCGGCGGCCACCAGATCGTCGGCACCGTCGGGGCGGCGCAGCAGCCCCTGCACGGTGTGCCCGTCAACACTCAGCCGCGCCTCCAGCAACAGAGCGATCTGTCCGTGGCCGCCCGCAATCACGATTCGCATGCGTCCTCCCTATCCCACCCGGGCGCGGTGCGGGAGGTCGAGACGACCGTTCGGACCAGAAACCCTCAGTCCTCGGTCAGCCGCACCAGCATCTTCCCGGTGTTGGCCCCGCTCATGACCCCGAAGAAGGCGTTCAAACCGTTGTCGATGCCGTCGACGACGGTCTCGTCGACGTGCAGCGACCGCTCCGCGAGCCACCCGGCGGCCTTGCCGATGTACTCCGGGAACGCCTTCATGTGGTGCCCGATGGTGAAGCCGCGCAGCGTCAGGCTCTTGCCGATGGCGTTGGTCAGGTGGCTCGGCCCGGGCGGCGTGGACTCCGCGTTGTACACCGAGATCGCGCCGCACAGCGCGATGCGCCCGAACAGGTTCATCCGGGTCAGCGCCGCGTCGAGGGTGTCGCCGCCGACGTTGTCGAAGTACACGTCGATGCCCTCCGGCGCGGCCTCCTTCAGCTGCTTGCGCAGGTCTCCCTCGCGGTAGTCGATCGCGACGTCGTACCCGAAGTCGTCCTTGAGCCGGCGCACCTTCTCCGGGCCGCCGGCCGAGCCGATGACCTTCGACGCCCCGAGCTTCTTGGCGATCTGCCCGGCGACGGAACCGACGGCCCCGGCGGCGCCGGAAACGAAGACGACGTCGCCCTCCTTCACCGGCGCGATCTCGGTGAGGCCGACGTACGCGGTCAGACCGGTGATGCCGAGCACGCCGAGGTAGGCCTGCGCCGGGGCCACCGAGACGTCGAGCTGCTGCACCTTGGACGCGTCCAGCAGCGCGTACTCGCGCCAGCCCTCGAAGTGCGAGACCGTCGCGCCGACCGGCACCGCCGAGCCGTCCCCGGCCGCCACCACGACGCCGACCGCGCCGCCGGTCATCGGCTCGTTGAGCTGGAACGGCGGGATGTAGGACGGGACGTCGTTCATCCGGCCGCGCATGTAGGGGTCGACGGACAGGAACGTGTTCCGCACCAGGATCTGCCCCGGCCCGGGATCGGCGACCTCGGCCTGCAGGAGACGGAAGTCGGAGGCTTTCGGCTCGCCGACGGGGCGGGCGATCAGCTGCCATTCACGGCTGGTGACGGACACGGGTTGCTCCAGGAGAGTGAGGGGTGGGGGATACAAGATGATGAGCGCGAGCGGTTGGGTCCGGTCTGCTCATCGTCGCCGACGGGCACCGGCGCTGCCACTGCTCGGCAGCGCCGGACGCCGGGACGACCGGCGCGAGCTCACGGGCAAGCTCAGCCGAGCGCCTTCAGCAGCTCGGCCGCCAGCGGCGCGGAGGACATCGGGTTCTGCCCGGTGATCAGGTTCCGGTCCACGACCACGTGCGGCGTCCACGGCGCGGCCTTGTCGACCACCACGCCGTCGGCGACCAGGCGGTCCTCCAGCAGCCACTTCGCCTTGTCGGCGAGGCCGCCCTGGACCTCCTCCTCGTTCGTGAACGCGGCGACGCAGTAGCCGGCGAACGCCGAGGTGCCGTCCGGCGTGTGCGCGGCGAGCAGGGCCGCCGGGCCGTGGCAGACCACCGCGAGCGGCTTGCCGGAGGCCAGGGCGGTGCTCAGGACGCGGCCGGAGTCGGCGTCCTCGGCCAGGTCCTCCATCGGGCCGTGGCCGCCGGGGTAGAACACCGCGTCGTAGTCGTCGACCGAGACGTCGGCCAGCGCCACCGGGCTGCGGAGCTCGGTCATCGCCGCGACGGCGTCGGCCATCTGCTGCGCGCCGTCCTCGCCGCCGGTGAACTGCGCGGACAGGCTGCCGGCGTCCGCGGTGGGGACCACGCCGCCGGGCGTCGCGACCGTCACTTCGTGCCCGGCCGCCTTCAGCGCCTGGTAGGGCACCACGGCCTCCTCGGCCCAGAAGCCGGTCGGGTGCTTCGTGCCGTCCTTCAGCGTCCAGGAGTCGGCACCGGTCAGAACCATCAGGATCTTTGCCATGCCAAGACGGTAAACCTCATGAACCTATCGAGACCAATGGGCACTCCGATAGCGACTATCGATTTTCCGATGGATCGCGGTAGCCTCGGCGCATGGCCGAACCACTGGACCTCAACCAACTGCGCACCTTCCTCGCGGTGCACCGCTCCGGTTCCTTCACCGCCGCGGCGCACCTGCTCGGCCTGTCCCAGTCGACGGTCACCACACAGATCCGCGCGCTGGAGACCCGGCTGGGCCGCGAACTGTTCGAGCGCCGGGCCCGCGGCGTCGCCCCGCTCCCCTACGCCGACGACCTCGCCGCGCAGGTCGCCTCGCCGCTGGACCGGCTGTCCGGCCTCAGCGACGACGCCGACACCCCGGCCACCGAGCCGGTCCACCTCGCCGGCCCCGCGGAGTTCCTGGGCGCGGTCGGCATGGGGCTGGTCGCCCCGCTGATCGCCGCCGGCGTCCAGCTCCGGGTCACCACCGGCCTCACCGACGACCTGCTCGACGAGCTCCGCGCCGGCCGCCACGACCTGGTGATCTCCACCCGCCGTCCGAACTCCCGGGGCCTGGTCTCAGAGCCCTTCGCCGACGAGGAGTTCGTGCTCGTGGCGGCGCCGCTGTGGGCCGAAAGACTGAAGGACGCAACCCTTCCGGCAGCACTGGCCGACGTCCCCCTCATCGCGTACGACGCCGACCTCCCGATAGTCCGCCGCTACTGGCGCTACGTCTTCAACCAGCGCCTGACCGCCCCGACGCAGCTCACCACGATCCCTGACTTGCGCGGGATCCGCACCGCCGTGGTGGCGGGCGCCGGCTGGACAGTCCTCCCGAAGTACCTCTGCCGCGCCGAACTCGACAGCGGAGCCCTGATCCTGCTCCACGAGCCCGACGAAGCGCCCCTGAACACCGCCTACCTGGTGCGCCGGCCCGGCGGTTCGGCCAACCCGCACGTGGCCGAAGTCCGCCGTCATCTCCTCGCCGCGGCGAAGGCGTGGTGGGCCGATCATGAGTGCTGAATTCGATCACCCCTGTTGACACCACCCTCGCCGGGAGAATACTGAGCGGACAGTTACCGACCGGTTGGAAAGCAAGGGTGCCGCCATTGATCACCCAGCACGACCTCGAGAACCGCGTCCAGGACTTCCTGGCCGCCCATGATCCCCGCACCACCAGCAAACAGGACTTCCTCCGAGCCCGCTTCGACGCCGGGCTGGCCTGGCTCCACTATCCCGAAGGCCTCGGCGGGCTGGGGCTGCCGCGTGACCTGCAGCCGGTCGCCGAGAAGGCGTTCGCTGCGGCCGGCGCGCCCGACAACGACCCCCGGCGTATCGGCATCGGGTTGGGGATGGCCGCGCCGACCATCCTCGCCTTCGGCAGCGACGAGCAGAAGCAGCGCTGGCTGCGGCCGCTGTGGTGCGGGGAGGAGGTCTGGTGCCAGCTCTTCTCCGAGCCCGGCGCCGGATCCGACCTCGCCGCGCTGGCCACCCGCGCCGTCCGCGACAGCGAAGGCGAAGGCGACAGCGCCGACTGGATCGTCAACGGCCAGAAGGTCTGGACGTCCATGGCGCACGAGGCGCGCTGGGCAATCCTGGTCACCCGCACCGATCCGGACGTCCCCAAGCACCAGGGCATGACCTATTTCGTCCTGGACATGACCGCCCCCGGCGTCGAGGTACGGCCGCTGCGGCAGCTCACCGGCGAGGCCGAGTTCAACGAGGTCTTCCTCACCGACGTCCGCATCCCCGACAGCCAGCGCCTCGGCGCGGTCGGCGAAGGCTGGAAGGTCGCGCAGACCACGCTGATGAACGAGCGCGTGGCGATCGGCGGCGGGTCCTCGCCGCGCGAGTCGGGGATGATCGGCGTGCTGGCCCAGCGCTGGCGCGACAATCCCGGGGTCCGCGACGCCGCGCTGCACGACCGGCTGATGATCCTCTGGGTCGCCGCCGAAGCCGCGCGCCTGACCGCGATGCGCCTGTCCGCGCAGCTCGCGGCCGGCCAGCCCGGCCCCGAGGGCTCGGCGGCGAAGTACGCCTTCGCCACGCTCAACCAGCAGATCTCCGGCCTGGAGCTGGAACTGCTCGGCGAGGAGGGCCTGCGCTACGACGACTGGACCATGCGCCGGCCCGACACCGTCGACTTCGTCGGCCGCTCCCCCGGCTACCGCTACCTGCGGGCCAAGGGCAACTCGATCGAGGGCGGCACCTCGGAGATCCTGCTGAACATCATCGCCGAACGCGTCCTGGGCCTGCCCGGCGAGATCCGGGCGGACAAGGACGTCGCGTGGAAGGACCTCCCCCGGTGAGCGAGGAACTGCTCTACTCAGAGCCCGAAGAAGAGCTGCGCACCGCCGTCGCCGACCTGCTCGCCGACCGCGCGCCGTGGGCCTCGGTGCTGGCCCGGACCGAGTCGGCCGAGCCCTACGACGCGGAGCTGTGGAAGGCGCTCGGCACCGGGATCGGCGCGGCGGGACTGCTGATCCCCGAATCGCTCGGCGGCGCCGGCGCTTCGCTGCGCGAGGCCGCGGTGGTCGCCGAGGAGCTGGGCAAGGCGGTCGCGCCGGTCCCGTTCCTGGGCAACCTGACCGCCACCGCGCTGCTGCTGGCCGTCCACGACGCCGGCAACGGCACCGCCGCCGCGGCCGACGAACTGCTCCGCCGGATCGCCGCGGGCGAGCAGACGGTCGCCGTCGCGATCCCGTTCACGCGCTCGCCGGACACGACGTACAAGGGCCGGGTCTCGGTCACGCCCTGGCCGCCCCGCGAGGATCCGCACGAGGCCCGCGTCACCGGTCGGGTCACGAGCGTCGCGGACGCGCTGCCGGCCGATGTCCTGCTGGTCCCGGCCGACGGCTCGATCTACGTCGTGCAGGCCTCGGACGCGAAGCGCACGGCGGTGACGTCGCTCGACATGACGCGCGTCCTGTGCGACATCGAGTACGACGACACCCCCGCCATGCTGCTGACGACGCGCTACGGCGCGCTCCAGAGCGCGCTGCTCAGCGCGGCGGCGATCCTCGCCTCCGAGCAGTTGGGGCTGGCCGAGCGCTGCCTGGCAACCACGGTCGAGTACGTGAAGACGCGGCACCAGTTCGGCCGCGCGGTCGGGTCCTACCAAGGCCTCAAGCACCGGCTGGCGCAGCTGTGGGTACAGATCGCGCAGGCCCGCGCAGTCGCGCGCCACGCGGTGTCGGCCACCGGCGAGGAGCAGGCGATCGCGGTCGCCGTGGCGCAGGCGCACTGTTCGGCGGTCGCGGTTCAGGCCGCCGAGGAGTGCGTGCAGATGCACGGCGGCATCGGCTTCACCTGGGAGCACCCCGCGCACCTGTATCTGAAGCGCGCGAAGAGCACGTCGCTCGCGCTCGGCGCTCCTTCGCGGCACCGGCGGCGCCTCGCGGAGTTGGTGGACCTGCCGGCGAGCTGAGCGCGCCCGGCGGTTGACGACGAGGGCAGGTCAGAGCTCATCGGAAGCGGTGAGCTCGGCCTCCGCTCGCAGGTAAACGCCCCACGCGGTGTCCGTGATCGGAGCGGACTCCTCGCCGTCGGCGCGCGTGGTGACCACGTTGTCGGTGACGATGAGCTGCCAGACGTCGTCCTCCTCCTCGCCCTCCGCGTCGATGACTCCGTTCACCAGGTGGTCAAACGTGAAGTGGGCGAACTCCGGCGCGTAGTAGCGGCCTTCGACACGGGACTTCAGCTCTTCGGCAAGGAGCGCGTCCGGCATGAGGAAGTTCCTCACCAGGTACGCCATCCACAGCTCGCCGTCATAGAACTTCTCGATCTGGTTCCACTGGATCCGGCCGCCGTCGTCCGTCGGCTCCCACTTGCACCACAGCCCGGGCTGCTCGAACCCCGGCTTGTTGTAGTCGCGGATGTCCGGTTCCTCATCCTGGCCCCTAAATCCCGTACCGCAGTAGTACGGTCCGAGATCCCGGTCCATGCGCCGGGTGCCCGCGAAACGCCGGAGATACGCGATCTCATGCCGGTTCAGCGGCGGCACGACCGCGACCGCGCCCCGGAAGTCGGTGTTGTAGCCCATGGGCCCGGAGCCTATTCGGAGCCGCCCACAGAGCCGTTCATAGAGCCGCCCACAGCCGGCAGGCTCAGCGCCTTGATCCAGATCCGGTTCAGCGTCTCCACCAACTTCTCGAACGGCATCGGCACCTTCTGCACGTACGCCACGAAGGCCATCCGCGACACCATCCCCGACAGCGCGTGCGCCGTCAGCAGCGGATCCAGCTCCGGATCGGCGGCCCCGGCGTCCTGCAACGTCCGGATCATCTTCGCGTTGCGCTGCACGAAGGCGTTCGCGCGCTCGATCCGCACCGCGCGGAACTCCTCGTCGATGTGCGACACCTGCTCGAACAGGCCCATCAGCTTGGCGTTCTTCTTGTACGCGCGCAGGTACTCGCGATTGGCGAGGTCGATCAGCTCGCGCGGGTCCGTGACACCGGTCCGGGCGCGCAGGTGCGGGTGCACCATCTCCTCGGTCACCTGCTCGGCGACCGCCTGGAAGATCTCCTCTTTGCCCTCGAAGTAGGTGTACAGCGAGCCGGAGGCGACGCCGGCTTCGGCCGAGATGTCGGCCAGCCGGGCGTCCAGGTATCCGTCGCGCTCGAACACCACGCGCGCGGCCGCGACCAGTGCGTTCCGCGTGCGGATCCCGCGTGCGCTGCGCGGTGTGACGCGAACCTCAGACTTCACCATGCCGAAACGCCGTCTCCCTACTTGAACTTGACGCCGACCTCAACTATACCGGAATCATGTTCGTTGTCTCCGACCGCGCGAAGCGCTACCAGGACGATCTCCTCGCCTTCATGGACGAGCAGATCTACCCCGCCGAAGAGGTCTACGAGGAGCAGATGCGCGCCTCCGGGGACCCTCATCACCAGCCCGCGGTCATCGAGGAGCTGAAGACCGAGGCCCGGAAGCGCGGGTTGTGGAACCTCTTCCACCCGCACCCCGAATGGGGCCCCGGGCTCACCAACTTCGAGTACGCGCCGCTGGCCGAGATCATGGGCCGCAGCCACCTCGCGCCGGAGGCCACCAACTGCGCCGCCCCCGACACCGGCAACATGGAAGTGCTCACGCTCTTCGGGTCCGAGGCGCACAAGGAGAAGTGGCTCAAGCCGCTGCTGGACGGCGAGATCCGGTCCGGGTTCGCGATGACCGAGCCGGCCGTGGCCTCCTCGGACGCGACCAACATCGAGATGCTCATGGTCCGCGACGACGCGCGCGGCGGCTACGTGCTCAACGGCCGCAAGTGGTTCACGTCCAACGCCATGCACCAGAACTGCCGCGTGCTGATCGTCATGGGCAAGACCGACCCGGAGGCCGAGCCGCACCGCCAGCAGTCGATGATGGTGGTGCCGCTGGACGCGCCGGGCGTCACGATCGTGCGCTCGCTGCCGGTCTTCGGCTACCAGGACCGCGAGGGGCACGCCGAGATCACCTTCGAGGACGTCTTCGTCCCGGCCGAGGACCTGCTCAAGGGCGAGGGCGAGGGCTTCGCGATCAGCCAGGCGCGCCTGGGCCCGGGCCGGATCCACCACTGCATGCGCACCATCGGCATGGCCGAGCGCGCGCTGGAACTGATGTGCCGCCGCGCCTCCGAGCGCGTCACCTTCGGCCGGCCGCTCGCCGAGCGCGCCAACATCCAGGACTGGATCGCCGAGTCCCGGATCGACATCGAGCAGACGCGGCTGCTGACGCTGAAGGCCGCCTGGATGATGGACACGGTCGGCAACAAGGCCGCGCGCACCGAGATCGCCGCCATCAAGGTCGCGGCCCCGGAGATGGCGCTGCGCATCATCGACCGCGCGATCCAGGTGCACGGCGGCGCCGGGGTCACCGACGACTTCCCGCTGGCCTGGGCCTGGGCCCACCTGCGGACGCTGCGGCTGGCCGACGGACCGGACGAGGTCCACAAGCGCTCCATCGCCCGGATCGAACTCGCCAAGTACAAGCACTGATCTGTGTTCTAGCACTGATCTGTGTTCTAGCACCAATCTGTGTACAAGCACTGATATACAGGAGTCCCCTCAGCTCATGACCAGCCCCCTCATCCCCTCGCTGAACGGCCGCACGGCCATCGTCACCGGCGCTTCGCGCGGCATCGGCCTGGCGATCGCGCAGACGCTGGCCGCCGGCGGCGCGAACGTCGTCCTCACCTCGCGCACCAAGGAGAACGCCGAGGAAGCCGCCAAGCAGGTCGAAGGACCCGGCACCGCGGTCGGCTTCCAGGCGCACGCCACCGACGAGGACGCGGCCCGCGCCTGCGTGGCGTTCGCCATCGAGCGCTTCGGCAGCCTGGACATCCTGGTCAACAACGCCGGCACCAACCCGGCGTACGGCCCGCTGATCGACATCGAGAAGAGCCGCTTCGCCAAGACGCTCGACACCAACCTGTGGGGCCCGATCCTGTGGACCTCGCTGGCGGTGAAGGCGTGGATGGGCGAGCACGGCGGCTCGGTGGTGAACACCGCCTCGATCGGCGGCATCCACGTCGCGCCGAACCTCGGCGTCTACAACGCCAGCAAGGCCGCGCTGATCCACGTCACCAAGCAGCTTGCGCTGGAGCTGGCGCCGAAGGTGCGGGTCAACGGCGTAGCGCCGGCGGTGGTCCGCACCAAGCTGGCCGCGGCCCTGTTCGAGCGCGAAGAGGAGGTCGCCGGCTCCTACCCGCTGGGCCGCATCGGCGAGCCGGAGGACGTGTCCTCGGCGGTCGCCTTCCTGGCCTCCGACGCCGCGGCCTGGATCACCGGCGAGACGCTGGTCATCGACGGCGGCGCGCTGCTGGGGCAGGCCGGTGTCTGAGGCATCGGCCGGTCCCGCACCAGAGGAGCTGCCAGGGCTGGTCTCCGGCTGGCTGCGCGAATCAGGGATCGACCACGAGCTCCCGCTGTCGCTGACCCGGGTCGGCGTCGGGCAGTCGAACCTGACCTACGCGGTCACCGACAGTTCCGGGCGCCGCTGGATCCTGCGCCGCCCGCCGCTGGGCCACCTGCTGGCCTCGGCGCACGACGTGGCCCGCGAGGCGCGCATCCTGACCGCGTTGCAGGACTCTGACGTGCCCGTCCCGCAGGTGTTCGGCGTGTGGGACGCGGACGGCGTCCCGATGGTCCTGATGGAGTTCGTCGACGGCCTGGTCCTGGACCGGGAGAAGACCGTCGCCGGAGTCGACGAGCCGACCCGGCACGCGGTCGGCCTGTCGATCGCCCGCGCCCTGGCGCCGGTGCACGCCGTCGACCTGGACAAGACCGGACTGGTCGACCTGGCCAGCCACAAGCCCTACGCCGAGCGCCAGCTGAAGCGCTGGACGACGCAGTGGCAGCACTCGAAGACCCGCGAGTCCGCCGACCTGGACACGCTGACCGCCCGGCTGGCCGCGGCGATCCCCGAGCAGCGCGAGCTCACCCTCGTGCACGGCGACTTCCACCTGCGCAACGTGATCGTCTCGCCCCGGGACGGCGCGGTCACCGCGGTCCTGGACTGGGAGCTGTGCACGCTCGGCGACCCGCTGGCCGACGTCGGCACGCTGCTGGCCTACTGGCCGGCGGCCGGCGAGGCCGGCGCGGGCCTGCTCAGCCACTCGATGATGCCCGGCTTCCCGAGCCGCGACGAGCTGGCCGCGGCCTACCTCGACGCCAGCGGCCGGGACGGCTCCGCGCTCGGCTTCTGGCACGCGCTGGGCCTGTGGAAGATCGCCATCATCGCCGAGGGCGTGCTGCGGCGCGTCCTGGACGAGCCGCGCAACCGCGCCTCCTCGTCCGCCCCGACCACCGACATGATCGACGCCCTGATCACCGAAGCGCTGAGGACTCTGCCATGACCGACCAGACCACCGCCGCCCCGCACGACACCCCGCGCACCGCGATCGTCACCGGAGCCGCCCGCGGCATCGGCGCGGCCGTGGCCGCCCGGCTGGCCGCCGACGGGCACGCGGTCGCCGTCGTCGACCTGGACGAGACCGCGTGCGCGGACACCGTCGCGGCGATCACCAAGGCCGGCGGCAGGGCGCTGGCCGTGGGCTGCGACGTGTCCGACGAGGAGCAGGTGGCCGCGGCGGTCACCCGGATCGCCGCCGAGCTCGGCGCGCCCACGATCCTGGTCAACAACGCCGGGATCCTGCGCGACAACCTGCTGTTCAAGATGACCGTCGGGGACTGGGACGCGGTGATGAACGTCCACCTGCGCGGCGCGTTCCTGATGTCGCGGGCCGCCCAGAAGCACATGGTGGACGCCGGGTTCGGCCGGATCGTGAACCTGTCCAGCACCTCGGCGCTGGGCAACCGGGGCCAGGCGAACTACGCCGCGGCGAAGGCCGGCATGCAGGGCTTCACCAAGACGCTGGCGATCGAGCTCGGCAAGTTCGGCGTCACCGCCAACGCCATCGCGCCGGGCTTCATCGAGACCGACATGACCAAGGCCACCGCGGCTCGGATGGGCGTCGACTTCGACGTCTTCCGCGAGGTCGCGATCAGCCAGATCCCGGTCGGCCGCTCCGGCAAGCCCGAGGACATCGCGGCCGTGGCCTCGTTCCTGGTGCGCGAGGACGCCGGGTTCGTCTCCGGCCAGGTGATCTACGCGGCCGGCGGGCCGAAGGACTGAGACGCCCGACCGATCCGGCCTGTTGAGAAGAAGGCAGAGGCAGCAATGACGCAAAGCACTGAGGCACCCGAGCTGGTCCTGGCCGAGCGGCACGGCGCGGTCCTGCTGCTCACCCTCAACCGGCCGGAGCGCCTGAACGCCTGGAACATCCCGCTGGAGGAGCGGTACTTCGCGCTGCTCGACGAGGCGGAGGCCGACGACGACGTGCGGGTCGTGGTGGTCACCGGCGCGGGACGCGGGTTCTGCGCCGGGGCCGACATGGAGGACCTGTCGCAGCTCGGCACGGTCGATCCGGACGCCATCACGCAGGCCCAGGCGCAGGCCGAGCGCCGGCCCCGCGAGCGGCCACTGTCCTTTCGCAAACCCCTGATCGCAGCGATCAACGGACCGGCGGCCGGGCTCGGACTCGTGCAGGCGCTGTACTGCGATCTGCGCTTCACGACGCACGAAGCCAAGTTCACGACGGCCTTCGCGCGGCGCGGCCTGATCGCCGAGTACGGGATCGCCTGGCTGCTGCCGCGCCTGGTCGGACAGAGCCGGGCGCTGGACCTGCTGATGTCGGCGCGGGTGGTGCTCGGCGACGAGGCGCGCGCCATGGGCCTGGTCGACAGGCTCCTACCCGCCGAGTCCCTGGTCGCCGAGACTCTGGCCTACGCGGCGGACCTCGCCGAGAACTGCTCGCCGCGGTCCATGGCGTTGATGAAGCAGCAGGTGTACCAGGCGATGGATTCGGACCTGCCGACCGCGATCGCGGTGGCGGACAAGCTGATGCACGAGTCGTTCCGCCACCCCGACGCCGCCGAGGGCGTGCACAGTTACCTGGAGCGTCGTCCGCCGCGGTTCGCGCCCTTGGAGTCGGCATGAGCACCACCCCCCGCGCCGTCCTCACCGACTTCGGCGGAGTGCTGACGTCGAGCATCTTCGAGGCCTTCGAAACGTATTCGGTGTCGGTGTCCGGTGATCCGACGTTGTTCGGGACGCTCTTCCGGAGCGAGCCGGCCGCCGGCGCGCTGCTGGTGGAGCACGAATGCGGCCGGATCGACCAGGCGGAGTTCGAGCGCGGGATCGCCGAGCTGTTGGCGCCGCGCGGGATCGTCGTGCCGGCGCCCGGGTTCGTCGACTCGTTCCAGGCGCTGCTGAAGCCGGACGCGGAGATGGTCGCCGCGATACGTGCGCTGCGGGCCGCCGGCGTGCCGGTGGCGATCGTCTCCAACTCGCTGGGCGACGACGCCTATGCCGGGTACGACCTGGCGGAGCTGGCCGACACGTCGGTGATCTCCGGCGAGGTGGGGGTGCGCAAGCCGTCGCGGGCGATCTACGAGATCGCGTGCACGCGGCTGGGGGTCGAGCCGTCGGACTGCGTGATGATCGACGACCTGGAGCACAACCTGCAGGGCGCCGCACGGCTCGGCATCGTCGGGCTGCACCACACCGACTCCAAGCGCACGGTGGCCACCTTGGCCGAATGGTTCGGTATAAGCGTTTGATCACCGGAGGCTGGCACACCTACGGTCATTCCATGACCGACCCGAGTTCCCTGCGTGACCGCCTCCGTGCCGCCCTTCCGGCCGCGATGAAGGCCCGCGACCGTGCCACCGCCTCCACGCTGCGCGCCACGCTCGCCGCGATCGAGAACGCCGAAGCCGTGGACGTGGCCGTGGTGCCGGCCGCCGGGGCCATCGAGGCCAGCGCGGTCGGGATCGGCGCGGCCGAGGCGGCGCGCCGCGAGCTGAGCGAGGCGGACGTCGCGGCGATCGTGCGCGCGGAGATCGCCGAACGCGAGCACGCCGCTGAGGTCTACGAGGGCTCGGGCCACGCGGACAAGGCGGCTGAACTGCGGGCCGCGGCGGCGGTGCTGACGACCTTCCTGGCCTAGCCGGACCTGAGTGATGTCCCGCGGTTCTGTCACAACCTTCGGTTCGAGATCGCGTTCGACGCGGGGGCTCCGCTAGCTTCGATGGGTGCCCAATCCAGAACTGGAAGAGCAGGCGGCATCGGAGCGCTCTGAGATCCCGGCGACCGAGCCGGAGTCCGAGCGGTCCGAGGCGGCGGCGCCAGCGGTGGAGTCGGCGCCGGGATCCGAGGCTGCGCCTGGCCGATTAGAGAAGCCGCCCGCGCAGCGCGCTGCGGAAGCCACAGAGAAGCCCGCAGAGAAGCCCGCCGAGAAGTCAGCCGACGAACCGCCACCGCCACCGTCCGCCGAGAAGCCCCGGCCCCGGCGGCGTCTGCGCACCGCCGCCATCGCCGCCGGCACCGTGCTGGCGCTCGGCGGCGGCACGATCGCGGCCGTCTACGCCACCCGTGGCAACTCGCCTCCGCAACCCGACCTCAAGATCGTCGCCCCGGCCTACCGCACCCTGGCCATCTCCCTGCCGTGGCCGCAGGACGGCGAGACCGCGCTGTGGGCGCAGGGCATCGGGGACCTCGGCACCTGCGGGGACCAGACCCCCGTGCCGATCGCGAGCGTGGCCAAGGTGATGACCGCCTACGTCATCCTCAAGGACCATCCGCTGGCCGACGGCCAGAACGGGCCGGACATCACCGTCGACCAGCAGGCGGAGACGGAGTCCTACTCGCGTGACGAGAGCTCGGCGCCGGTGCGCGCCGGCCAGCGGCTCAGCGAGCGGTCCCTGCTGGAGCTGATGCTCGTCCCGTCGGCGAACAACGTCGCCCGGCTGCTGGCCCGCTGGGACGCCGGCGACCAGACGGCCTTCGTGGACCGGATGAACAACGCGGCGGCCGAGCTGGGCATGAGGAACACCACGTACACCGACCCCAGCGGCCTGGACGCCACCACCCGCAGCACCGCCGCCGACCAGCTGCTGCTCGCCGAGAGCGCGCTGACCGACCCCACCCTGGTCACCCTGACCGGCGAGCCCTCGACCCAGGTCCCGGACGACCCGACGGTCCTGCCCAACACCGACTCGCTGCTCGGCTCCGACGGCGTGGTCGGCGGCAAGACCGGCTCCAGCACCCCGGCCGGCGGCGCCCTGATGTGGGCCGCGCACCGCACCATCGACGGCGAGGACCACCTCGTCCTGGGCGTCGTCCTGCACCAGGCCTCCGGCACCTCACCGGAACAGGGGCTCTACCAAGCGCTGATCGTCAGCCGCCGCCTGATCGAGGCGATGGTCTGACCGTCCGCGTACCGCCGAGGTCGAACCGACGCCGGTGGGGGAAACCGGCGCCGGTTCGCGAAAAAGGCCGCGTGGTAGGACGTCAGCCTGCTCCGACGGTAGATCGGGGCGGTTGCGCCGGGATTGCGTGCGCCTTGCGGGGCCGATCACCGGCTACTCCGTGAAGATCCGCTTCAGGAACGCGCGCAGATTGTCGTCGGCGCGGGCGATCCGGCTGTCCACGTCCACCGTCTCGTCCAGGTCGTGGCCGTTCGCGGAGCCCTTGATCCCGCGTACGAACAACGAACACTGCAGATCAGAGCACAGATACTGGCCGACCGAGTTCCCGTTGCGGCCGGACTCGCCGATCCGCCGCGCGGTCATCAGCACCACGCCGCCGCCGGTGCGGGTGGTCAGGCAGATCGAGCACATGCTGCGGGCGCTGAAGCCGCGGGCCGAGCCGCCGGAGGCGCGCAGCGAGATGCCGACCGTGCGGCCCTCGTGCTGGACCACCAGGTAGGCGCGCTCGGGGGCGCCGGGATCGCGCCAGCCCAGGAAGTCCAGGTCGGCCCACGGCTTGTCGGCGAAGTCGGCGGGCAGCCCGAGCCGCTGGGCCTCGCCCTTGGAGCAGTTGACGAAGCTGGTGCGGATCTCGCGCTCGGTGATCGGTTCCATGTCCGGTACGGTAAGCTTGCCTAAGTGGGTTAGGCAAATCGTTAATTAACCAAGGAGATAGATGGCGCGCGCCGGACTGTCCCCCGACGTCCTCGTGACCGCGGCCGCCGAGCTGGCCGACGAGATCGGCTTCGAGAACGTCACCATCGGGGTGGTGGCGCGCCGGTTCGGGGTGCGCGAACCGAGCCTGTACTCGCACATCCGCAACGCCAACGACCTGCGGGTCCGGGTCGCGGGCCGGGCGCTGACCGAGCTCGCCGACCGGCTCTCCGAGGCGCTGGCGGGCCGTTCGGGCCGGGAGGCGCTGATGGCCTTCGCCGCCGCCTACCGCGACTACGCCAAGGAGTGCCCCGGCCGGTTCGCCGCCGCGCGGATGCCCCTGCCCGTCGACTCCCCCGCCGCCGACGCCGCGCGCCGGCACTCCGACCTGACCCGCGCGCTGCTCCGCGGCTACGCCCTGGGCGAACCGGCGGAGACCGACGCGGTCCGGCTGCTCGGCGCCACGATCCTGGGGTTCGTCACGCTGGAGGCGGCCGGCTCCTACCTCCACAACCCGCGCACCGCCGACGCCTCCTGGAACGCCGCGTTCGAGGCGTTGGACATGGCTCTGCGGAACTGGCCGGAAACCGCGTAAGGCACCGGGAAACGGCGCGAGACAGCGGGAAACGGCGTGCGACAGCGCGAAACCGTGTGCAGCAAAGCGAAGCGGCGTGCGGCAAGCCGGAGCTCACCGCACGCCGCGATGCGAACGAATCAGGCCTCGACCTCAGGCCGCCCCGGCTCCGCCCACAGCGTGTGGAACGCGCCGTCGCGATCGGTCCGGTGGTACGTGTGCGCCCCGAAGAAGTCCCGCTGCCCCTGGATCAAAGCCGCCGGCAGCCGCTCGGCGCGCAGCGTGTCGTAGTACGCCAGCGCCGCCGAGAACGCCGGGACCGGGATCCCGCGGCGCGTCGCCGCGGCGATGACCTCCCGCCACGGCACCTGGGCCTTGGAGATCTCGTCGGCGAACTCCGGCTCGGACAGCAGGCTCGGCAGCGACGCGTCGGTGGTGTACGCGGCCCGGATCCGGTCCAGGAACGCCGCGCGGATGATGCAGCCGCCGCGCCAGATCGCCGCGACGCTCCCCAGGTCGATGTCCCAGCCGAACTCCTCGGCGGCGTCCTTGATCATCGTCCAGCCCTGGTCGTAGGCGATGACCTTGGACGCGTAGAGCGCGTGCTCGACGGTGGCGACGTAGCGCTCGGCCTCGTGCGGCCGCAGCGGGTGCTCGGTGCCGCCGGGCAGCTGCCGGTACGCCTCGCGCAGCGCGGTCCGGCTGGAGGCCACGCGGGCGAACGTGGCCTGCGCGATCGCGGTCACCGGCGAGCCGAGGTCCAGCGCGGTCTGCACGGTCCAGCGGCCGGTGCCCTTCTGCTCGGCGGCGTCGCGCACGATGTCCACGAACGGCTTGTCGGTCCCGGCGTCGGTGTGCGCCAGGATCTCGGCCGTGATCTCGATCAGGTAGGAGTTCAGCCGGCCCTTGTTCCAGACCCGGAAGACGTCCGCGATCTGCGCCGGGGTGTAGTCCGCGACGTGCCGCAGCAGGTCGTAGGCCTCGGCGATGAGCTGCATGTCGGCGTACTCGATGCCGTTGTGCACCATCTTCACGAAGTGCCCGGCGCCGTCGGTGCCGATGTGCGTGCAGCACGGCTCGCCGTCCACCTTGGCGCTGATCGCCTCCAGCATCGGCCCGAGCACGGCGTAGGACTCCGCGGAGCCGCCGGGCATGACCGAGGGGCCGTGCAGCGCACCCTCCTCGCCGCCGGAGACGCCGGAGCCGACGAAGTGGATGCCCTGCTCGCGCAGCGCCTTCTCGCGGCGCCGGGTGTCCAGGAAGTGCGCGTTGCCGCCGTCGATGATCATGTCGCCGGGCTCCAGCAGCGGGGCGAACTCGTCGATCACGGCGTCGGTGGCCTCCCCGGCCTTCACCATGATCATCAGGCGCCGGGGTTTCTCGAGCGCCGCGACGAACTCCTCGGGGTCTGAAGTCGGGACGAACGTCCCCTCGCTCCCGAACTCCTCGACGAGAGCGTGGGTACGAGTGGCCGTACGGTTGTGAAGGGCGACGGTGTAGCCGTGCCGGGCGAAGTTCCGCGCCAGGTTGCGGCCCATGACGGCGAGTCCGGTGACGCCGATTTGCGCTGATGCCTGCATGAGGGGAAACCTAACACCTCAGGCCTTTGACGGCATTTCCATCAACCCCAGCTTTACCCCTGTATTCAGGGGTCGGCGGTGCTCAGCCCCAGCGCCGGGCGTCCTCCGCCAGCCGCGCCATCTCCTCCTCCAGCCGGTCCGCCGCCGAGGCCGAGGCCCCGGCGGACTGCGAAGCCTTCAGCCGCGCGATGATGCCCTGGAACTCCGAGATCCGCCCCTCCAGATCGGACTTGGCCTTGAGCAAGTTCGTCTCCTCCAGGGAGCCGGGCTGCACCAGCAGAAGCCGGTGCTCCAGGTCGCCCAGCAGATCCAGCTGCCGCCGCCGGGCCAGTTCGAACTGCTCCAGCGGATCCTCGAACCGGCTCAGGAACCGGTCCGTACTCTTGCGCAGCCATCCACCGACACCCATGCAGCGCTCCCTTTCAGAAGGCCCAGTTCCACTGGCCTAACAGGCCTAACGCCTATTCTGCCGCCGGCGTGCCCGCCAGCCACGCGCTCGCGGCGGCCACCATCAGCCGCACCCCGACCTCCAGCGTCGGGTCGATCGCCGGGGCGAACTTCGGGGAGTGGTTGCTGGGCAGCGTGGCCGGCACCCCGTCCTCCAACAGGGACAGGATGTCCTGCTCGGTGAAGTCGGCGAGGTCCAGGCCGCCGAAGTGCCAGAACACGGACGGGACGCCGAGCGTGGCGCCGAAGTGCCCGAAGTCCTCGCTGCCGGTCAGCGTGCTCGGCAGCACGAACACCCGGTCCGGGCCGAGCAGCGTGCGGAACGCGTCGAGCACCACGTCGGTCGCCGCCTGGTCGTTCACCAGCAGCGGCAGCTCGTCCAGCGGCGTGATCTCCGGCATCCGCTCCGCCCCGGAGGCGGCGGCCTCGGCGTTCACCACGCGCGTGATCGCGGCCAGCACCTTCTCCCGCACCGCCGGCGTGGTGGTGCGGACGGTGACGGCGAGCTCGGCGTCGTCCGGGATGACGTTGCCGCGGGTGCCGGCGTGGATGGAGCCGACGGTGACCACGGCCGACCGGCTCGCCGCGATCTCGCGGGACACGATCGTCTGCAACCGCATGACGATCGCGGCGGCGATGACCACCGGGTCGATGGTCGCCTCGGGCATCGACCCGTGCCCGCCACGCCCGAAGATCTTGACGCGCAGCGTGTCGCAGGAGCTCATCACCGGGCCGGGGCGAGTGCCGACCAGCCCGGCCGGCGCCGGGCCGACGTGCTGCCCGAGGCAGATCTCGGGGCGGGGGAAGCGGTCGGGGAAGCCGTCCTCGATCATCTTCGGCGCGCCGCCGACCTCCTCGGCCGGCTGGAAGACGGCCACCACCGTGCCGCCCCAGGACGCGCGGTTGGCGGCCAGCAGGTCGGTGACGCCGAGCAGGCAGGTGACGTGGACGTCGTGGCCGCAGGCGTGCATCACCGGGACCTCGGTGCCGTCGAGATCGGTGGCGGTGACGGTGGAGGCGTAGGGGAGGCCGGTCTCCTCGCGGACCGGGAGGGCGTCCATGTCGGCGCGGAGCAGGATCACCGGGGCTTCGGCTGAGCCGTTCAGGCCATCGCTCAGGCCACCGTGGAGCACGCCCACGACGCCGGTACCGGCGATCTTCTCCGTGCCGCCGAGCCCTTCGGTGACGTCCCACCCCGCCGCGCGCAGCCGCTCCACGACGATGCCCGCTGTCCGGACCTCCTGAAAGGAGAGCTCGGGATGCTCATGGAGATCCTTGTAGAGGTCGCGCAGTCCTGGGAGGACATCCTCCAGCCCACGCAAAAGGTCGGCAGCGGCTGCTCTGGCGGGCTCGGTCATGCTGGCTCCGTTCCGGGAAAGATGCCTCCACCTTGGTCAACGCGGGGCTCTCAAGCAACCGGCGGGTAACCTCGGCTCTACTTCTTGCGCCCGAGTGCCCCGTACATCCAGATGTCGTCGGCGTCCCTCGGCACCGGACCGTCCGGGCGCCACCGGGGCAGCAGCACGACGCCGGGGTCGAGCAGGTCCAGGCCGTCGAAGAACGCGGCGGTCTCCTTGGCGCTGCGGACGGTCAGCTTCGCCGTCGACTTCTCGTACGCCTGCGCCGACACCGCCAGGCGCTCCTGGTCGAAGTCGCCGGTCACGTGCGTCAGGGCCAGGAAGCTGCCGGCCGGGACCGCGTCCATCAGGGTGCTGACGATGCCGTACGGGTCCTCGTCGTCGCTCACGAAGTGCAGCACCGCGATCAGCAGCACGCCGATCGGCTGCTCGAAGTCGAGCACCCCGCGCACCTGCGGGTCGGCCAGTATCGCGGCCGGATCGCGCAGATCGCCCTTGACGATCGTCGCGGCCCCGATCCCGGCGTCCACCGGCCTGGCACGCGCGTGGGCCAGGACGATCGGGTCGTTGTCGACGCCGACGATGCGGGCGTCCGGCCGGGCCGCCAGCGCGGACGCGACCGTCCCACCGGGCCCCGGCAACCCGATGCCGACGTCCAGGAACTGCGAAACCCCCTCGGCCGCGATCCCCCGCACCGCACGCCCGAGGAAGGCCCGGTTGGCGCGCGCGAAGGCCCGCACCTTCGGCATGTTCTTCAGGACCTTCTCGGCGGCCTCGCGGTCGGCGGCGAAGTTGTCCTTGCCACCCAAGTAGTAGTCGTACATGCGCGCCGGCGTGGCGACTTCGGTGTCCACTTCCGGCGTCGTCCACTTCGCCTCGTCGGACATGTCGCCTCCCCATCCCGGCCGGACCCGGCCATCGGCGGTGTTGATCGCTTGGCGCGGATCATACCCATCGTCTCTGCTTCCTGATAACAGAGATCGATAATCACGCTCAGGCGTCAGGCGATACCCGGCAGACCAGTTCGCCATGCGTCGCCAGGCCCGGCGTTCCCGCCGACCGCCGACCGCCGACCGCCGACCGCCTACCGCCTACCGCCCGCCCTCATCCCCCACCCCGGCACTGTCCAGCAGCCCGTCCAGCACCCGGCGGCGCTCGTCGACGAGCGCCTTCAGCTTGTCCGCCATCGAGTCCAGCCGCCGCATCGCGGCCGGCATGCCGGCGTCCTGCCCCGGCGCGAACACGATGCGGCCCAGCTCCGACTCGCGCGCGGACGTCAGCTCGTCGCGGATGCGGTCCAGCCGGTTGTGCACCGACGACAGCGCCTGCAGCAGGTGGTCCTTCAGCTTCCGGCGCTCGCCCGGGTCCTTCGGCGGCGCGGTGGTGCCGTCCGGCCCCTCCGCGTCCCACTCGCGCGACAGCTGCGCCAGCAGGCCGATGTCGCCGCGGGTGTAGGCGTCGTTCACGCGCGCCATGAAGACCTCGCGGCGCTGGCGGTCGGCCTCGTCGTCGGACAGGTCGGGGTGGCAGCGGCGGGCGAGTTTGCGGTACATGCGCTTGGCTTCGCCGGTCGGGGCCGGGCGCGGGGGGTCGGCGCGGGTGGCGCGGACCTTCTCCTCGTCGGCCTGGCGGGCCGACTGCTGCGCGCGCTCGCGCGCCGTCTCGGCGTCGCGCTGGTCGTCCGCGCGGCCGCTGCGCGCCGCGTGCACCTCGGCGATGCGGGCCTCGATCTCGTCGAGTTCGGCCAGCAGCGGCGCGAACATGCGCGCGTGCGCACGGCCGAACACCGCGAGCAGGTTGCGGACCTCCGCGAGTTCGGCCTCGGCCTGCGACAGCTCGTCGGCCAGACCCGCCAGTTCGCGCTCCAGGTCCCCGATCTCCGGGTCCACCCACAGATCGGCCTCGGCCTGCTGCCCGGACTGGCCCGGCTGCCCGCTGTAGGGGCCGACCTTCGACACGACGCGCATCACCAGCGTCTCGTCGTCGACCCACACCGCGCGGATCTTGCCCTCGCCGAGCACCTCCACGGCCTCCGGCCCGCGCGCCGTGAGCTGCACGCGCGCGGCCAGCTTCTCCTGCCCGAGCTCGCCGGGCGCGACCTCGACGCAGATGTGGAACTCCCGCGTCTCCTCGCCCCACGCCCCGGTCGGGAAGCCGACCGTGCGGACCGCGTCGCCGGGGATCCGGTTGTCCGTCAGGTCGCGCAGCACCGGATCGACCTGCTTCACGTAGCGGATCACGGCTCCGCTCGGCGTCCAGAGGCTGAGTTCGACGTCTGCGACCCGCTTCGCCGCGGCCCCGACCGTCGCGTCGCGCACCGCCGACGGCAGCGCCTCGGGCTCGGCCACCAACGCCATCGTGCCGGACAGCTGCTCGGAGACCAGGCGCATCTCGTGGACGTCCCAGTCGTCGCCCAGACCCAGGCAGTCGGCCGTGAACAGCCCGGTGCAGGCGCGCGCGGTCATCGCCAACCGCGACGGATGCAACCCTTCGTCCCGGCCGTTCACGATGAGGATCGCGTGCCGCACCGGCCCGGACCCGAGCGCGAACATGCGGGCCGCGCGGCTGAGCCAGAGCCCGATCTCGCGGCCCCCGTACGCCGTGAGCCGGTCCACCGCCGCCTTCGCCGCCGCGCGCGAGGCCGCGGTCACCGCCTCGGTGCCGCCGTCCTCGGGGTACACGGCCTGGCTGTCGGCGCGCCCGGCGATCACCGCGAACCGCGCGCCGTCGGGCAGCTCGTCGATCCCGGCGCGCAGCGCGGCCTTGACGCCCGCCAACCGCCCCGGCTCGGCCAGCGAGCGCGAGCAGTCGGCGATGAAGACCACCGACGGCGGCCCGTCGGCGCTGGCCACCGCCGCCGGCTTCGAGGAGTAGCTGCGGTCGGCACGCCGTGCCGCGGCCGCGGCGTGGGCGCGCGTCGGAGCCCCGGCCCCGGAGTCCGCGGTGCTGACCCGGACCACGGCGTGCACCTCGCGCCGGCCGGCCGCCAGGAACTCGTTCTGGTTGACCCCGATCTCGGTCCGGATGCCGCGGATCGCCTCCGAGGCGTTGGCCGTGCGCGCGCCGCGGCTGGCCGCGACGTCGTCGTTGCGCAGGCGCTCGTTGACGAACGCGAAGTGCTCGACCCACTCCACGCCGAGCTGCACGTCCTGCGCCAGCGAGGACACCAGCGAGCCGGACGCCTCGACGGTCGGCGGCGGCGTCCAGTCGCCGACCAGCGCGAGCGCCGCGGCGACGTCCGGCCGGGTCGAGGGGTCCTTGTCCAGCAGCCGGGTGATCAGCGGGGTCAGCCGGCCGCCCCGGCGCAGCGGCGCCGGCTGCCCGGCCACCACGGAGCCGATGATGTCGGCCCGGAACGCCGGAACGCCTTCCACCGCCTCGTAAAGCGTGGCCCCGAGGGAGAACAGGTCGCCGATCGCGCCGGCGTCCTGGGAGATCACGCGCTCGGGCGCGACGTAGCCGGGCGAGCCGATGAAGGTGCCGGTCCGGGTTACACGCTGGTCGTCGAAGCGGACGGCGATGCCGAAGTCCGCGAGCAGCGCGGTGCCGTCGGAGGCCAGCAGGACGTTGCCGGGCTTCACGTCCCGGTGCACGATCCCGGCGGCGTGCGCGGCGGCCAGTGCGCGCAGCAGGTCCCGGGCCAGGGCCACGGCGTCGTTCTCGGTGAGCGGGCCGTGCCGCACCAGGCGCTCGGCCAGGCTCTCGCCCTTCACCAGCTGCATGACGATCCACGGCGCGCCGTTCTCGATGTGGACGTCGTGCACGGTCACGATGTTGGGGCAGTCGCGCAACCGCGCGGTGTTGCGGGCCTCGCGGGCGGCGCGCGCGACGCGTTCGGCGGCCTGCGGGCCCTTGCCCTCCATCGGGAGCAGGACCTGCTTCACCGCGACGTCCACCCCGAGGTGCATGTCGTAGGCGCGCCACACTTGTCCGAACGCTCCGGAACCCAACCGATCCACCAGTCGGTAGCGTCCCCCGATCACCCGTCCTGGCTCGGTCACGCACTGAGCCTACGGGGATCGGCGGCTCGGCGCGATGGTCGTTTGCTAAGCCAGCGACAGGAACAGCTTCTCCATCTGCGCCACGTTGGCCGCGCGCTCCTCGCCGTCGGCGGTCTCCAGGCACTGCTGCAATCCGCCGGCGATCACCTTGAAGCCGGCCCGGTCCAGCGCCCGGGACACGGCGGCGAGCTGGGTCACGATCTCCGAGCAGTCCCGGCCGGACTCCAGCATCGCGATGACGCCGCGGATCTGGCCCTCGGCGCGGCGCAGCCGCTTGGTCACGTCGGAAACGGTCTCAGGCTCGACCTGCACCTCGGCGCTCCTTCCCGGCGCGAGGCGCCGGATCGGGGATCATCGCCGCGGAGCATACCCCCAGGGGTACAGATCGGCACCCCCTCCCGGCGCATAATAAGCAACGCTAAGTATCGTATTTTCCGGGGAACATTTCCCCGGAAGATGCGTTACCCTGCACAGGGGACCTGGTCCCCAACGAGGATCCCTCCGCAGGTAGATCCTTGGAAAACGGCCGCCGCGCCCGGGTACGCACCCCCTCCGTGTCCCGTGCGCGGCGGCTCCAATCTCCCACCAGGATCCGACCACTCACGTCGACCACTCAGCCCAGCCACTCAGCCCGACCGCCCAGGAGGAACCCGTGGACGTCGTGGCCGCCACCCCACGCCGCGCACCGCGCGCCCGAGCACCCCGCGTCGACGCCCTGCGCAACCGCGAACGCATCGTCGCCGCCGCCCGCGACCTGTTCACCGAGGTCGGCTGGCAGGTCCCGATCGACGAGGTGGCGCGCCGCGCCGGCATCGGCAACGCGACCGTCTACCGCCACTTCCCGGACCGCGACGCCCTGGTGCTCGCGGTGGTCCGCAGCGTTCTGAAGCGCACCGCCGACCGCGCCGAGTCCGCGCTGGCCCTGGGCGACGACCCCTTCGACGCGCTGAGCCGCTTCGTCCTCGCCGCCGCCGACGAACGCATCGGGGCGATGTGCATGATGCTCGACGGGGCCTACGACCCGGGCGACCCGGACGTCAAGGCACTGGAAGCCCGGCTGAACGAACTGGTCGAGACGATGCTCGCGCGAGCGCGGCGGGCGGGGATGCTGCGGCCGGACGTCGATCTGGCCGACATCATCGTGGCCGTCGCGCAGCTGACGCGGCCGCTGCCGGGGTATGTCACGGTGCGGCGGAGTTCGCGGCGGTATTTGCAGCTCTTCTTGGATGGGCTGCGGGCTCCGGGCTACTCGGCGCTGACCGCGGAGGAGTAGACCTCAAACCCTCAAGGCCGGTGCACCAACAACATCGCCAGATCCCGAGCCCGTGCCCCGCGAGCCCGCACCGTCACCTCGGCCTCGATCGCCGACAACACGTACTCCGGCCCGGCGTCCGCCAAATCCTCGAGGATCTGCGTCAGCGGCAGCGGTTCCACATCCGGCCCGCCGGAATCCGTGACGCCGTCGGTGTAGAGCAACAACGAATCGCCGCTGTCGAACGGCGTCACCACCAAGCGCGCCCGGCCGTCCGCACCCGGTGCCAGGGTGCTGAGTCCCAGCGGCAGCCCCACCGACTGGCCCTGCACCGTGGACACCGCCCCGCAGCGCACCATCAGCGGCGGGGCGTGGCCGCAGCTCACGTGCTCCAGCCGGCCGTCGGGGCGGATCGAGACCACCGCGACGCTGGCGAACTCCTCGCGCACGTCCACCACCGTGCGGGGCGGCGCGACCGCGAGCGAGTTCGAGGTCTCCCACAGCCGGGCGCCGTCGGCGAGCGGGACGTGCGCCGCGGCGGCGTCCGCGTCGCCGAGGAAGCGCCGCAGGCTCACCTCTAATCGGCGCACCAGATCGCGCAGGTCCGGTTCGTCGTACGCGGCCTCGCGGAACGAGCCCAGCAGCACCGCCGCCACCTCGACCGCGCCGAGGCCGCTGCCCCGGACGTCCCCGATGATCGCGCGCACGCCGTACGGGGTGTCGACGATGTCGTAGAAGTCCCCGCCGACCGAGGCGCCGGCCGAGGCCGAGGCGCTGCGCGCGGCCACCAGCACGTCGCCGACCGCCGGTCGCGGCGGCCGCAGCAGCACCCGCTGCGCCACCTCGGCGACCGCCCGCACCTGGTTCAGTTCGCCTATCATCCGCTGCCGCCGCACCGAGATCACGTAGCTGACGGCCACGACGGTCAGGATCGCCGCGAACGTGCCGATCCGTTGCGCCTCGCCGCCGGAGCCGTTGCCCGGGGTCACCGGCAGCAGAGCCACGAACGCGCACAGGCCCGCCAGCCAGACGCACTGCCGGCGGCCGGTGCCGGCGCAGGCGATCGCGGGGGCGGGGGCGGCGGCCAGCAGCGGCGCGAGCTGGATCCGGGCCGGGAGCAGGACCTGCATGACCAGCACCGCCGCGACCCAGATCCCGGGCAGCACCAGCAGGAAAAGGGCGCGCCCGGTGTCGGCCGGCCGGCGCGTGCCCACGCCGCCTGCCCGGACCCATCGTGTCAAAGGACCACCCAACGCGTGCCCACGCCTCTCAGCGTCCTTAATCCGACAGGACGGAGCATAACCCGGCGCGGCCCGCAGATGTCGAGGAATCGCCCGATTCGCACGTTTGGACTACCGCCTTCACCAGGGCTCGAATACCATGCACGAGGCGATGTTCACCTTGCCGAAAACCTCAGGCCAGCTCCCTCACCGGCCCAGTCCGACTCCGGGGTGTTGGCTCCGCATGGCATCCGCGCCGATCCGGGCGCGGGACGGACGGTACCGAGGGGACCGCATGAGACTTCCCGGGCGACGCCCAAGAACGCTGCGTCACATGAGAAAACAGGTTGCCGCCGGCCTGCTGGCACTCGGCGCCACCGCCGCGATGGTGGTGACCACCAGTGGCACCGCGCAGGCCGATTCGGACCACGGCAAGACGCCGAAGATCGGCCACGTCTGGACGATCATCCTGGAGAACAAGTCCTACGAGGCCACCTTCTCCGGCCTGAACCAGAACAGCTACCTGTGGAAGACGCTGCCTTCCTACGGCGAGCTGCTGACGCAGTACTACGGCACCGGCCACTACAGCCTGGACAACTACGTCAGCCTGGTGTCCGGTCAGGCCCCGGCGCCGGACAACCAGAACGACTGCCCGACCTACAAGGACGTCTCGCCCGGCACCCGCGCGGCGGACGGCCAGGTGAACGCGACCTCCGGCTGCGTGTATCCGTCGTCGGTCAAGACGCTGTTCAACCAGCTCGACGACAAGCACGTGCCGTGGAAGGTCTACGCCCAGGACATGGGCAACACCCCGAGCCGCGAGAACGCCTACGCGTGCGGCGCCCCGGGCAGCCCGTCGGGCGCCGGCGTCCCGGACCCGGGCGGCGCGACCGCGGCCGACCAGTACGTGCCCAAGCACAACCCGGCGCCGTGGTTCCACTCGCTGACCGACAACTCCCACGACTGCAAGAACGTCGTGCCGCTGGACGGCCTGGCCGCCGCTCCCGGCCACCCGGCCGAGAACAGCCTGGCGCAGGACCTGGCGTCCATCAAGACCACCCCGGCGTTCTCCTGGATCTCCCCGGACAACTGCTCGGACGCGCACGACGCGACCTGCAAGGGCGACAACCTCTCCGGCGACCCGAACAACCACCAGGGCGGCCTGTACGCCTCGGACCTGTTCCTGGAGAAGACGATCCCCGAGATCATGGCCTCCCCGGCGTTCCAGAAGGACGGCCTGATCCAGATCGTCTTCGACGAGGCGTTCCCGCCCTACAAGATGTACGGGAACTCCATCGGCGACTACACGGGCAACCCGGCCGACTCGGGCCTGAACACCCCGACCGACACCGCGCAGTCGGTGGTCGCGTGCTGCAACGAGCTGCCCGGACCGAACACCGCGCAGCCCGGCGACCAGGCCTTCGGCCAGGACACCACGCCCGGCGGCGGCATCACCGGCGCGGTGATGATCTCCCGCTTCATCAAGCCGGGTTCGGTGAGCGCCCAGCCGTACAACCACTACAGCTGGCTGCGCAGCATGGAGGACCTGTTCGGCGTGCGGCACGGCGGCACCGACGGCAAGGGCCACCTCGGCTACGCCGCGGCCGACGGCCTGCGCCCGTTCGGCGGCGACGTCTACAACAACCCGTCCGGGCGCGCCCTGCCTCCGGCCCCGTCCGGCTCGATCACGTACCCGGCGGTGGCCGGCGTGAGCGACGTCGGCCGCCCGGAGATCCCGGCCGGCAGCGTCTACGCGCGCTGACACCCTGTTCCTCCTCCGGCGGGCTCGGCGCCCGCCGGAGGAGCCGAAGGCCTTCTCCACGAAAGGTGATCGGGTACCTCCCGTGAACACCCCGCAGACCGCGGCCCCGCGCCGGACCGGCTCCGGCCGGTCCGGCGTGCGCCGCCTCGCCATCGCGCCGGCCATCGCCCTGACCGCCGTCCTGGCCGCCGTCGCGGTCGCGCTGCTCGCCGCCGGCTGCTCCAGCGGATCGGGCTCATCGGACTCCTCGGCGCAGGACGTCGTCAACAAGCTCGGCGCGGTCCCGATCCCCAGCGCCCCGAAGACCCAGCTGACGCCGTCGGCCGACGAGTCGCACCCGCAGCTGGTCGCGGTCGGCTCCCCGGTGGCCGTCACGCTGCCCGCCGGCACCGGCGTGATCACCGCGCTCGGCCCCACCGAGGACCTGCCGACGCCGCTCCCGGCGACGATGCCCACGCAGGTCGCCGGCACCATCACGCTGCGCCTGGCGGCCAACACCGGAACGCTGAAGGCCGCCACCGCCGACCTGTCCTCGCGCGACGACCACGGCACGGACATCAAGCTGACGGCCGTCGGACCGGCTCAGGCCTCCGCGACCGCCGGCGGCACGGCGGATCTGGTCGTGCGCGGCACGTTCGCCTCCGGCGCGGCACAGATCACGCTGCGCGAGGACGGGCACGTGGTCGCGGTGTGGGACTTCACCATCGAGCTGGACTGAGCAGGTCTTTCGAAGGCCCCTGATTCCCATAACCCCAGTTCGAACCCTCAAGCGAACGACGCTGTCTGTTAAGGTGCGACCGCGCCGGGTGACAAGACAAGCGCTTGAGGGGACACGGGGATGGAGCCTCTACAGGACACTGATCCCAGACAGATCGGCCCGTACGAGATCATCGGGCTGTTGGGCGTCGGCGGAATGGGCCGCGTCTATCTGGGCATCGGCGAGGGCGGCACCAAGGCCGCGGTGAAGGTGGTCAACGCCGAACTCCTGCGCGACGAGGAATTCCGCAAACGCTTCACCCGCGAGGCCACCGCGACCGCCAAGGTCCGCGGCCGGTTCATCGCGGACATCGTCGCCGCCGAGATCGACACCCCGCACCCCTGGCTCGCGACCGAGTACATCGACGGCCCGGCGCTGAGCGACAAGGTCGCCAAGCAGGGCCCGCTCACCGCGTCCGACGCCCAGCAGACGGCCGCCGGCCTGGCCGAGGCGCTGACCACGATCCACGCGGCCGGCGTCGTGCACCGCGACGTGAAACCGGCCAACGTCCTGATCGCCGAGAGCGGCCCGCACCTCATCGACTTCGGCATCGCCCGCGACTCGGCAGCCAGCACGATCACCCGCTCCGGCATCGTGGTCGGCACTCCCCCGTACATGGCCCCGGAGCAGATCCGCGGCAAGAAGTAGGTCGGACCACCGGCGGACGTCTTCTCCCTGGGCGGCGTGCTCGCCTTCGCACTCACCGGCCGCCACCCCTTCGGCGAGGGGGACCCGACGACACTGGCGTACCGGATCGCGCACGAGGAGCCGGACCTCGACGGGGTCGCGGACGAGGTGATCAGGGCACTGATCATGACGTGCCTCGCGAAGGAGCCCGGGGATCGGCCGACGGCGGCGGAGCTGCGGGAGGAGCTGGCGGCGTTGGCGACGCGGTTCTTGCCGGCGCCGGACGAGCCCGCGGATGCTCCCGCCACAGAACCCCTGGATGCCGAGCCTTCACAGGACCCAGACATTCCGGCGGGCATCGCGGCAGCCGAAGCGGCCGAACCGCTGGGCGCCAAGCCTTCGCAGGACCAGGGGATGCCGGCGGGCATCGCGGTAGCCGAACCGGCCGAACCCCGGCCGGCCGCCTCCAGCCGTCGCCGCTACCTCCACATGGCGGCGGCGGCAGCAGCCGTTGCCCTGGTCGTCGTCCTCGCGGTCGTTCTCGGCGATCCCACGACCAAGTCCGGCGCGAATGCCTCGACCAGCGGTCGCACCGGCACATCCATGTCCTCTGATTCGCCCTACGGATCCACCGGCGCGACCACCTCCACTTCCTCCTCCAGCCACGCCGCCGCCCCCGCAGGATCGTCCAGCAGCAAGAACCCGACCCCCAGCGGCCCCGGCTCCAGCAGCCAGAACCCGCCGTCGACCACCACTGACGCATCCACCGCCCTCAGCACCACCGCGGCCACCCACAGCACCACCGCCCCACCCCCGCACACCACCTCGCAACCCGCCAAGCCGCCGACCTCGAACCCGCCCCCGCCGCCGCGCGACACCGCGCCGTCGGCCCCGACCAACGCGGCGGACTCGATCGGCTGGGCCGATTCCAGCGACAACGACTACCAAGTGACCTTCCACTGGTCCCCCGTGAGTACCGCGACCAGTTACGACGTCCACTACACCTTCATCGACAGCAACGGGCACACGAAGACCGACGAGATCGACTCGGTGACCGGGAACAGCTTCCAGGCCGTCCCCTACAGCGACCCCTCGGCGCAGGCCTGCTTCGTGGTACGTGCCGTGAACGCCTACGGAACCTCCGCCTGGGATTCCGGCTCCCCGCACTGCATCTGACCCCGAGCCGACCCCGACCCCCGGCACGACCTGTGAGCCAGGTCACACCACCACAGCGTCACACCCTGTCGACCTCCGGCGTCTCGTGTTCGACCTCAGAACGAGACACGAACACGAGCACCGCTGGAGGCGGGCATGACCACGACGCTGACCACCCTCAGCCGCGACTTCAGCGGCGACATCATCGAATCCGGACACCCCGAATACGCCGGGCGCGCCGACACCCTCCTGGCCACCCGTGCCCCGGCCGTCATCCTCCGGCCGAGCAGCGTCGGCGGCGTCCAGGCGGCCGTGAAGTACGCCGCCGCGTCCGGCCTCCCGCTGGCCGTCCGGGGCGGCGGCCACTCCTTCTCCGGCTTCGGCACCAACGACGGCGGCGTCGTGATCGACCTGGGCGCGCTGGCCGGCGTGGAGATCGTCGACGGCGGCTGGCACGTCGTCCGCATCGGCGGCGGCGCGACGTGGGGTCAGGTCGCGACGGCCCTGGCGCCGCACGGACTCGCGATTTCCTCCGGCGACACCAAGGGCGTCGGCGTCGGCGGGCTGACGCTGTCCGGGGGCATCGGCTGGAAGGTCCGCAAGTACGGCCTGGCGCTGGACAGCCTGGTGCGGGTCGAGGTGGTGACGGCCGACGGCGCGGTGGTGGCCGCCGACGAGGACGAGAACCCCGAGCTGTTCTGGGCCGTCCGGGGCGGCGGCGGGAACTTCGGGATCGTGACCGCCTTCGAGTTCGCGGCGCATCCGACCACTGACGTCTTCCACGGACGCATCACCTTCCCGGGCGCGGAGGCCGCGAAGGTGATCCCCGGCTGGGCCGAGTACATGCGCACCGCCCCCGAGGCGCTGACCGCGGTCGCCGCCTTCGCCAACCCCTTCGCCGGCGGCCCCGACGCCCCGGTGGAGATCTTCGTGGCCTACGACGGGGACTTCGAGGACGAGGCGGACGCCGCCCTCGCCCCGATCCGGGCGCTCGGCACGGTGCTCGACGACGACGTCACCCTCAAGGCGTACGCGGACACGCTTGAAGAAGGACAGGCCCCGCCGCCGGGAATCCGCTTCCACACCCGGAACGCCTTCGTCGAACGCGCCGGCGTGGACGCCGCACTGCGCATCATGACCGAGGTCGGGGCCACCGCCCGCGCGCCGTTCCTCACCATCCGCAGCGTCGGCGGCGCGTTCGCCCGGGTGCCCGAGGACGCCACCGCCTTCGCGCACCGCCGCGCGGAGCTGATGATCGGCACCGCCGCGATCGGCCCGGCCCCGGCGATCGAGGCGGCGCTGCCGGCCCTGGACGCCGTCTGGGAACGGCTGGCGCCGCACGTCAGCGGTACGTACTCGAACTTCAACACCACCGCCGCCGACTCCGACGTGAAAGCCGCCTACCCCACCGACACCCACAAGCGGCTCGCGGCGGTAAAGCGCCAGTACGATCCCGCGAACCTCTTCGCCGCGAACTACAACGTGCGGCCTCTGTAGGCTTGATCGAGGCTTGATCGACACGCGGCGGGGCGGCCCCGGCGCCTCGCACCGGGGCCACCCCGCCGCACTCAGGCACGGGAGCCAGCGCATGTACATCGAAACGGTCCGCATCCACATCCCGCCGGACGGCGCCGAGCCTTTCGAGGCCGCCTTCGCCAGCCTCACCGACCTGCTGCGCCACAACCAGCAGTGCCTCACCTACGAGCTCTCCCGCTCCATCGCCACCCCGGACACCTACGTCCTGCGCATCGAGTGGTCCCCCGACTCCGACCGGATCGGCGGCGTCCGCGACGGCGAACACCTCGCGCCGCTGCTCGCCGAGCTGATGCCGTACATCCTCGGCGTCGAGGAGACGTTCCTGACCGAGACCACGGACGTCAGCGGGGAAGGCGGCGCGCTGCTGGGGCCGGCGTGACGTGACGCCGACCCCAGTCCCGGCCCCAACCCGGCGGCGCGTGCTCAGCCGGCGGCCGCCGCTCCCGCCCCGGACCGCTCCCGCTCCCGCTCCGCCGGTCCCACCGGCGACGGCTCGACCCGCAGCAGCGGCGCGGCCCAGCCCGGCAGCCACCAGTTCCACCGGCCCAGGACCCCGACCAGGGCCGGGACCAGCAGTGCCCGCACGACCACGGCGTCCAGCAGGATGCCCGCGCCGAGGCCGGTCGCCAGCACCTTCACGTCCACCGTCGGGGTCGTCGACATCGACAGGAACGACAGGAACAGGATCAGCGCCGCGCTCGTCACCAGCCGTCCGGTCCGGCCGATTCCGGTGACCACCGCGCGGTCGGTGTCGCCGGTGGCGTCGTACTCCTCGCGCATGCGGGTGAGGATGAAGACCTCGTAGTCCATCGACAGCCCGAACAGGAACGCGAACACCATGATCGGCACCCACACCGTGACCGAGCCGGTCGCCGGGACGCCCCACAGCGCGCGGCTGCCGCGGCCGTCCTGCCAGACCAGCACCATCACGCCGTAGGCCGCGCCGACCGACAGCAGGTTGAACAGCACCGCCTTCGCCGCCAGCACCAGCGACCGGAACGCGCGGGTGAGCAGCACCAGGGTCAGCAGCGAGATCACCGTGAGCATCAACGGGAAGCTGCCGTAGACCGCGTGGATGAAGTCGTTCTGCGTCGGGCCGGAGCCGCCGACACCGAGCACGCCGGGCAGCGTCCGCGCCGCGTCCTGGACCGCCGAGATCTCGGCGTTGCCCGCGGTCGTCGACGGCTCGTGCCCGGTCACCACGTCCACGATCGCGGTCCCGCCGGCCCGGAACGAGGAGGCCGCGTACGCCGTGTACACGCCGGGCACCGAAGCCATCCGCGCGGCCACCGGCGCGGCGGCGTCCGGCGTGGTCAGCACCTCGATCGGCGCCAGCGCCCCGGACGGCACCCCGCCGTCGGTCAGCCGCACGAGCACGTCGTGCGCCGCACCGCGCTGCGCCGACGCGGCCGACGGCGGCTCGCCCAACCGCATCGACGTCAGCGGGACGACCAGCGCCACCAGCACCCCGGCGCCGACCACCGCGGCAGTCTTGCGATGCCGCAGCACGAACCGCGCCCACGCGCTCCACGGCCGGCTCGCGTGCGTCTCGCGGCGCCAGCGCGGCCGGTCGATGCGCGATCCGGCGGCGGCCAGCAGCACCGGCAGCAGCGTCACCGCCACCCCGATCGACACCAGCGGGATGAAGAACCCCGCGACGGCCATGTTCCGCAGCACCGGGACCGGCACGACCAGCATCGCCAGCAGGCTGACCGCCACCGTCAGCCCGGAGAACACCACCGCGCGCCCCGCGTGCTGCATCGCGCGCTCGACCGCGCTGTCGTTGTCGGCGCCGTTATCCCGCTCCTCCCGCCAGCGCGTCACGACCAGCAGCGAGTAGTCGATCGCCACGCCGAGTCCGATCAGCGCGACCAGGAACTCCACCAGCGAGCTCACCGAGGTGATCCGGCTCAGGCCGTTGATCAGCAGGAAGGTGCTCGGGATCGCCACGCCGGCCATCAGCAGCGGCAGGAAGGCCAGCAGACTGCCGAACACGTACGCCAGCACCGCCAGCGCGCCGAGCGAGCCCAGCAGCACCTCGACCAGCACGCCGTTGCCCTTGCTGGACCCGTTGCCCGACGCCAGCTGGTTGGCCCCGGTCACGCCGATCTGCCAGCCCGCCGGGGCGGCGCCTGCCGCGGCCACCTTGAGCCGGGGCGTCGTCGTATCGGTGCCGAACCCCTTCTCCGGCGGCGCGAACAGGAACGCGAAGGTGGTCCGGCCGTCGGTGGTGGTGAACTTCGGGTCGCCGGTGGTCTGCGCGTCCGCGAGCCGGGTGTTGGGGACGGCAGCGGCCGCCGCGGCGAAGATCTGGTGCGCCTGTTGGGATACCGCGCTTGTCCCTAGCTCAGGTGGTGCGGTCACGGTCAGCAGCGTCGGCAGCGTGTCGCCGCCGTCGTGATACAGGGCACTGATCTTCTGGTCGGCGACGTATCCGGGCTGCCCGGGCAGCGCGAAGTCGGTCGTCAGCCGGTTCACGGTCGAGCCCAGGGTGGCGAAGCCGGCGACGGCCATCGCCAGCCAGCACAGGGCCACGACCAGCTTGTGACGCAGGACGAGCTTGGTGATGCCGGGCATCTCGACTCCTCTTGACTCCTCGGATCAGGCGCGGGGCGCCATCGGTTTCCGCTTCCGGAGTCTGGCTCCCGGCGGGTTCGGAAACGTCCGGCCGGAGATGCGAATCCGTAGTCGGCCAGCGCGGTATCCGGGGTCCTCCACAGGATGTGTACAGCCGGGCGCGTACTGCCCCAGCAGTACGTCCCAGACCTCCCGCAAGCCGATGTCACGGCGCCGACCGGCGCCTATGCTGCGGCCGTGGCCATGTTCGTCTATGTGACGCTGCAACGACGGCGGTTCCCGCTCTTCGCGGACCTGCTCTACGTGGCCGTCCTGCTCATGCTCACCGTGCTGGGCTCGATCGGCGAGTCGCACCCGAGCCACGACCCCTTCCCGGCGTCGGCCGTCGCTCCGTGGCCCGCCTACTTGCTGGTCGCCGCCGGCTCTGTAGCGCTGTTCTGGCGCTATCGCCGACCGGTCGCCGCTTTGACCGTGACGCTCGTCTGCACCCTGACTTACACGGCGTTCGGCTACGAGAACGGCGCCGCGCTGCTCAATCCGATGTGCGCGCTCTACACCGTCGTGGTGACCGCGTGGCGGCCCACGACGCCGGGCGGCAGCGTCCGCGCGGTGCGTACGGCGCTGATCGCGACCGGCGTCACCTTCACCACGCTGGCGGTCGCCACCGCGGCACACAATCCGTTCGGGGCGATCGGCGGGTCGTTCGTCCTCATTCCCGGCGAGGTGGCGCTGGCGTTCTTCGCCGGGCTCGCGGTGGCGAATCAGCGTGCGTATGTGGACGCGATCCGGCAGCGTGCCGAGGACGCCGAGCGCGGCCGCGAGGACGAGGCGCGACGCCGCGTCGACGCCGAGCGCCTGCGCATAGCGCGGGAACTGCACGACGTGGTCGCGCACACGATGTCGACGATCAACCTCCAGGCCGGGGTGGCGGTCCACGTCTCCCGCGACTCCCCCGACCTTCCCGAGCCGGTCGCCGCCGCGCTCGGTACGATCCGCGACGCGAGCAAGAACGGGCTGCGCGAGCTGCGGGCGATCCTGGCCGTGCTGCGCCAGGTCGACGACGCGGAGTCCTCGGCGCCGACCGCTCCGACGCCCGACCTCGACGGCCTGCCGGCGCTGCTGGACACGGTGCGTGCGTCGGGGCTCCCGGTCAGCGTCGAGATCACCGGCGAGCGCCGCCGGCTGCCGGCCGCCGTGGAGCTGGCCGCGTATCGCATCGTGCAGGAGTCGCTGACCAACACGCTGCGGCACGCCGGGCCGGCGACTGCGACGGTGCGGATCCGTTACGGTGACGAGGAGTTGGACGTCCGCGTCACCGACGACGGCGTCGGCGCCGAAAACACCGGCAGCGAGACCCTCCACGGCAGCGGCCACGGCCTGATCGGCATGCGCGAGCGCGCCCTCGCCACCGGCGGCACGTTGCAGGCCCACCCGGGGCCGGCCGGCGGCTTCCTGGTCCGGGCCCGGCTCCCCCTGGGGAAGGAGACCGCATGATCCGCGTGCTGCTGGCCGACGACCAGGCGCTGATCCGCGTGGGCCTGCGGATGCTGATCGACTCGGCCGCCGACATGGAGGTCGCAGCCGAGGCCACGGACGGCGCGCAGGCCGTACGGCTGGCCGCCGAGACCCGCGCGGACGTCGTGCTGATGGACATCCGCATGCCCGGCGTCGACGGCCTGGAGGCGACCCGCCGCATCAGCGCCGACGAGGACCTGGCCGGCATCAAAGTCCTGATCCTCACCACCTTCGAAGCCGACGAGTACGTCTACGACGCCCTCCGCGCCGGCGCCTCCGGCTTCCTCCTCAAGGACACCGACCCCGGCGAACTCCTCCAGGCGATCCGCATCGTGGCCCGAGGCGACGCCCTCCTGTCCCCCAGCGTCACCCGCCGCCTGATAGCGGACGTGGTGAGCCGCCCCCGCACTCGCCCCGCACCGACCACCGACCCCCTGTCCGCGATCACGCAGCGCGAACGCGAGGTCCTGACCCTGGTCGGCACCGGCCTGTCCAACGACGAGATCGCCGCCACTCTGCACCTCTCGCCGCTGACCGCGAAGACGCACGTCAGCAGGCTGCTGACCAAGCTCGGGGCGCGGGACCGGGCGCAGCTGGTGGTGACGGCCTACGAGACCGGGCTGGTGGTGCCGGGGGCGACGGCTTTGTGAGGTGCGGGGCGGGGCAGGGCTGCTTGAGCTTCGGTCGTCTGGCCAGGAACTGCTGCTAGCTGCCGCTGGCTTGCGGGCTTGCTGGCTTGCTGGCTTGCTGGCTTGCTGGCTTGCTGGCTTGCTGGCTTGCTGGCTTGCTGGCTTGCTGGCTTGCTGGCTTGCTGGCTTGCTGGCCGCGCGAGCATCCCTTCAGCTCCCGCTGAACACCAGCCGCCGGAACTCGTTCCGCACCTCGGCGATCGTCCCGCGATCGCGGCTGTAGAACACCTTGTTCGTCAGCAGCACCGCCCAGCGCTGGCGCTCCCGCGAGACCCACATCCCGGTGCCGGTGAAGCCGTAGTGCAGCCAGACGTCCTCCTCGCCGGTCGCGGTCTTCGGGGAGGGCTGCCAGAACAGGCCGCGTGCCGGGTCCAGGGTGCCGGTGTGCAGGCGGAGCGATTCGCGGGTCCAGCGGGGGCCGAAGCCGACCGGGCCAGCGGATGCCCCGGGGTTGAGCAGGTACTGCAGGAAGCGGCCCAGATCCGTGGCGTCCGAGAAGGTCCCTGAAATGCCGCACACTCCGAGCAGTCGCCCTGAGAAGTCGTGTACCGAGCCGCGGACGTGCGCGCCGGCCTCCTCGTCGAACTCCGTCGGTGCGCACTGCTGAACCAGCTTGTCCGGGAGCGGGCCGTAGCGCGTCGCCGACATGCCGAGCGGTGTCCACACCGCGTCGCGGGCGACCTCGTCCAGGCGCCGGTCCGTCAGCTGCTCGACCAGGAATCCCAGGATCAGTGCCGACCGGTCCGTGTATTCCACGGCCTCGCCGGCCGGGCGGCGCATCGCCTCGCGCAGCACGCCGAGGCGCACCGCCTCCGGGTCCGTGCCGTAGGACGCGCGCAGGTTCGCGCGCAGCGGGACGCCGGAGGTGTGCGTCAGGAACTGGCGGATCGTGACGGCTCCGAGCGGGAACCCGGCCGCGTCCGGCAGGTGCTTGGCCAGCGGGTCGTCGAGGTCGATCTGCTCGTTCTCCCAGAGCGTCCCGACGGCCGCCCACCCCGCGATCACCTTCGTCAGGCTCGCCAGGTCGAACAACGTGTCCGCCCGCATCGGCCGCGCCGGGTCCGCCGGGTCCAGCAGCCCCGCCGCCCCCTGCGCCAGCACCCCGTCCGGGCCGCCGACGGCCCACACCGCGCCGGGGAACACCCGCCGCCCGACACCGCCCTCGACGAGATCGCCGATCCTCGTGGCAAGACTGTCCATCGGGCCCCGCTTCCGTTCGCCAGTGACACCCGAGCCTAGCCGGGCGCACCTTCGAACCTCGTCATCACGCGTCTATCAGCCTATTTACCCGCAGCGGCGCTCCCCAGGAACGGAACGCCGAGTTGCCGCTGCACCAAGTCCAGATGATGTCTCGGCATCTGCCGCCGGGTCAGCTTCAGCAACCCGGAGATCGTCCCGTCGGTCGCGGCCACGTCCCGCACCGCCGCGCCGAACGCCTCCGGATCCCACGGCGTGCCCTCGGAGACGATGACGCCCTCAGCAACAGCCCGGACATCAAGGTCCGCCGGCGCGACACGGACACCGATCCGCGTCGTGAGCCGATCGCCGACGAGCAGCCCGGCGACATAGCTCCGCGCAGCGGCAGTACCACGCAGCGGCCGAGGATCCGCACCCTCCACCCACGCGCTGACCGCCCCCAACATCAACCGCCCGGCCAGATGACTCGGGCGCTCCGACGACCCCTGATCGCCGAGATCCCACTGGTTGACCGAAGCCGTCACCGCGATCCGCCGCTCCGGCCAGAACCGCGAGACCTGGTTCCATCCCCACATGTACTCACCGCCATGACCGACGTGATAGCCAGGACTCCCGTGCTGGAAGACGTTCCACACGAACCCGACCGCGCTGTCAGGATCAGGACCACGACCAGCCTGCGGACTCACCATCGCGATCGCGGTCTCCGGCCTCAGGATCCTGACGTCGCCAAGCCGGCCCCCACCGGCCATCGCCAGCAAGAACCGCGCGTGATCGGACGGCGTCGTCAACGCGGTCCCCGCCGGATAGACGCCGGCATGGATCTGCGGCAGCCGGAACTGGAAGCCGTCGAGCGTGGCGTACCCGGTCGAGCGCCGAGCGAGCAAGTCAGCAGGCACGTGCTCAGCGTGCTGGGCCGGCGGGAAGCAGGTCGAGGTCATGCCCAGCGGCGTGAACAGATGCCGCCGCACCCACTCGGAGAACGAGACGCCCTCCGGGTTCAGCCGCTCGACCAGGTACCCGACCAGCCCGATCCCGACATTGCTGTACTGGTAGTGCGTGCCAACCGGCGTCACCCACAACGGCAGCAGACTGCCCTGGTAGGCATCGGTCCGCCCCTCGGCGAGGATCTTCGCAAGCAGGTCCCCCAACGCCATCGGCGGCACCAGGTCGCAGAACCCGAGATCCGAGCCGAGCCCGCTGCGGTGGGTCAGCAGATCCCGCAGGGTTATCTCGCGCTGCCCGTGCGGGTTGGTGACGCGCAGCCCGCCGAGGTGGTCGTTGACCGGATCGTCCAGGCCGATCAAACCTTGGTCGACGAGTTGCAGGACCGCGGTCGCGGTGTACGGCTTCGCGTCGGACCCGGTCGGGCCGACGGTCGTGGGCGTCATCGGACGGCCGGTGGCCAGGTCGGCGTACCCGTACCCCTTCGCCCAGACGACCTCGCCGTCCATCCCGAGGGCGATGGACATGCCAGGGGCCTTGCACAGCGTGAGGATCTCCGGGACGAGGACGTCGAGGGCTTCGGCCAAATGCGTCACGTTCATGTGTCAATGTTTTAGTTGACACTTGCCGACTCGTCAAGCAAACGGTTGACTGCAAGAATAGGCCGGGTGCCCGAGCTGCCCGACCTCTCCTCCCTGATCGCCGAGCTGGACGCCCGCACCGCTGCCGACAGCGAGCCCGGCGACCTGCCCCGCCTCGCCGCCGCCGAGGAGATCGCCGACGAGCTCGCCGCCCTCGGCGCCCGCCTGGTCGGCTACTACGTCGAGCAGGCCCGCGCGCGCGGGAACTCCTGGGCCGACATCGGCGGCCACCTGGGCATCAGCCGACAGGCGGCACAGCAGCGGTACGCCCCGGCGCGCTTCCAGCTGACCGTCGGCGACCTCATCGCGACCGGCGCCCTGGACCGCCTCACCGACCGCACCCGGGCCGTCCTCGTCCGCGCCGAACAGCACGCCGCCCGGCTCGGGAGCGGCGTCGTCGAACCCGGACACGTGCTGCTCGCGATGCTCGACGATGACGACACCCTGGCGGTCCAAGCGTTGGAGCGGCTGGAGGTCGACACAGGCGGAATTCGCCATGCCCTGGAAGGAACGCCTGCGGCCGCACCCCCGCGCCTGGTCTCGACCCCCCTCGGCGCTCCGGCACGCCGACTCCTGGAGACCGCGCTCGTCCAGGCCCTGAAGCTGAACCACAACTACATCGGCACCGAACACCTCCTGCTCGCCCTCGCCCACACGCCCAACGACCCCGCCGCGCAACTGCTCGCGGACCGCGGCGTCAGCTACGACCGGGCCCGCGAAGCCGTGCAAGCGGTGATCGACGAGTATCTGCGCCGCCGATAGAAGATCTTCGGCCCCGGCGACAACCGGACAGCCCCGGAATCCGTGGAGTGGTTGGTCAGAACACGGCACCACCACAGCACGACCACGGCACGACCCGCAGCACACCAACGGGATGAGGGGCGGACGGATGCGCGGACCCGACGAGAAGGAGTTCGGCGAGCTGGTGGCCGGGCGCTCGCACGCGCTCAGACGCACGGCATACCTGATGTGCGGCGACTGGCACCAGGCCGAGGACCTGGTCCAGACGACGTTCGTCAAGCTCTACTGCGCGTGGGGCAAGGTCAACCGCGGCGACAACCTGGACGCCTACCTCCGCAAGACCCTGCTTCACACCTGCATCGACGAGAAACGGCGCGGCTGGTTCCGCCGGGAGTGGCCGACCTCCGCCCCGCCGGACGTCCCGGACGTCTCCGCCGTCCCGTCGGACGACCGCGACCTGCTGGTCGGTGCGCTGCGGCGGATCTCGCCGGGCCAGCGGGCCGTGCTGGTGCTGCGCTACTGGGAAGACCTGGACGTCGAGGAGACGGCCCGCGTGCTCGGCTGCTCCACCGGCACGGTGAAGAGCCAGACCGCACGCGGCTTGGCGGCGCTGCGCGCGGTGGTCGGTGATCTCAGAACCTCCGACTCCCCGGTCTTCGACGACGTCACAGCGATCAAGGGGTGCTCATGAACACCGACCAGGAATGGGCCCGCGAGCTGTTCGAGCGTTCGCGGCAGGGCGAGGAGCCGGCCTGGATCGCCGACCACGCCGAGATGATGCGCACCGGACAGCGCCGGAACCGCGTCAGGGCCCTGGCGGCGTCCGGCAGCGTGCTCGCCACCGCCGCCGTGGTGGCCGCCGTCGGGATCGGCGTGGCCGGCGGCGTGGACCGCAAGGCGCCCGAGCCGGCTCCCGGCACCAGCGTCGCGCCCCCGACGAAGACCGTGGCCGCGAAGGCGGTCGCGGACCCTGCCAAGGTCCTCGACTACGCGGACTTCAGCGGCTTCTCCACCAAGGACGGCAAGGGCAACGCCGGCGGCTTCTTCAACAACTACTACATCGCGGTCTCGACCACGACGGCGCGCGACACCATGCGGCTGCTGAGCACGCTGGATCCCGCCCTCGGACACATCGCCAGGACGGCGCCGATCGGCGACCGCGTCCGGCTGGTGCCGGACACCGACCCGATGGCGCAGGACATGGCCAGCCTGAACGCCACCGTCCTGTGGACGGAGAGCGGGTTGCCGGCGTCGGCACTGCAGTCCGCCAAGGCGACGGCCCCGACCGGCACACTGCTCGTGTCGTATGTGGACGCCGCCGGCGAAAACCCGGTGGGCAAGGCGACCTGCATCACGGACGGCGACACCAACACGGATCTGCTCCACCCCGTCAAGACCTCGGCCAACGGCTGGATGGACACGGCCCAGTGGGGCCCGTGCACGAAATCAACGCTGCCCGACGGATCCACCCTGCTCAGTGCGACCAAGTCCTACGGCCCCTACGTCGTCACCGACGTCGCCCGCAGGTTCCCCGGCACCGGCGGCGAAGTGGTGCTGGAGTGGCACAACTACGCCGACATCCCGCAGGTGCCGACCGCCGGAGAGCCGATGGCGCCGCCCCAGCCCGATCCCCGGCGCCTCCTCTCAGGGAACCCGGTCGCCCCCGACAAGCTGGTGGCCGCGCTCTCCGACGCCGGCCTGACGCCGCCCCTGACACCGGAGCCGGTCACCGCCCCGTCGAACACCCCGCTCCAGCCGTTCAGCTTCGGCCCGGGCTGGAAGGCCGACCCGGCGGGATCCCACGGCTCGACCGCCGCGCTGACGGTGGAGAACGGCTGCGTCTACGAACAGCACACCGTGGCCACCAAGCAGCCGATCGACAGCTTCACCGGAACCACACCCAGCGGCATCCAGGCCGACGCGACCGCCTCGGTGGACATCATGGCCGCCGGCTCAGGCCCGCACTGGATGGACGACCTGCGCCAGCACGGCACCGGCGGCTGCGACACGGCCGCCTACCGCTTCAGCCTCGACACCATGTCGCCGGTGCCCGCCGGGACCGGCGACGACGCGTTCATCGAGAACTGGTACGGCCAGGACCGCGTGACGATCTTCATCCGGTTCGGCGACGACATCATGCGAGTGGACGTGTCTGCCTCGGCTCAGAACCAGCACGCCTTCACCCAGGCGGACAAGGCCTGGTTCGTGGACCTGGCCACCAAGATCGCCGCGCGGGTCGACGGCAAGAGCTGAACGCGCATGATCACGACCGGATAGGGCGGCTGCGCGCAAAAAGCGGGCCCGGATCGTCAAGTCGGACGTTCCGGGCCCTGCCATGCTCGGCAATGCCCCCGCTTTGCCCGCCGATCGCGACGCATTCACCGTTTTCGCCGCATTCGCCAGGGACTATCCCGGCGCCGCCCGGGAAGGCTCTGGGTGGCGAAGTCTCGGGCCAGGGGTTGTCGGCGGTCGGCGGTCGAATGGGAACCGTCATTTCTGCGGCGCGCGTGGAAGGCGGCGGTGGGGGATGCCGGGTATGGACATGGGCTCGGGCACCGGTGGCGGGTCGGCGTTGCTGGCGCTGGCCGAGATCGCCCTGTTCTGGAGCGCGACGGTCGTGCACCTACTGCGCCTGCTGTCGCCGACGCGGCTGCCCGACGCGGATCGGCCGACGGACGCCGGACACGCGGTGATGGGTGTCGGCATGACGCTCATGGTGTTCCCGGGGGTCTCGGTCGGGACGTTGCACGCCGCCGCCGCGGGCTACGCCGTCCTGGCCGTCGCCTACCTCGGCCGCACCACACTCACGCTTCGGCGGAGCGCCGCGCAGCACCGCTGCCAGAACGCGGCGATCGCCGCCGGTTTGGGCGCGATGGCCTACATGCTCGCCGACCCCACGCATCCGCCGGCGTGGGTCCCGCTCGGCGTCGCGGCGGTGCTCGCGGCGTGCGCGCTCGTGCACGGCCGACGGCTGATCGACGCGCGCCACCGGCACGGCGCCACCGTCGGTGCTGGCACCGGCACTGGCACCGGCACCACCGCCTGGGCCCCACAGATGCTGGTCACGGTGCCGCATCTCGGCGCGCTGCTGATGACCGTGGCGATGGCGGCGATGGTGGGCGTCGCAGGAAGCTGACACCCGGCCACCGCCGCCGAGCACTCGGCGTTTCAGCGATCTCAGCGGATGGTGACCGGAACCGTCACCGTCGTCTCGTCGATATCGCTGGTCCGCACCGTCACCGCCAACTGCCACTTCCCCGCCAGCGGAATCGTCGCGTTCCCGTAGTAGTGCGACGTCCCGCCGCCGCTCAGCCCCAACGGCAACGGCCCGAGCTGCCGCGCGGGCAGCGACATGGTCGCCGTCAGCTCCGGTACGACCTCCGGTTCCCCGGCCGGATTGACCACCTCGATGTGCACGAGATCGGTGCCCGCCTTCGCCGGCGAGACGAAAATCTGCACGCTGCCCTTGCCGTTGGTCCCGCCGGTGTCGAAGGCGACGGTCGTCGAGACCGGCGCCTCGAACGCGGTGCGGGCCGGCGGAGCGTTCACCAGCATCGCCGTGATGCCCAGCACCCCGGCGGCGAGCACGACCTCCAGACCGGTCGAGCGACGCAGCTGGCGGATCGCCACCTCATCGGGACGCGCCGCGCCGGCCAGGTAGTGCGCGATCCACACCCGGGCCAGGTAGCCCAGGGCGATCAGCAATCCGACGCCAAGCAGCTTGATCAGCAGCAGCCTGCCGTAAACCGTGCCGGTCAGCGCTCCCAACGTCCCGACCTGGCGCCACGCCTGATACGTGCCGGTGGCGACCAGCACCCCGATGCAGCACAGCGCGATGGCCGAGAACCGCCGCACGGCCCCGGCCATCACGGCGACGTCGGGACCGCCCGAACCTCCCGGACGCAGCAGCGCGGTGACCACCACGACCAGACCACCGAGCCAGATCCCCATCGCCGTCACGTGCAGGATGTCGAGCGGCAGCGCCAGCGCGACCTGCGAGCCGACGCCGGCGTGATCCGCTGCGGCCCACGTCGCGGCCAGCCCGGCCGCCAAGGCCGCGCCGACGGCGGCAGCCGCGATCCGCACCCTGACCGACGCCTGCTCGATCTTGGGCAGCAGCGTCGCCAAAGCGGTGCCGACCGCGCCGAGCAGCACCAGCCGGACCGCCAGCGCCGTGCCGAGCCGGGTCCCGATGGTGGTCCGCAGCACGGCCGTGTCGAAGACCCGGCCCAGCCCGAACCCGCCGTCATAAGGACCCTGCAACCCGAGCACGGCGACGGTGGCGACCACCAGGGCCGCCCAGCCCGCGCCGATCATGGTCTGGACCCGCCGCGAGCCGGCTCCCGCAGGCCAGCAGCAGAGCAGGAACCCGGTCGCCCCGACCACCAGCGCGAAGCCGCCGAAGGCGACGCCTCGGGCGATGCCGTACAGGACGCCGACCGTCCTGCTCCCGGCGGCGTTCAGCGTGTCCTGGGACACCGAGGTCGCCGAGGAGGCCCCGACGCTGAACGTGAACGCGCCGGACACCGGATGCGAGTCCGCCGAGATCACGTGCCAGGCCACGGTGTAGGTGCCCCGGCCCAGGTTCGAGCTCAGCGCCACCTCGACGGTGTCCGACTGCCCCGCCGGATGCGTCGGGCTGCCCTCGTCCACGCGGGCCCCGGACGGCGAGAACACCCGCAGCGCCCCGAACTGCATCTGGACCGCCTCGTCGAAGCGCACCGAAACCGTGCCCGGCGCGGCGGCGACCACCTGTCCGTCCCCCGGAGACGTCGACACCACGGTGGCGTGCGCGGACGCGTTGGGCGCCACGGCGACGAGCACCGTGAGGACCAACGCGGCCACATACGCGAGACGACGCATCATTCGGTCGTCCCGGCTCCCTTACGCCGAGCCGCGCTGATCCCGAACGCGCCCGCCCCCAGGCCCAGCACCCCGACCACGATGCCGGCGATGCCCAAGCCGCGGGCCGTGGAGTCGCTGGTCTTGGCGGCGGCGGTCGTGGTCGTGCCGGTCGAGGACGACGGCGCGGACACCGTGGCGCTCGCGGTCGTCTGCGAACTCGGCGAGGACGGCGCCGACGAGCCCCCGTCGGGCACGGCCGCGGTCAGGGTCAGCACCGGCGCCGGGTGGTCGGGCTCGGGCTGGCCGGGCTGCTGGACGTCGATCCAGCGGACGACGTCGCCGTTGGAGTAGGTCTGCAGGGCCTTGAACGTCAGGCTGTCCGCGTTGTCCGGCAGGCTGCCGAGCATCACCCGGAAGCCCTGGTACTGCCCCGGGGCGAGCTGGCCGCCGCTCCAGGTGATCCGCTGCACGACCTGGGTGACGGTGCCGTCGTCGGTCTTGATCGGGGTGGTCAGGGTGAGGTTGTCGACCTTGACGGTCCAGCCCGGCGTCGGCTCGGGCAGCACGCCGGTGATCGGCTTGTCGGTCGGGAAGTCGACCTCGACCTGCGTGGTGTTCGCCTGCGCCTCCTCGTTGGGGACGCGGAAGGTCAGCTCGACGTCGCTGCCGCCCTTGGGGGAGGTGTTGGGGCCGATGGTGACGTGCGCGGAGGCCGGGCCGGCGATCGCCAGCACGGTGAGGACGGCGCCGGCCAGCGCCGATCCGCGAAGGAGCTTGGACATGGTGAGGTCTCCAGGTGATGACGGGAAAGGAAGGTCAGAACGTCGGCGGGCCGTCGCGGCACGCCGATATCACCCGCTCGTGCGAGTGAGGGCTACTGACAGACCGCCGTCGGCGGGCCTCTCCTGATCACCGTGAACTGCAACGCCCGCGCCACGGCCGGACGTCGGACGTCGAGGCCGACAGCCCGCATCGCTCGCGGCGCCGAGGGAACCGGCCGCGTCCCGAGCAGCCAGCACGCCACCATCCGCCACGACGCGCCCACGACCGCACGGGCATCTTCGACGACCGCGAACAGCGCGGCCTCACCGCGACGGAGCCACCAGGCGGTGACCGCGGCGGCAAGGATGTGGGCGATCGTCATGCCGGAGGTCATGCCGGACGTCATCCCGGAAGTCATGCCGGGCATCGATCCGTGTGCCGATACGCGCGAAACCGCGTCAACCATTCCCGGCATATCACCCACGCCGGGCATCGATCCCGGCGCCGCCACCGACGTCACCGACGTCATCGCCGCCACCGACGCCGCGTGACCGGCCGAGTCCTGCACCGCCTGGAACAGCAGGTGCAGCCCGATCTGCGAGCCGCCGACCAGCAGCCCGATCGAGGCCAGCCCGCGCTCCCCGACCGCCGCGGCGATCCGTGCGAAGCAGAACACCGCCACCGCGCCGAAAGCCTCGGCGGCGAACGGGATGCCCGTCGCCGACATCAACCGGTGTGCCGCCACCGCCAAAAAGGTGCAGACCGTCGCGAAAACGACGGCCCGCGCGTTCGGGGCGAGACTCCGGAGCTCCATGGCGCACACATCATCGCACCGGATCCCCACACCGTCTCCAGTGCCCCGCCGGGCGCCGGCCGAACCGGCGCGGCGAGGCGGAACAGTGCCCTTTTATGGCGTGCTTCTGTGACAACCGCCGCAGCCCTGGACAACACCGCCCGCAGAGATCGATCCGGGGTGTGGGACCATGGGGCCGAACCGGGCCGCCGACGACCGAACCGCCGCCACTCCCCGGTCACCGGCCAGTCACGAGGAGCACAAGGAGCACGCCCATGGGCGACGGGATGAGCGGCCCCGGCTGGATGCCCGAGGCTCCGGTCACGCTGAGCAGACTGCTGGCGTGGCATCCGCAGCCGATCCCGGTGCTGCCCGCCGCGTGCCTGCTGCTGGGGTTGCTGTACGTGCTCGGGGTGTGGCGCCTGCACCGGCGCGGCGACCGCTGGCCGCCGGGCCGCACAGTGGCGTTCCTGCTCGGCATCGCCACCATCATCGAGGTGACGGCGACCGGCATCGGCGGCTACGGCATGCAGCTGATGAGCATCCACATGGTGCAGCACATGGTGCTGTCGATGGTGAGCCCGGTCCTGCTCCTGCTCGGAGCCCCGATCACGCTCGCCCTGCGCACCCTGCCCGCCGCCCCCCACGGCCGCCTCGGCGCCCGCGAGGTGCTGGTGCACGTCCTGCACTCGCGCGCGGCGAAGGTGATCACGGCACCGTGGTTCACGCTGCCGCTGTTCGTCGGAAGCCTCTACGGCCTCTACTTCACATCGCTGTTCACGACGCTGATGAGCACCTGGTGGACCCACGACCTGATGCTGGTCCACTTCCTCGGCGTCGGACTGCTGTTCTTCTACCCGATCCTCGGCGTCGACCCCGGCCCGCGCCGGCCGAACCCGGTGCTGGGCATCCTGGAGCTGTTCGGCGGCATGCCGTTCCACGCGTTCTTCGGCATCGCGGTGATGATGGAGAGCTCGCTGACCACGACGGTGTTCACCCACCACCCGGCCACCTGGTCCGGCACGCCGCTGTCCGACGAACACGCGGCGGGCGCGATCGCGTGGGCGTTCTCGGAGATCCCGAGCGTGCTGGTGCTGCTGGTGCTGTTCATGCAGTGGCGGCGGGCCGACACGCGGGCGGCGGTGCGGCAGGACCGGGCTGCGGACCGGGACAACGACGCCGAGCTGACCGCTTACAACCAGTATTTGGCGGGGCTGAATCAGGGCGGTTCCTGAGGGGCGCTTGCGCTGCTTGAGCGGTTGCGTCCCGCGAACTCACCAGCTCGCGGAACGCAACCTCACCGACAGTCCGCCACCGCTCAAGAAGCCGGGACCGTCTGCTCCGGCGTCAACGAGTTCCCCGCGCCGATCCACCCGCAGTCCGAAGGCGCCGTCCGGCCCGCGAAGCGGTCGTCCAGCCACCCCAGCGCCAGCGGCGCCCACGGCACGGCCGTGCCGGTGTGGCTCAGCAGGTCGAACTGGTCGTACTTGATCGAGCCGTCGCCGGTCGCGCAGTACTGGCGCGCCAGCGCCCGCACGTCGCCGGCGACCATCACGCCGTCGCCGGTGCCGATGCCCTGCGGGTTCGAGAACGTGCCCTCCAGCACGCCGCCGTCGCCCTGCGCGATGTAGCCCGGGATGGTCGGGGTGCCGACGGAGCCGAGGTTGATCTTGTTCACCGCGGCCACGAACTCCGGCACCGAGTCCGGGTTCGCGTACTGCGGCTTGGCCATCTGCTGCCAGGTCAGCCCCGGGTAGCGTCCGAGCGCGTTCACGATCGAGCCCTGCTGCAGCTGGTTGTAGACCTGCATCCCGTACGGCGTCAGGTACTTGCTGAAGTCGATCCCGTACGAGCGCGCGACGCCGATGATCGCCATCGGGATGACGCCGGACCACACCAGCGAGCCCGCGACGTACTTCAGGTTGTGTGCCGGGTCGACCAGCAGGCCGCCCTCCGCGAACCCGACCAGGTTCTGGTTGACCTCGGGCGCGTAGGACGGAGCGAGCGCAGCGGCCCAGCCGGTCGCGATGGCGCCGCCGGAGTAGCCCTCCAGCCCGAACTTGGTGCTCCCGTTCATCCCGGTCCCGGCCGCGCTGCTCTCGGCCGCGCGGATCGAGTCCAGCGTCGTGGTGCCGTACTCCGGTCCGGCGGCGAAGTCGGCGGTCTGGCCCTCGGTGTCCGGGATGACGACGTTGTAGCCCTGGAGCACCAGCGGCGCGACGAACAGCGCCTCGGCGTTGGGGATGACCCCGCCGAGCGTCAGGTCGCCGGCGATGGCCCGCGACGGACTGTCCGCGGGGTTCAGCGAGTCGTAGAACGACTGGTACGACACGGCTTTGCCGCTGTCCCCGGTGATGCTCCGGATCACCGACGTCACCCCGGCGCTCGGCCGGCCCTGCGCGTCGGTGGTGCGGAACAGGATCTGGATCGCGGTGACCGGCGTCGGGATGCCGACCACGTGGTACTGCAACGTCCGCGTGTCCAGGACGGTGCCCGGAGCGTACGACGCCAACGGCGCCGAACCGCTGTAGCTGTAGAACGGGTCGGACGCGGCGGCCGAGGACGCCGTGGCCGTGGCGGTACCGATCCCGGCCGCGGCGAGGGCCACCACGGCGGTGGCGGCGGCGAAACGCCTGACTGGTCTTCTGCGCATGGCACTCCTTGGCGGGTGAAGTGGGTCACAGACCTGACTCGGAGTAAGTTACCAATCGGTAATACCGGTGTACAGACCTGGAAACAAGCAGTTCACCGCGCGATCGCCAAGCGACGGCGCCGCCACGCCGCAGCCGCCGCGACCGCCTCAGAGCAGCCGCCGCCCCCACGTGGCGGTTCCCAGCGGACGGCTCTTCACCGAGTCGAGCCGCCATTCGCCGCGCTTCTTGACGGCGGTGTAGATCCGCTCCGAACGCAGCGGATGATCGACGGGATCGCGAACAAGCAGTTCACATTTCGCAGGCTTCGGATACTCGACCGTGTGCAGGGTCTCGCGCTCGTCGAAGTCGAGCGGCGTGCCGATCGCGTGGGACCGGTAGGTCCGAACCCGGTCGGTGAGGTAGATCGCCGCGAGCTCGTCGCGCTGCTGGAACAGCTGAGCCAGGGTGCGAGATACCGCCACGGCATCCGCGGTGTTCTCGGCGAGCGCGTCCCGCTCCCACTGCCCCAGCTCGACGATGAAGCCCCGGACGACAGCGACAGGATCGGCATACCCGGGCTCGCCCGGAACAACGGCCGGCCAGGGCAACACCAGAGGTTCCGCAATCGGAGCGGCGGTCGTCGCACCGGCTGCGAGCAACAAAGCGCGGACTTCCTCCGACTCGATCTCGCCGTTGTTCCCCAGGCGCCGCGTCGAAAGCGCGGTCATGCCGAGGCTGTCCACGAGATCAACCTGCGCGCCAAGCTCCAGCAGCACCCGGACGGTCGCCACGTGCCCCTCCCGCGCGGCGACCATGAGCGGCGTCTCTTCGTACGAGCCGCTCCGGTCGTCCAGCCCGGCACCGTGCTCGACCAGCAGCCGCACCACCGACCCGAGGTCGTTGTACGCAGCCCAGGCCAACGCCGTGTACCCCACGGCCGTGTCCCGCACTCCGACGTCGGCGCGCGCGGCGATCAGCACCGCGACCGTGTCGGGATGCCCGCCGACGATCGCTTCGAGGAGCGGGGTCCTCCCCGATCCGCGATGCCGCATGTCGACATCGATGTCCGCGTGTTCCCGCAGCAGTCTGCGCACCAGCTCGGTGTCGCCGTCTTCACTCGCACGCAGCAGCGCGGTAGGTCTCATGCGCCGCAGAGTAACAATGCCGAATGCCCAGACCCCCTTACCGAACTACTGTGACGGGAATGACTGAGCACACCCCGGAACCCGAAGCCACGCAGAGGGCCGACGACGAGAACCCCTTCGAAAACCTCGCGAAGTTCATCGAGATCCCCCGGGTCAGCGGCCTGGCGCTGGCCCCGGACGGCAACCGGCTCGTGGTCGGTGTGCAGAACCTTTCCCCGGACGGCAAGAAGTACGTCTCCTCGATCTGGGACGTCGACCGCGACGGCGGCGCCCCGTTCCGCCTCACCCGCTCGGCGGCCGGCGAGTCGTCCCCGGCCTTCCTCCCCGACGGCTCGCTCCTGTTCGCCGCCAAACGCGCCGACCCGGACGCGAAGGACGGCGACGACTCCGGCGACGGCCAAGGCCTGTGGCTACTCCCGGCGCGCGGCGGCGAGGCCCGGCTGCTGGCCGCACCGCCGGCCGGAATCGGCGGTGTCGCGGTCGCGCGGGAGACCGGGCGCATCGTGCTCACCGCGCGGGTCATGCCGGAGGCCAAGGACCTCGCCGACGACGCGGCCCGCCGCAAGGCCCGCAAGGACGCGAACGTCACCGCGATCCTGCACACCGCGGCGCGGATCCGGGAGTGGGACTCGCAGCTGGGCCCGGACGGCACCCGGTTCTTCGTCGCCGACGCCCCCGGCCCGGACGGAAGAGTGGAGCTCCGCGCCGTGACCGGGGACCTCGGGCCGGTCGTGGACTCGTTCGCGGTGACCGCCGACGGATCGAAGATCGTCTACGGCATCCTGGCGACGCTCCCGGCCGGCGAGCACGTCGCCGAACTCCGGCTGCTCGACGTCGCCACCTCGACGACGACGGTGTTCGCGGGCGACGCAGGGCACGAACACAGCAACCCGGCCATCTCCCCGGACGGCGCCACCGTCGCGTACCTGCGCGCGCCGGCCGACACCTTCGACGCGACCGGCAAGCCGACCATCTACCTCAAGCCGCTGGTCGGGGGCGCCGAGGGCATCGTGGAGGGCACAGGGGTCGCGGGGATCGCGGGGATCGCGGGGGTCTCCGGCACCGCCGACGCGGGCAAGCCGCTCACCGAGGACCTGGACCTGTGGCCGCAGGGCCTGCTGTGGGCGCCGGACTCATCAGCCCTCTACTTCACCGCGGACCAACTGGGCCGCTCGCCGGTGTTCAAGGTGGACGTGGCGACCGGCGAGGTCACCCGGCTCACCGGCGACCGTGCCGCGTACGGCAGCCTGCGCGTCACCCCGGACGGCCGCACCCTGTTCGCGATCCGCAGCGCCACCGACGCCACCCCGCGCCCGGTCCGCCTGGACACGTCCGCCGTGGACCAGCAGCCGTTCCCGCTGTCGGCACCCGGGGACACCGTGCAGGTGCCGGGCCGGGTCGAGGAGGTGACGGCGACCGCCGAGGACGGCACCGTCATCCACTCCCGCCTGGTCCTGCCGGACCACGCCGACGGCCCGTCGCCGCTGATCGTGTGGATCCACGGCGGCCCGCTGATGAGCAGCAACTCATGGAGCTGGCGGGCCAATCCGTGGGTGATGGTGCAGCGCGGCTACGCCGTCCTGCTGCCGGACTACTCGCTGTCCACCGGCTACGGCCAGGCCTTCATCAACCGCGGCAAGGGCGAGGGCAGCGGAAACCCGTTCCACGACATCATGGCCGCCACCGACGCGGTCCTGGAGCGGCCGGACATCGACGGCACGCGCACGGCGGCCATGGGCGCCTCGTTCGGCGGCTACCTGACGAACTGGATCGCGACGCAGACCGACCGTTTCAAGGCCCTGATCTCGCACGCCGGCGTCTGGAACGCGCAGCTGCGCACGGTCTCCGACGTCCCGTGGTTCTTCCGGCAGGCGTACGGCGACGTCATGCTGCGGCCGGAGCACAGCCTGCGCTGGTCGCCGCATCTGTACGCGGACAACGTCAGCTCGCCGATCCTGATCACCCACGGCAACAACGACTACCGGGTGCCGGTGGCGAACGCGCTGTGGCAGTGGCAGGACCTGCAGCGGCGGGGCAAGGAGGCGAAGCTGCTGTACTTCCCCGACGAGAACCACTGGATCATGCGGCCGCAGGAATCAAAGCTCTGGTACGAGACGGTGCGGGCGTTCCTAGCCGAGCACGTGCTGGGCGAGGCGTGGGAGCAGCCCGAGTTGCTGTAGGCGCTTGATGAAGAATGCCGAGTCGGGGCGCGGGGGGGGGCCGCCGGCCGCCCCCGGCGAGGCGGCCGCGGGGGGTGGGGGGGGCCCGGGGCTGTGGGGGGGGTGCACCCCCCCGCCGGCGGCCCGGGCCCCCCCCGGCGGCGGGGGGCCGCCCCCGGGGGCGCCCGCGCGGGGGCGGGGGGCCCGCCGCGCGGGGGGGGGTCGGGGTGTCTTCTCGCCGCCGGTGGCGGCCGCGGGGGGTCCCCCGGGGCCCGACTCGGCTTCGGCGGCCTCTGGCGTTCAGTGCTCGCAGGTCTGGGCCTCAGCGCGGGCCTTGAGGTCGGCCAGCCACTCGTCCAGGCCCGGCGCCAGGTAACGGATCGCGGTAGCCGGATCGGCCTCGATCTGCGCGCCGGTCCAGCTCTCCTCGGTCCGCACGATCACGCCGCCGGGGACCTTGATGAAGTTCCAGACGTGCGTGCCGCGGTCGATGCGCAGCCCGTCGCCGATCGCCGGGCCCATCCACCGGATGCACTGGCCCGGCCGGACGTTCTGCACCGTGGAGGTGACGACCAGCGTCGTGGCGGGCGTGGAGGCGGTGGCCGGGGCCGGCGTGGTCCAACGGAACTGGGAGCCCGGGTGCAGCGGGCCGCGGGTCAGGGGCTTCATGCTGCTGACCGCGCGCTGCCACTGCGGCCACGCCGCGACGTCGGTGTGGACGCGCCAGACGGTGCTCAGCGGCGCCTTGATGAAGATCTGGGTCTGGTAGTGCAGCTGGGCGGTCGGGTCGATGCCCTGGCCTTGGCAGGTCAGGGGGCGCTGCGTGGTGGCGGTTTGGGCTGTGGCGCTCTGGGCTGTCGCGGCCTGGGCTGTCGCGCTCTGGGCTGCCGCGCTCTGGGCTGCCGCGGCCTCGGCTGGCGCCGCCAGGCCGCCGAGCAGTGCGGTGGCGGCCAGCGGGAGGGCGAGCAGCGCGGTGCGCAGGCGGGCGGGACGGCGGCGGGTGCGGCTGCTGTCAGCACCGGCATCAGCAGCGGTCTCGGCGATGGTGTCGGCGATCGTTTCGGCGGCGGTCATGGCGTGGCTCCCTCGGTCGGCGGCTGCGTCAGCACGTCAGTTAGCTGATGTCGCTGTAGTTAGAAGCTATAACACCATGAGCGTGAGAGTCAATAGGAAGAGTGAGAGGTACTAACTTTCGCCATGTGCTTCCTGGACCGTTCGGCCACTCGGTCGTGGCTCAGTGCCATATCAGCCTCTCCAGCCCCTGCGACGGCGCTCCGCTCTACTCTTTCTTGCGCAACCGTTCTATCCTGATGTGAGCGGAAATGTCTGCCCTTTCCTCCGCGGGAAGGAGTCGCGAAATGAGCGAGACGACCTCCACTGGCCGGGCGGCGCCCCCGACACCACCGACGCCGACACCCCCGGCGTCCTCCGGTTTCAGCGTCGCCGATCCTGCCCCTCTCGGACTCGCCGGCTTCGCCATGACCACGTTCGTGCTCAGTTTCGTGAACGCGAACATCATCAAGGAGAGCGGCGCGGTCAACGTCGTCCTGGCGCTGGCGCTGTTCTACGGCGGTACCGCACAGCTTCTGGCCGGCATGTGGGAGTTCAAGCGCGGCAACACCTTCGGTGCGACCGCGTTCGCCTCCTTCGGCGCGTTCTGGCTCAGTTACTGGGCGCTGGTCAAGCTGACACCCGCCAACGCCGGCGACATCCACCAGGCGATCGGGCTGTACCTGCTGGCATGGTGCATCTTCACCGCGTACATGACGCTCGCGGCACTGAAGACGAACCTCGCGGTGCTCGGCGTGTTCGTGCTGCTGACCCTCACCTTCCTGTTCCTGGCGATCGGCGCGTTCATGAACGACCCGGCACCGGACGCGATGACCAAGGTCGGCGGCTGGTTCGGCATCGTCACGGCGGCGGTCGCCTGGTACGCGTCGTCCGCCGCGGTGGTGAACGCCACACACGGCAAGACGGTGCTGCCCACCTGGCCGCGATGAGCGGTCGCGCGGCCGGGCGCGGACTGCGGACCCCGGGACGGGCCGCGGGGGCGGTCCGTCCCGCGCCGCGCGCACGGGTGCGCGTGCGCGCGTGGACGAAGAAGGACCCTGCGACGAGCGCCGCCTCCCCCGAACAACCCGAGGAGCCCGACCAACTGGAGTCGGCGGCGCTGGCGGTGGCCGGGGTCGCGGAGGCTGCGGCCGTGCCAGTGCACGACGCACTTCGCGGACGCTCGGCCGAGGTGTACGTGGTACTGAGCCCCGGAAGCGACGCCCGCGCAATCGAACGCGAGATCAGCCGCGTGTGGATCGTCGCCGCCCTGCCGATGAGTCGCTCAGGCAGGATCGCACGCTACGTCCTGGCGGCGATCTCCAACTTCACAGACGTCGGCGACACCACGACGCTGGCCAACCCCGAGATCGTCGAAGACATCCGGCGCCGAGTACAGGCCGCGAAGCTCGAACGCGGCGAGACCCCGACGCACCTGACACGGGAGCAGATCGAGGAGATCAGGGCATTCGGTCAGAGCGAGTGACCGGTCCCCAGCGACGCGCTCTACCCTTGGCACGCAACACCGACAGCAGGCCGACACTCGCGCGGGCACGAGCCGGCCACCGGTATCCGTAGCCATGGGGGACGCATGAACCAACCCGAGCCGCAGTACGGCCAGCCCGCACCCGCACCGCAGTGGCAGCCGCAGAACGAGGCGCCGCCCTATCCCGCGCATCCGGTGAACCAGTACCAGGCCGGGAATCAGCAGGGGAATCAGCAGCCTTATCCGCCGACGCCGCCCGCACCGCAATATCCTGCGCCTCCTGCCGCGCCAAACGCCTGGCAGCAGCCTGCCGCACCGCAATATCCGGCGCCTCCCGCTGCTCCGAACGCCTGGCAACAACCCGCGCCGCAGTACCCGGCACCGCCAGCCGCACCGAACCCCTGGCAACAGCCAGCCGCCGGGCAGTATCCGGCACCGCCCGCCGCGCCAAGCGCCTGGCAGCAGCCTGCGCCGCAAGCACCTCCCGCCGCCCCGAACCCGGCCTGGCAGCAGCCCGCCGCCACACCGCAATATCCGGCACCTCCCGCCGCACCCGCGCCGCGGTACCCGGCGCCTCCCGCCTCGCCGAACGCCTGGCAGCAACCCGCGCCGCAAGCACCTCCCGCCGCCCCGAACCCGGCCTGGCAGCAGCAGCCCGCCCCTTACCAGGCGCCACCCGCCTACATCCCCCAGCCCCAGCTCCCGACCGCCAGCTTCCCGCCCCCGCCGAACCTGGTCCCGCCCCGCGACCGCCTCGTCGAGGGCGCGGCGCCGTTCCTCGAGCCCGGTGAGACCGTCTACTACGGCTTCATCCTCAAGCTCGACGACACCATCCCCGAAACCCCGCGCGAGCTGATGATCGCCATCGAGGGCCAGCACCGGGTGCTCGGCGGCGTCAACCGGGTCGACAAGAAGATCAACAAGGGTCTGAAGTGGGCCCTCAACCCGCTCGACGCGATGAATGAGCGCCTGGCTGAGAAGGGCACCGAGGCCCTCAACCGCAAGCTCGCCGGCCCTGTCTTCCTCGGCGGGTGGGACAGCACGGCCGGCTGGTTCATCCGGTACGCGCGCGCCACCCGCGAGGACTATGGTCCGGGTTCCTGGGGCGTTCTCACCGACCGGCGTTACCTCGTCTTCCGCGCCGGACGCGCCGGCGGCAGCTCGATGCGCCTGGTCCACGCCGTGCCGCGCACCGCCATCGCGGGCGTGCGCACCGAAGGCACCAAGGACGCCGCGCTCCACGGCCGCACCCCGCGTGCCGAACTCCACTTCGCCGACGGCTCGATGGTCGCGACCATGATGCCGACGAAGCAGGCCCAGCAGGTCGCCGCGATCCTCGCCGTCCAGCAGCAACAGCAGCAGCAACAACAGTCCTACCAGCAATACCCGCAGCAGCCGGGCTACTGAGCACACGGAAAAGCTGGGCCGCGGCGCGCCGAGAAGCACCGCGGCCCAGCGAAGACGGACGCCACGCGCGTCGTCAGCTCCAGACGATGTCCTTCTTCGTGGCCATAAAGGTCACCTCCTTCGGACCCACTCGACCACCGCGCCGATCACCACACTTGAGTAATCAGTACTCAACAAAGCGCAAGCCCTACACGCCCTAAACACCCAGCGCGTCAGCCAACTCGGCCCGCGTCGTCACGCCCAGCCGCGAATACGCGTTCTGCAGATGGTTCTCCACCGTCCGCACCGACAGCTGCAACCGCGCCGCAATGTCCTTACTCGCCACCCCCGCCGCAGCCAGCGCCGCGATGTCCCGCTGCCGCGCGGTCAAAGGCGCCGCCGCCTCCGCCACCGCCAGCGGCGTCCGCACCCCTTCGCACAACGCCGCCAGCTCCGCCGCCAGCCGCGCCGCCACCGGAGCCCGCCGCGGCCGCCCGACCCGGCGGAACGCCGCAGCCGCGGCACTCGCCGCCTCGGCCGCGTACAGATCGGCCCCCATGCCCGCCATCGTCTGCGCCACAGCCGACAACCGCTCCGGATCGTCCTCCGCGAGCGCCCGCGCCAGATCCAGCACCGCCGGCACCAGGTCCCCCTGCGCCGTCTCGGCCACCTCGGCCAGCCGCCCGAGAGCAGCCGACGCGCCGCCGATCCGGACCAGATCCGTCAGCAGCCACACCTCCATGCTGACGTGCCCGGCGGCCCGCGACCGCTCCGCCCCCTCGCGAAGCACTTCGCGCGCACCGCCCAGGTCCCCGCGCGCGACCCGCAACCAGGCCTCGGCCAAAGCGCCGAACTCCGCGTTCAGTCCGAACGGCGGATACTGCCGCGCACGGTCGACGGCCTGCTCGGCGGCGGCGACGTCGCCCAGCTGCGCCGCCGCGATCGCCAGCCCGTTGAGCCCCGGGTTCAGGGGCCTGATCTGCCCCTGCGACCGCGCCCGCCGCACCGCCTCGGCGAACCAGCGCCGCGCGCTGGCCGGGTGTCCGCACGACAGCTCGACCTGCCCGCGGCTGAACGCGATCCACGTCCGCGTCAGCTGCGTGGCCGACGTCGCGAGCTCGGCGTGGGCCCGCTCCCCGTTCGCCCGCGCCTCGGTGAAGCGCCCGGCGTCCCGCAGCACCACGGACAGCGATATGAGCTGCGCCGCCGGGTGCGGGTACAGCGCCCGATCGGCGATGGCCAGATGGGCCCGGTAGGCCTGCTCGGCCCATGCGACGCCGTCCGTCGCACGCCCGCGCATGGTCAGCGCCATCGACTTCATCATCGCCGCCGTCAGCCAGCCGGTCGGGTCGGGGGCGTCCCCGGCCTCGTCTCCCATGTCGTCGAGCAGCCCGAGCGCCGAGGGGTCGCCGTCGGAGATCCGGATCGACGCCGCGTGGTACCGCAGCATCCTGCGACCCTCCGCGCCGGCCAGGCCCGCGTCGGCGTCGGCGATCAGCGCGAGCGCTTCCGGCGTCCGCCCCGCGCCCCAGAAGAGGTTCCAGGAGCGGACCACCGCGACGGACAGCTTCTCCTGGTCCCCGCGTGCCCCGGCGTCGGCCGCTGCCAGCACGGCTTCGGCGCCGACCGGGGCGCCGAGTTCGAACAGCGCCTCGCCGAGCGCCAGCCGTGTCGCAGTGGTCTGATCGTCCTCGGGCAGCGCTTCCAGCAGGGTCTTCGCCTGCGCGTAGTCGTGGGCGTAGCGGGCCAGCGCGGCGGCTTCGACGAGCAGCGCCGGATCGGCGGTGCCGGTGGCGGCCAGCTGCCAGGCGGCCATCCGCCGGGTGTCGTCGGCACGCCGCGCGCCGGCCGCCTTGGTGCGGTCGACCTGGTCCAGGAGCAGTTTGGTGCGGCGGAGCGAGGGGATGCGGCGCCGCAGCGCCTCGCCGTACAGGGGATGCGCGAGCGCGACGGTCGTCCGGCGACGGCAGGCGATGACGCGCACCAGCCCGGATTCCTCCAGCGCGGTGAGCGTGTCGAGATCGGTGGTGGCGAGGACGTCGGCGAGCGGCACCGGTTCGCACAGCGCCAGCAGCTCCAGCGCGGGCCGTGCGCGGTCCGGGGCGGCGGACAGCCGTGCGTCGATCATCTCCGACAGCCGGCGCGTGCCGGCGGCGAGCCGGCCGCTCTGCTCCCAGATCTCGCCGTCGTGGGCCAGCGTCCCGGCGGCGAGCGCGCCGAGCACCAGCTCCCGGAGGAAGAGGATGTTGCCGCCGGAGGCCTCGTGCAGGTCCTCGACCGTACGCCGCACCACCGGCCCGCCGAGTGCGGCCTGCAACGCCTGCTCGGTGGCCCGGACGTCGAACGGCTCCAGGTCGACGCGGTGGACGGCGTCGCCGCCGCACAGCGCCCCGACCGCGTCGCCGACCGGCTCGCCGCTGCGCACCGTACCGATCAGCCGCACGACCCCGGCGTCCATCAGCTGCCGCAGCAACACCGCCGAGGCCGCGTCGAGCCACTGCAGATCGTCGACGAGCAGCACCCACCGGCGCCGGCCGCCCGGCCCCGACAACGCCCGGGCCACCGCCGCGAAACCCCGCACCGGATCCACCAGATCCAGCCCCGGCGGAATCAGATGCGCGATGGCCCCGAGCGGCACCGCGGCCGCCGGCACCGAGGCGGTGGCCTGCCCGGCCTCGAACCCGGCCCGCACCGCCCGCGGCAGGCACTCCCGCGCCAGCCGCGTCTTCCCGATCCCGGCCGGCCCGTGGATCACCACGCCCTGACAGCGCCGCGCGGCCCAGACCGCGTCGAAGGAAGCCAGTTCCAGCTCACGCCCGACCAGCGGCCACAGCACGGCCGTGTCGGGCATGCTCATCCGACCTCCCGGCACACGACGTGATCTGCATCTGGAGCGTACCGATGATGCGCTCCATCTACGAAAGCCGCGTGACGAACTCCAGCAGCGCGCGCGTCGTCTCCTCGGGCCGCTCGATCGGCGGCAGGTGCCCCGCGTCCAGGTCGATGCGCTCGGCGCCGGGGACCCGCAGCGCCAGCAGATCGGCGATCTCCTGGATGGCCGAGGGGTCGTGGATCCCGTTCACGATCAGGGTCGGCACCGCGATGTCGCGCAGCCGGTCGATGATCGGCGGCTGCAGAAAGCGCTCCTGGTACAAGGGGACGCTCCACTCGCGCAGGAAGTTGTTGCCGCACATCTCCAGTGCCAGTGCCCTGACTTCCGGGGCGACATCCTCCAGATCGCGCTTGGGCCCGGCGACCATGTACCGGACGTTCACCTCGGCGACCGCCGCGACGTCGGCCGGGTCGACGCGGTCGGCGGTGCGCTCCCAGTACCGCGCCATGCGCTCGGCCGGGACAGCCTGCGTGATGAGGTGCCCGATCTCCGAGGTCATCTCCGCCGGCCAGTCGTACTCGGTGAGCCCCGAGCAGATCAGCGCCAGCCCGCGCACGCGCTCGGGCGCCGACAACGCGGCCTCGATCGAGTGCGCGCCGCCGATCGAGTTACCGACGAGCACGGCCTGCTCGATGCCGAGCGCGTCCAGCAGGCCGAGCAGGTCGTCGCAGCGTGCGAATTCGCCGGCCGCGTCGTCCGACTCGCCGAGCCCGCGCATGTCGTAGCGCACCACGCGGCAGCGCTCGGCCAGCGCCTGGAACTGGTGGTCCCACATGCGGCGATCGCCCAGGCCGCCGTGGGTCAGCACCACCGCCGGGCCGGAGCCCGCTTCGTCATAAGCCAGCCGGACGCCGTTGCTCATCGTGAAGGGCATGGCAGCACGGTACCGCCGACAGGCTTCTCGATCCCCACCGACAACTTTTCTTGTCTTGACAAAAACTCTTGTCGGCTACATGCTGGACCCATGCTCGACGTAGCCGTTATCGAGGAACCCGCCGCAGCCGAGGCCTCCCTGGACCCGATCCGGTCCCGGATCCTGGCCGCCCTGGCCGAGCCGGGGTCGGCCGCCATGCTGGCGGGCCGGCTGGGACTGCCCCGGCAGAAGATCAACTACCACCTCAAGGAGCTCGAACGACACGGCCTGGTCGAGCTCGTCGAAGAGCGCCGCAAGGGCAACGTCACCGAGCGCGTGTACGGCGCCACCGCGGCCTCGTACGTCATCTCCCCGGTGACGCTGGCCGCCGTCAGCCCGGATCCCGACCGGGCGCCGGACCGGCTGTCCGCACGCTGGCTGCTGGCGTTGGGCTCGCGCCTGATCCAGGAGGTCGGCACGCTGCTCACCGGCTCGGCGCGGGCCGGGAAGCCGGTCGCCACGTTCGCGGTGGACGCGCAGGTGCGCTTCGCCTCAGCGGCCGACCGCGCGGCGTTCGCCGAGGAGCTGACGCAGGCCGTGACCAGCCTCGTCAGCCGCTACCACGACGAGCACGCCCCGCACGGCCGGGATCACCGCCTGGTCGTCGGACTGCATCCGATCCCGACGGCCCGGCCCGACGGACCGGACGACCCCGAAGGCAGCGCCGACGCCACCCCGCACGGACCACAGCCGGCTGCCGAGAACCCGCAACTACCCGACTCTGAAGCAGGACCTGAAGCAGGACAGGAGGATCCGCGATGACCCACCCCTTCGAGATCGCCCTCGAAACCACCCTGCCGGCCACCCCCGAGCAGGTCTGGGAGGCGATCGCCACCGGACCGGGAGTCGACTCCTGGTTCATGGGCCGCAACGAGATCGAGGCCCGCGAAGGCGGCACCGCCTCGATGGACACCGGCGGCCACCGCGAGGAGTCCGTGGTCACCGCCTACGACCCCGGCAGCCGCCTGGCCCTGCGCACCTCCCCCGGCGCCGACGGCCGGTTCATGGCCTTCGAGTACCTGATCGAGGGCCGGGAAGGCGGCAGCACCGTGCTGCGCGTCGTGCACAGCGGCCTGCTCGGCGACGACTGGCAGGACGAGTACGACGCCCTGCGCAGCGGCTGGCCCTTCCACCTCCACACCCTGCACGAGTACCTGGCGCACTTCCCCGGCCGTATCGCGGCCCCGGTCTTCGGCATGGCGCCGGCCGCCGACCGCACGCCCGAGCAGGTTCAGGCGCGGCTCGCCGACGCGCTCTCGCTGACCGTCCCGATCACCGCCGGGGCCCGGGCGCACGGCGGCCCGGACGGCGACCCGGTCCTCGACGGCGAAGTCGTCTGGGCCGACAGCGAGCGCTTCGCGCTCCGCAGCGCCGACGGGCTCTACACCTTCCACCACGGCTCGGGCGTGGCCGTGATGTTCCACCACCTGTTCGCCCCGGCCGGCGATCCGGCCGAAGCCGAGAAGACCTGGCAGCAGTGGCTGTCCGACACTATCCAAGGAGCCTGACATGCGTACCCTGATCAGCACCGCCTTCATCTCCCTCGACGGCGTCGTGGAGGACCCCGGCGGCCAAAGCGACTACCGGAACGCCGGCTGGACCTTCAAGCAGGTCGACTTCGTCCCCGAGGCCTACGCCATGAAGGGCTCCGAGCAGATGGAGTCCACCGCGATCCTCATGGGCCGGAACAGCTACGAGCTCTTCAGCCCGGTGTGGCCGGGCATGAGCGATTTCGCGCACTACAAGGACCTGCCGAAGTACGTCGTCTCGACCACCCTGACCGAGGACGACCTGGTCGACGACTGGGGCCCGACCACCATCCTGCGCTCGCTCGACGAGGTCGCCGCGCTGAAGCAGACCGAGGGCGGCCCGATCATCGTCCACGGCAGCGTCGAGCTCAACCACGCGCTGTCCGACGCCGGTCTGATCGACCAGTACAACCTGCTGGTCTTCCCGCTGCTGCTCGGCGCCGGCCAGCGCCTGTTCAGCAGCACCGACAAGAACGCCCAGAAGCTGAAGCTGGTCGACAGCGAGGTCTACAGCAACGGCATCCAGAAGAACGTCTTCGAGGTGGTCCGCTGAGGACTCGGACCGCGGCGCGCACGCCGGCTTCGCGGCCGTTCACCACCACGGCTTCACCCGCATCAGCCTCCTGTCACCGTGACAGGGGGCTGATCAGTTTGCCGGCGCCTCCAGAGCCGTGTCCAGCGCGAGCCGCGCGGCGCCGACCGCGACCGCGTCGGCCCCGGCGGGAGTCAGCGCCACCTGCACGCCCTGCCACGCGGGATCAGGCAGATGTTCGGCGATCTGCTCGGCGACCGCCTTCAGATAGACCTCCGGCGCGGCAAAAATCTGGTGCCCGCCAAGGAGAATCCGGTCGATGTCGAGCAACCGGACGAGGTTCGCCGCACCGAGACCGAGCCAGCGCGCGGCGGTGTCCGGATCGCCGTCGGCGAGTGCGGCCAGACACAACGCCTCCAGGCAACCGCGGGCGCCGCAGGTGCAGACCGGACCGTAGGGCTGGATCACCTGGTGCCCGAACTCCCCGGCGTTGGTCCGCGTCCCCCGGTAGATGGCGCCGTTCAACTGCAATCCGGCGCCGAGTCCGTCGGCGAGGTGCAGATATGCGGTGTTGGCCGGCCCGGGAGCGGGTGCGGCCAGCGCGGCGGTGTTGGTGTCCTTGTCGAGCAGCACCGTCGGCGACGCCGCGGCCGGCAGATCCAGCAACCCGGTGATGACGTCGCACAACGGATACCCGTCCCAGCCGGGCAGTCCGGCGGGACGGTGCAACACCCCGGTTTCGTAGTCCAGCGGCCCGCGACAACCGATGCCGACGCCGAGCACGCGCCCGCCGCCCGGAGCCGCGCGGATGAGGTCCTGCACCCGCTCGGCGAGTCCGGCGGCCACCCGCTCGGGTTTCCCGCTCGCCAGGCCGAACATCAGGGACTCCCGTCGCCGCCGCTGTCCGGCCAGGTCCACGAGCAGGATCGTGCTGTGCCGGCGGTCCAGCTCGACGCCGACGGTGTACGCGGCCTCGGGACGCACGGCCAGCAACGTGCGCGGTTTGCCGCCGGTGGACTCGGCGCGGCCGGTCTCCACGATCATGCCCTCGTCCAGCAGCCGAGCGGTGATCTTGCTGATCGCCTGGGGCGTGAGGCCGGTCTCGGCGGCGAGTTGGACGCGGCTGCTGCCGGTCAGGCCTTCGTCTTCCTCCCGGGCGGCAGCAGCGCGCAGTAGGCGCAGCACCAGCGCGGTGTTGTGATCGCGCAACCCCGCGAGGTTGGTCCCGGCCTGCCGTCTGTCCATGCGTCCCATTGTGCGACCCCGTTTTGCACTTTGCCAACAGTGTTGCTTAACTCACCCCATGAGCGCTGCCGAGACTCCCCTGCGCGTCGGCCTGATCGGCTACGGCCTGGCCGGGCGCGCCTTCCACGCCCCCCTCATCGCCACCACGCCCGGCCTGACGCTGCAGTACGCAGTAACCGCCAATCCCGAACGGCGCGAGCAGCTGAGCCGCGACTTCCCGGAGGCGCAGGCCGTCGCCAGTGTCGACGAACTCCTCGCCGATCCTTCGAAGCTCGACCTGGTCGTCGTCGCCTCCCCCAACGACACGCACAGCCCCTCCGCCCGCGCCGCGCTGGACGCCGGCCTGCCGGTCGTCGTCGACAAGCCGCTGGCTCCCACCGCCGCCGAGGCCCGCGCCCTGATCGAGCTCGCCGAGGCGCGCGGCCTGATGCTGACCGTCTTCCAGAACCGGCGCTGGGACAGCGATTTCCGCACCGCGAAGCACCTGATCGCGGACGGCAAGCTGGGCACCGTCCACCGCTACGAGTCGCGCTTCGAGCGCTGGCGCCCGCAGGTCGCCACCGGCTGGCGTGAGTCCGCGGACCCGGCCAAGGCCGGCGGCGTCCTCAACGACCTCGGCAGCCACCTGGTCGACCAGGCGCTGCACCTGTTCGGCCCGGCCGCACACGTCTACGCCGAGGTCGACACCCGCCGCGCCGGCGCGGCCGTCGACGACGACGCCTTCATCGCCCTGACCCACGAGAACGGCGTCCACTCGCACCTGTGGATGAGCGCCGTGTGCGCCCAGCCCGGCCCGCGCCTGCGCATCCTCGGGGATCAGAGCGCTTACACCGTCCAGGGCCTGGACCCCCAGGAGGCGGCACTGCGCGCCGGCGAGCGCCCCGGCCCCGGCTGGGGCGAACCGGCGGAGGACGAGTGGGGCCTGCTCGGCACGACCGAGGAGGCGCACCGGTACCCGTCGCTGCCCGGCGACTACCCGGCCTTCTACGCCGGCGTCGTCTCAGCGCTGCGCGACGGCGCACCGGCCCCGGTCGACCCCCGCGACTCGCTGGCCGCGCTCGAAGTGCTGGAACTGGCCCGACGCTCGGCCGCGGAGCGCAAGACCCTGTAACGTCCCCACCACCAGAGGTGGAGGGGGAACATCATGGGCAAGAAGGATCCGCTGCCGCCGGGCTCGACGCGCATCGAGGGCTCGGACGGCTCGATCACCTTCGACGGCCGGAACGTGACGATCACGCACACCTGGCTTTCGAACGCGGGCCGAGGCGAGGCCCAGATCCCGCTCGGCGCGGTCGCGGGGGTGAACGTGAAGAACGGGATGGTCCTCGCCGCGGTGACCGTGGTGGTCGCCGGCGGCGGGACGCCCCGCAAGGGCAAAGACCCGTTCACGGTCAACGGATGCACGAAGCAGGACGCGGCGGCGTTCCGGGACTTGCTGGTCACGGCACGCGCCGCCGTGGACGCCGTACAGATGCCCGCACCGGCGTCAGCGCCGCCGGACGACTGGGCTCCGGCGGCACCGGACACATCAGGGCTCGTAGAACAGCTCCAGAAATTGGCCGCCCTGCACACGCAAGGCATGCTGACCGCCGAGGAGTTCGGCATCGCCAAGGCGAAGCTCCTCGGCACCAGCACGCCGGAGGACGACGTGCCGCAGCCCTGGTGACCTGATCGCGCCTACGCCCAAGCCATCCGGGACCGCTGCGTCCAGTACTCCTGCGCGGGCATGGCCAACGCGGCCAGCTGCTCGCGTTGGTCGGTCTCCAACCGGACCTGCGCCGCAGCCACGTTGCTCGCCAACTGCGCCACGGTCGCGGCACCCGACAACACGATGTCGACCCACGGCTCAGCCGCGACCGCGGCCAGCGCCACCGCATCGACGCCGACACCCGCCTTCGCCGCGATCTCGGACGCCACCGAGTCGTCCTGGTCCTGCTCGGCCAGGTGGGCGTCGGTGAGGCGGCCGTTCGCCAGCGCCTCCTTGATGATGACGGTCCAGCCGGCCTCGTGGGCCTCGGCCAGAGCCGGGCCGGCGGAGGTCTCCAGCAGGTTGTAGGTGGACTGCACGGACTCGAACAGCCGACTGCCGCCGACCGTGATCCCCAGCGCCGCGCGAATGGCGTCGGCCTGCTGCGGCCCGCTCGTCGACACCCCGATCCGCACGCCCTGAGCGGCCAGCGCGGCCAGCCTGCGGTGCAGCCCCTGATCGGTCAGGGCCGGGCTCTCCGGCGTGAGCGAGTGGATCTGGTACAAGTTCAGCCGGTCCCCCAACAGGGCCCGCGTCTCGCCGATCTGCCGGGTGAACACCGCGATGCTGTGGTCCTTGACCTCGTGCACCGGAGCGTCGACCCGCCAGTCGGCGGTGTAGGTGTAGCCCCACTTGCTGCCGACGGCGACGTCGTCGATATCAGGGTGCAGACGCAGCCATTCGGCCAGGAACTCCTCGGCCCGGCCGTAGGAGCGAGCGGCGTCGAAATAGCGGATCCCGGCCGCGTAGGCCGCGTCCAGCACCTCGTGCGCGCGGGAGCGCATCGCCTCGACCGTGCGGTCGGCGGGCAGGTCCTCGCCGCGGCCCAGGTTGATGTACCCCGGGCGTCCGACCGCCGCCAGGCCGAGCCCGAAGGCCGCGGTCCGCGCGAGATCGGGATCAGGGTGCTTCGACGCCATCAGTAGTCCTCCCGTGTGCTGCTCGATAGTGCTGCCGGTGCTGCCGTGCTGCCGGTGCCGCCAGTGCTGCCGCTCGATCGTTCCGGCGTCAGGGCATGGCCGGCCAGCACCGCCGGCGCACGATGCCCTGCACGCTCTCCAGCGTCTCGCAGGCCAGCGCCTCGGCAGCGACCTCGGCGCACACCCGCGCGTCCAGACGACGGATCCGCACCCGCGTCTCGTCCAGCGCGGCGGGAGCGACCGACAGCACGTCGACGCCCAGACCGATCAGCAACGGGATGACGAGCGGATGGGCCCCGGCATCGCCGCACACGGAGACCTTCAGGCCGCGCCGATGCGCGGCCTGCACGGTGCGCGCGATGGCCTGCAGCACCTTGGGATGAGCCGCCAGCACCGGCGACACCGCCGGGTCACGCCGGTCCAGCCGCAGGATCTGGCTGGTCAGGTCGTTGCTTCCGATGGAGAAGAACGCCGCCTGCTCGGCCAGCGCGTCCGCGAGGTCGACCGCCTCGGGCAGCTCGATCATCGCGCCGATCGGCGGCGGCGCCGCTCCGACATCGGCCGCGACCGCGTCGAGGATCTGCGCGCACGCCGCCAATTCCTCGACCGTGGCCACCATCGGAATCATGATGCGCAGGTCGCAGGCCGCTCCGGCCCGGAGGATGGCCCGGAACTGATGCGTGAACGCCAGCGGGTCGGCGAGCATGTGCGGCAGGCCGCGGCCCAGGTGTCCGTCGACGGCCTGGTCGGCGAGGAACGGCGGGAACTTGTCGTCCGCGAAGTCCAGCGTGCGCACGGTCACCGGCTGTCCGGCCAGCTTGCCCAGGACCGGGGTCAGGACCGCAGCATGCTGATCCTCCGTCGGCCACTTCCGCGCGTCCAGGAACGGCATCTCGGTACGCAGCAGGCCCACGCCGTCGGCGTGCGCGGCGTTCGCCGCCTTGGCCTCGACGGAACTGGCGACGTTGGCCCGCAGCGCGACCGGATGCCCGTCAAGGGTCTGCGACGGGAGGTCCCGCTCGGCGGCCAGGATCTCGCGACGCCGGTGCACGGCGTCGATCACCGCGAAGGCCGCCTCCCGCTCCGCCGGATCGGGATCCACCGTGATCGTCGAGCGGTCCGTGTCGATCAACACCTCGGCGCCGTCGGGCTGGTCCAGCACCGCCGGGCTGACGCTGAGGATCAGCGGGATCCCCAGCGAGCGCGCGATGATCGAGGCGTGGGAGTTGGGGCCGCCGATCACGGAGACGGCGGCGACGACCAGGTCGCCGTGCTCCAGCAGGTCCGCGGCGCCGAGCTCGTGCGCGACCAGCACCACCGGGCCGTCGGGCGCGGCGGACGTGACGCCGGCCAGGTGCGCCAGCACGCGGCGGCCGACCTGGCGCACGTCGGCGGCGCGTTCGGCCAGCGTCGGGTCGTCCAGGGCGGCGAGCAGCGCGGCGTACTCGTCGACGGCTTGGACGACGGCCTGCGCGGGAGACTGCTCGGCGCGCGCGTGCTGCAACGCCGCGCCGCGCAACTCCAGGTCCTGCGCGATGTACCCGTCGACCTCGACGATGTCGGCCAGGTCGGTCTGCCCGGAGTCCCGGAGCGTCCGCGAGAGTTCGGCCAGCTCCTCGGCGACGGCGTCGAACGCGTCGGTGACCTCGGCGACAGGATCCTGACCCGGAGGGCGCGGCGCCGAAACGACGGCCGGCGGCAGCTCCGTGTGGTGCAGCAGACCCAGAGCCGTGCCGGAGGACGCCGACTGCCCGACGAACCTCGCCCGGGTCACGACTTCAGCACCTCCGCCAGGGCCCGGAAGACGAGCGCGGTGGACGTCGCGCCGGGATCCTGGTGCCCGATGCTGCGCGCGCCGAGATAGGAGGCGCGGCCCTTGCGGGCCTGCAAGGGCGTGGTGTCCTGGGCGCCGGTCTCGGCGGCGACCGCGGCCTTCTCCGCCGCGACGGCCTCGCCCTCCCCGGCGCGCGCCGACTCGCCGAACGCGGCCAGCGCCGGCACCAGGGCGTCGACCATGGTCTTGTCGCCGGGCACCGCGGCACCGAGCTTCTGCACGCCCGCGAGTCCCGCGTCGAAGGCCGCGGCCAGCTGCTCGGCGTCGGCGGTCGGCCCGGTCAGCGCCTTGCCGGTGGCGCGGAAGAACGTGCCGTAGAGCGGTCCGGCGGCGCCGCCGACGCTGGAGATCAGCGTGGTCCCGGTCTTGACGAGCACTTCGCCAACGCTGGCCGCCTGCAGGCCGTCCAGGGCGGCCCGGACGGCGGTGAAGCCGCGCTGCATGTTCACGCCGTGGTCGGCGTCGCCGATGGCCGAGTCCAGCTGTGTCAGGTGGTCCTTGTTCCGGTCCATCGCCGCGGCTATGGCCTGGACCCAGGTCCTGGTCTGGTGGATGTCCACCGGTCGACTCCTTCGTTGGTCCGTGGATGGCGCTCAGGCGCCCCAGCGCAGCGCCGGGGTGTTCACCGGTGCGTCCCACAAGGCAAGCATCTGTTCGTCGGCCTTGCACACCGTCACAGAAACGCCTGCCATCTCCAGGCTGGTTATGTAGTTCCCGACCAGATTGCGCGCGATGCGCACGCCGCGCTCGGCGAAGTACTTCGCGACCTCGGCGTAGGCGATGTACAGCTCGATCAGCGGCGTGCCGCCGAGGCCGTTGACCATGACGATGGTCTCGTCGCCGGCGGCCAGCGGCTGGTCGGCGAAGACGGCGTCCAGGCACCGGTCCACGATCGCCGAGGCCGGCTCCAGCTTCTCGCGGCTGCGGCCGGGCTCGCCGTGGATGCCGACGCCGACCTCCATCTCGTCCTCGGCCAGGTCGAAGCCGGGCTTGCCGGCGGCCGGCGGGGTGCAGGCGGTCAGCGCGACGGCGAAGCTGCGCGAGGCGGCGTTCACCCGCCGTCCGACCTCGGCGACCTCCGCCAGGTCGGCGCCCTGTTCGGCGATCGCCCCGGCGATCTTCTCGACGAACACCGTCGCGCCGGTCCCGCGCCGGCCGGCGGTCCAGGTGGAGTCCTTGACCGCGACGTCGTCGTCGACCAGGACGGTGGCCACCTCGATGCCGTCGTCGCCGACGAGGTCCGCGGCCATCTCGAAGTTCAGCACGTCGCCGGTGTAGTTCTTCACGATGAACACCACGCCGGCGCCGCCGTCCACGGCCTGCGCGGCCGCGACCATCTGGTCCGGGACCGGCGAGGTGAACACTTCCCCGGGGCAGGCGGCGTGCAGCATTCCGGTGCCGACGAAGCCGCCGTGCAGGGGTTCGTGTCCGGAGCCGCCGCCGGAGATGAGCGCGACCCGGCCGACCGAAGGCCCGCCGGCGCGGGTGATGATGCGGGCCTGGGGGTCGACGATCAGTGCGGGGTGGGCTGCCGCGATCCCGGCGAGCGCGTCGCTGAGGACGGTATCTGGGCTGTTGATCAGCTTCTTCATGCCGGGACTCCTTCAGAAGGCACTGCGACGGACGAAGCGGAGGGCGACCGCGCGCCATACCTGCGAGTAATTCCGCTCTGGCGAAGACCCGAATCTCGTCGCGAGCGGAAATTCACATGGCCGACTTGTGTTCGTCATCACTGAACGATGTTCGGAAGCTAACGCGCGCGGTCTGTGCTGTCAAGACGTCGCGCGCGGCCGGTCCCGGCACCGTGCGGCCTGATCAGGGCCGGGCGACCCGGGCGCTCCCGCGGCCGGCGCCGAGCTCCCGCGAGATCTGCCGCGCGATCTCCCGAACGGCGACGATGTGGTCCTGCCGCGCACTGTCGTCCAGGACCCGCTCGACCGGGCCGACGATCCCGATCGCCCCGGCCACGCCGTTGCGGTCGAAGACCGGCGCGGCGATCCCGGCGTCGCCGAGCGCGGATTCCTGGTTCTCCAGCGCGTGACCGGTCCGCCCGACCTCGTCGAGCTGCCGGGACAGCACGTCCGGATCGGTGATGCTGGAGCCGGTCAGCGCCGGCAGCTCACCGTCCAGCAGGGCCTTGCGCTGGTCCGGCGGCAGGAACGCGACGGTGACCTTGCCCAGCGCGCAGGTGCTCCAGGGGATGCTGGCGCCCACTTCGAGGATCTGCACGACGCCTTCGGGCCGGAACGCGTGGTGCACGACGAAGACGTGGTCCCCGGTCAGCACCGTCACCCACACGGCCTCATCTGCTCGGGTGGCCAGCGTGTCGGCCCAACTCAGCGACCGCGCACGCAACTCCTGCGTGTCCAGGTAGGCGTTGCCCAGCAGCAACAGGCCGGGGCCGAGCTGGTAGCGGCCGGTCTCGGAGTCCTGGACCACCAGGCCCTCGCCCTCCAGCGTGCGGAGCAGCGCGTGCACGGTGGGCTTGGCGACGCCGACCCGCTCGGCCAGCTCGGTCACGCCCAGGCGCGGGCCGCCGGCGGCGAGCTCCCGCAGGACGCGCACCGCACGCTGCACCGACTGCACCATGTGCCGATCCTCGCCTTCGGTCTTGCCAACGTTCGGAGGTGAATTCAGTATTGCTGAATAGCGTTCCGAGATTTAGCATCACTGTTTATGAACCAGTCCATCGGCATCGTACTCGTTTCGCACAGCGCCGAACTGGCCTCGGGCCTGCGCGACCTGCTGGCCCAGATCGGCTCGGACCGGGTCCCGGTGGCGGTGGCCGGGGGCACCGAGGACGGCGGACTCGGCACCAGCTACGACCGGATCGTGGCCGCCATCGCCGAGGCCGACCGCGGAGCGGGCGTGATCGTGCTGCCGGACCTGGGCAGCTCGGTCCTCACCACGCTGGCGGTGCTGGAGGACCACCCGCGCACCGACGTCCTGCTGGTGGACGCCCCGTTCGTGGAGGGCGCGGTAGCAGCCGCTGTCACGGCCGCAGCCGGTGCCGACCTGTCGGCGGTCGCCGAGGCGGCGCGACAGGCGCGCGGGATCATGAAGGTGGAGAGCTTCGAGCCCGCGGCAGCGCCCGCAGCCGCAGCTGACGCAGCTGCGGAGCCCGAGCACCCCCAAGGCGCGTCGGCAGCGGTGACCCTCCCCGCGACCCTGCACGCCCGCCCCGCCGGCCGCCTGGCCCAGGAGGCGGCGAAGTTCGCCAGCACCATCCGCATCGAGTACGGCGGCAAGTCGGTCAACCCCACCGGCGTCCTGGCCGTGATGAGCCTGGGCGCCACCATCGGCGGCACGGTGACCGTGCACGCCGAGGGACAGGATGCTGATTCGGCGGTGAAGACGCTCGCCGCGATCCTTGCCGAGGTCGAGTGATTCAGGCGCCGGTATGGGTGTACGCGGCCCACAGGCTCGGCACGTCGGGACACCGCGCGCGCACCTGATTGACCGCGTGATGCAGGGCTTGCGCGATCCGTGCGGTGTCGGGCGGGATCGTGCCGCCGTCGGTGAGGTGGCGGTAGAAGTCCGCCGCGATCCAGGAAGCGGTGCCGTCGTCGATGGGCCAGAGGGTGCCGACGACGTTGCGGTAGCCGGCCAGGTGGAAGGCCCCGGTGATGTGCAGCGACTCGTTGGCCAGCCGCCATGTGGAGGTCGCGGTGTCGCAGGCGGAGAGGTAGGCCAGCTCCGCGTCGATGCGCAGGTCGCGGATGTCGGCGAGGGTGAGCGGCGCGGTCTCGTGGTCGGTCAGGATCAGGCTGCTGCGAGCGGGGCTGGCGGCGTCGAAGTAGCCGTGGCAGGCGAAGTGCACGATGCGGTGGCTGGGCAAGGCGTCCAGGACGCCTTCGCGCGTCGGCTGTCGCAGAACGCGCGCCTGCGGAGCCAGAGCCCTGATGGCGTCGGTCTCCGCCACCACCCCGGGCAGCTCCGCGCCGGGGAGGTCCGGAACCGAGACGACCAAGGTGCTCGACGGGGCGGTCCGCGGCTGCGGATCCCCCTTGCGTGGCAAGGCGCGCACGGTCGATGTGTACGACGACACCACGAGGTCGAGGACGGCGGACGGGGCCGCTGCCGGTCCGTCGGCGCTGCCGGTCGTGACGTGACGAGTCGTGACGTGCCGGCCTGCGGCGTGCAGCGGCAGGAACGTCATCGCGCCGACGGGACACCACCAGACCCGCGGTAGGTCCGCACCATCAGCAGGCGGTTCGGTGTAGCCCAGGCGCGCCAGCACCGGCAGGGCGACCGCGTCCCAGAGCCACGCCAGGACCGCCAGGATCTCGCCCTGCACATCTACCGGCCCCGAGGCCGGTGCGAGGTCGCGGACCGCGATGACGCCGCCCGCCTGCGTCAGCCGCACAAGACGCTCGCTGACCGCGTCGCGGGTGACCCCGGGCAGCGGCACCACCACGACCGGATCGGGGCCCTCGGTGAGGATCAGCGCGTCGGCGCGGGTGGTGCTGACGCTGACGTAGACGACGGGGCCGGCGTGCGCGTGCCGGACCAGGGTGGCGATGGTCGGGGCGCGGAAGAATTCGGCGAACCCGGGCAGCGCGCGGATCGCGTCCAGCAGCGACTGCCAGGCGCCGTGCGCCTCGGTCCGTTGCGCGGCCAGCTGCCGGTCGGATTCGGTGACGGACACGGGAGGACCGCTCGCGCCAGCATTCATCTCGGACGCCGACTGGAGCCGGTCGAGCGCATCGATGCGCTGGCGCGTCTGATCGAGCCGATCGGCCAGCTCGGGATACTGCTCGCGCAAGCGGGTCAGATCGTCGCCGCGCAGCCCGAGGGAGTCGGCGGCGAGCACTCCGCGCGTGCGCTCAAGGAGTTCGACCGCACGCTCCGGCCGTCCGGCGTCGAGCGCGGCGGCCGCGGCCTCGCTCGCCAGCTCCGACACCTCGCCGAGGTGGTGTTCGCGGTCCGCGCGGGCCAGCCGCGCCGGCGCGAGCAGGTCGACGAGTTCGATGGCTGCTTCAATGCAGGCCAGACCGTCCTGCGCATCCCCGACGCGGGCGGCCGACCGCGCGAGGTGGCGGAACGCGATGATGCGCGACGAGGTCTCGCCGGCCTCGTGCGCCGCGGCCTCGCGGAAGGCGCGTCGGGCCTCTGCCGACGGATGAGGCTGTCCTCGGAGCTCGGACAAGACTTCCAGCGCCTCACCGAGCAGGTTCAGACGACGGGAGCGGGCCGGATGCCCGGCCGGCGTGGCGTTCACGGCCTCACGGGCGATCTCGACGGCTTCGGACGCCGCATCCTGCCGGTTGGTGCGCTCGGCCAGAAGACGAAGCTTGCCTCCCAGGTTGCTTGCTGCCACGGCACGATCTGGATCGTCCACCGGAGTGGCCTCCACGGCCGCACGAGTCACCGACACCGCCTCAACCAGGTATTCGAGGCGATCACTGCGATCGAACACTTCTCTGAGCACGTTCCCGAGGTTGCTCAGATAGATTGCCCGCGAAGAGTCGTCGGCCGACGCGTCACCCGCAGCGGCACGGGCCCGGTTCACCGCTTCGACCAGTGTGTCGATGTCGTTGGTGCGCTCGGCCAACAGCATCAGGTTGATTCCGAGTTCGTTGTGGTGGCCCGCGCGGTTGGGACTTCCCTCAGGCAGGGCATCCAGCGCGCGGCGCTCCACCTCCACGGCTTCGACCAGCGCAGCGAGCTGACCGGTGTGCTGGAACGTTGTCCGCAACACCAGTCCAAGAGCACTGAGATACTTGGACAGCTCCGTATGCCCTGAGGGGGTGGCTGCCACGGCCTGGCGTGCCACCTCCGTCGCCTCGGCCAGCACCGCTTCATCCCCGCTGTTCTGATAGCGCAGCAGCAAGGCGGTTCCGAGGGTGCTCAAGACTGTGCCGCGCCTGTGGTCATCGTTGGTGGCGGCCACCGCGGCCCGCGCGAACTCGATGGCTTCGAGCAAGGCCTCCTGCCGACCGGTTCGGGCGAACAGTGCACACAGCGAGACCGCGAGGTTGAGTTGGTCTGCGGCGCGGCCTGCGTCGTCCCTAGAAGTAGCGACCGCCGCACGCCCGACCTTCACCGCCTCTACCAGCCACTCCAGCTGCCCGGTGCGATTGAACATCTCACGCAGCTCGAGTCCGAGGTTGCCCAGATACATGGCACGGTCGGGATCATCCTCGAGCGCGGTCGCCACCGCGGCGCGCCCAAGGGACACTGACTCGACCAACACGTCCCACTCCCCGGTGCGCTCGAACAGCGTGTGCAACGCGCTACCCAGGTTGGCCAGGCGACCAGCGTGGGTGGGATCGCCTTCGGGGGTGAGAGCGAGGCTGGCGCGAAACTGAACAAGCGCCTCGTCGAGGGTCGGGCGGTGTCCGCTGATCTCATAAAGAGAAGTCAGACGGCAGGCGTGGTCCTCCAGCACATCGGGATCCGAGTCCTCTTCCGGCTTGTACTTCATCGCGCCGGATGCGCTGAAGGACTCCATAGTCCAATACCGCACCTCGGCCTCATCTCCCCGTTCGAAGGCCAGGTCCGTCAACTCCAGCATGGAGTTCATGTGGCCCTTCTCGGCGCCTTTGCGGTACCAGCCCGTCGCCTCGGTGGAATCGCCACGCCCTCTGAGGAACTTGCCTAACGCATGATAGGCATCGGCCTCTTCAGTGCTCTCTGCGGCCGCTCGGTACAACTGCTCGGCGTACTCCGCATTGCCGGCATCGGCGTTCATCTCCGCAAGCTTTATCAGTGCACTGCTCAAAAGCCTTGGCAACGTCGGATCGTAATCGGCTTCTGTGATAATCCCGACGGTCTGCCGCAGCCACGCATCCGTTTCCCCGACATCCCCACGCTGCTCCGCAAACCCCGCGATCCGGTGCGCCGCATGAGCCCGCGCCACGGGATACGCCCCCGCATCGTCGACGACCCGCCGGTACCACCGTTCCGCCTCTTCCGGATCACTGCGCAACTCCAGCGCTCGGCCGAGGTTCACCATCGCGATTGCGTCCCCGGCCTCCGCAGCACGACGCAGGTCCTGCTCCTCGTCCATGATCGAGTCCCTTCCGCGCGGTCACACAAGCCCCGGCCCCGCCAACCCGCTGTCATCACCTCTACCCGGGAACACCTTGACGGACAGGACCTCGCCCCACACCAACCGACGGCGTTATGGCGCCCACTCACATAGCCGACCCTCCCCGCCTGAGCTACGTTCCCCGAAACATCGGCGAGGCAAGGCAAAGGGGAGCCAGCGATGCGACGACTGCGCAGCCTGCGACGCACCGGGCGCTGGGCCGCGATGTGCGCCCTGACACTCTTCGCGGCGATGGCCGTGCCGGGTACCGAGGCCTCGGCGAGCGGCGGGCCCTACACCGTGAGCCCGACGGCCGGCAGCCTGAGCGGCTACCAGATCTCAGGGGTCTACGTCGCCGGGATCTCCGCCGGCGGCTACATGGCCGGACAGTTGCAGGTGGCCTACTCCAGCCGGATTCGCGGCACCGCGGTCTTCGGCGCCGGGCCCTACTACTGCGCGCAGAACAACGCCGCCGAGGCGCTGTACGGCTGCGCGGCCAACACCTACCCGGACTACCTCGGTGCGCTGGAGTCCGATGCCTCGCTGTGGTCCGCCTACGGGTGGATCGACCCGATCGAGAACCTTTCCGGGCTCCCGGTGTGGGTGTACCACGGCTCGCAGGACACTGCTATCGCCGCGTCGGTGAGCCGAGACGGCGCGGCCTTCTGGTCCGACTTCGGCGCGCACGTCACCTCCGTCACCGGCAACGGCGCCGGCCACGCCTGGGTGACGCCCTACGGCACCGAAGCGTGCGGAGCCACCGCCTCCCCGTACCTGAACAACTGCGGCACCGATCCCGAGCACGACCTCCTGACCGCCCTGCTCGGTCCCGTCCACGCCGAGAACACCGGCCCGCTGACCGGAACCCTGACCCGCTTCGACCAGAACGCCTACGCCATCGGCGGTTCGGCCTCAGCCTTGGACATGTCGGGATCCGGCTTCGCCTACGTCCCCAAGTCGTGCACCGCCAGCTCCGCCTGCCGCCTCCTGGTCGCCCTGCACGGCTGCGATCAGGGCTACGACACCGTCGGCACCGCCTTCGTCGACCGAGCGAATCTCGACCAGTACGCCGACACGAACACCATGATCGTCCTCTACCCGCAGGCCACCACCGGCGCGACCAACCCCTACGGATGCTGGGACTGGTGGGGCTACCTCGGCGCGACCAACTACCCGATCCACGGCGGCGCGCAGATCGAGACCATCATGAACATGGTGAGCTCGCTCGGCGGGTGAGAAGCGGGTGACAAGCGGCTGAAAAGACGAGCGTCGGTAGTGGTGGCCCGACCAGCCACCACTACCGACGCCGCTGAACCCAAGCTCTCCTCAGCTCACCACCGCTGCCCGACCTGCGGCGCGATCAGCTCGTCGTAGACCTCCTGCACCGCCGCGAGCTGCGTCTCCGTCAACGGTGCCAGCTCCGCTGCGGCAGCGTTCCCAGCCGCCTGCTTCGGATTGCGAGCGCCCGGAATGACCACGCTCACCCCCGGCTGGTCCACGATCCACCGCAGCGCGAACTGCGCCATCGCGACCCCCGCCGGCACCAGCGGAGCCAGCCGCCGCACCGCCTCCAGCCCGGTCGCGAAGTCGACCCCTGAGAACGTCTCCCCGACGTCGAAGGCCTCGCCGTGCCGGTTGTAGTTCCGGTGGTCGTTCTCGGCGAACGTGGTGTGCTCGTCGTACTTCCCGGACAGCAGCCCGCTCGCCAGCGGCACGCGGGCGATGATGCCCACACCGGCCTCCCGCGCGGCGGGCAGCACGTCCGCGAGCGGCCCCAGCCGCAGCATGTTCAGGATGATCTGCACGCTCGCCACGCCCGGCCGCGCGATCGCCGTCAGCGCCTCCGCGCGCGTCTCGACGCTCACGCCGTACGCGGCGATCCGCTTCTCCGCGACCAGCGTGTCCAGCGCGTCGAAGACCTCGTCGCTGGAGTACACGGCCGTCGGCGGGCAGTGCAGCTGCACCAGGTCGAGGGTGTCGACGCCGAGGTTCTTCCGGGACCGGTCGTTCCAGGCACGGAAGTTCTCCAGCGTGTAGGCCTCCGGCACCTGCGGCACCCGGCGCCCCATCTTCGTGGCGACCGTGATGTCCTCGCCCGACCGCGTCCTGAGGAACGTGCCGATCAGCTGCTCGCTGCGGCCGTCGCCGTAGACGTCGGCGGTGTCCAGGAAGGACACCCCGCCGTCCACCGCCGCGGCGAGCGTGGCCAGCGCGTCGTCCTCGGCCACCTCACCCCAGTCCGCGCCCAGCTGCCAGGCGCCGAGACCGATGACTCCGACCTGCCGGCCGGTGCGGCCCAGGACTCGCGTTTCCACCTGATAGGTCCTTCCTCTGATCACTGACCCCTCAGCCATGCTAGCCAGTCACGGTCGTAAAACGTTGACGTCACCGTCCGTCGCCACGTCCGGCGCCGTCGGCGGCTCATCGGGCCTTCGCCTGCTCCGAGAGCTTGCCCTTGCGCAGCACCAGGATCCGGTCGGACTGCCCCGCGAGGTGCTGCGAGTGCGTCACCACGACCACGCACTTGCCCTGCTCGTGGGCCAGCTCGCGGAAGGTGTCGATGATGCCCTGAGCGGTGTCCTCGTCGAGGTTTCCGGTGGGCTCGTCCGCGAAGAGGATGTCGACGTCACAGGCCAGCGCCCGGGCGATGGCGACCCGCTGTTGCTGGCCGCCGGACAGCCGCAGGACGTTGCGCGTGGCCGTCGCCTTGTCCAGCCCGATGCGCTCCAACAGCTCCAGCGCCCGGGACCGGCGACTGCCCGAGGCGGGCTTCACGCCGGTGATCTCCATGGCGGCGGTGACGTTCTGCAGCGCGGTCATGTACGTGAGCAGGTTGTACTGCTGGAACACGGTGGCGGCGTGCCGGTTGCGGTAGCGGCCCAGACCGAGTTCCAACAGATCCCGGCCGTCGAAGCTGATGGTGCCCTTGGTCGGCGTGTCCAGGCCGCTGGCCAGGCTGAGCAGCGTCGTCTTGCCGCTGCCGGACGGCCCCAGGATCGTGTAGAACGTGCCACGCTCGAAGGAGTAGCTGATCCCGTTCAGGACCGCGCTCCGGCGGCGCTGGTCGGCGTAGGTGTGGCTGACGCCCACCAGGCGCAGGACCGGCGTCGGGGTGCTGACGGCGCTCACAGCGGTTTCGGTCATGGCGGTTTCACTTGCCCTTCGTGAGGATGGTGCGGGGACTGAGGCGCAGGACGGAGGCCGCCGGGATCGCGGTGGCCAGCAGCCCGATCCCCAGCCCGACGCCGCCGACCGCGATGAGGTCCGCCGGGTCGAGGGCCACCGTGATCTTGTCGATGGGATCGGCGTTCTGGACCGGTCTGGCGTTCGGGTCGATGCCCTCGCCGAGCCCGGTGCTGCCGGGCGGCGGCGGCTTCCACGCGTCGATCTTCTGCTTCGCCTGGGACGCGTCGCGGCCCAGCAGCCACTGGCCCGCACGCTGCGTCAGACTCGGCGCGATCAGGGCACTGAGACCGACGGCGAGGAGCGCGACCGCGGCGATCTCCAGCACCTGCTGCCAGATGAGCTTGGTCTTCTTCTCCCCCATCGCCAGCAGCACGCCGTACTCCTTGCGGCGCTGCTTGACGGCGAGGTTCGCGACCAGCGCCAGCACCGCCGCCCCGGCGATGCCCATCAGCCACATGGCCAGCGTCGCGGTCGTCCGGATGCTGCCCAGCGGGCCCGTCATCTGCTGGATGGCCTTGGAATTGACGTCCAGCTTGAAGACGTCGAGAGCGGAGCCGGCGACCTGCTTGGCCGAGTTCTCGAACGCGTTCTGCGTGTCAGCGTCGTTCAGGATGAAGGTCGCCGTGCTCACCTGCGGCGGCCCGCCGCTCCCGGCGTCGAGCGCGGCGAGGCCGCCGAACGTCCCGTAGATCATGTTCGCCCAGCTGATGAAGTAGTCGGGGTCTGTCTCACTCGCCGCGCGCGGATCGCGGTAGATCCCGCCGACGGTGAACGTGGCCGTGGTCTTCTCGTCGTTGCCGGTCAGCGTGAGCTTGTCGCCGACCTTGAGATGGTTCTTCGCCGCGAGCCGCTCCTCGATCAGGACCTGCTTCTTGTCCTTGTCGGCGGGCGTGATGTGCGCACCGGACAAGAGCGTGAACATGCCGCTGCGGAAGTCAGACAGCACGGAGCTGTTCAGGACGGCCTGATAGACGGTCCCGCCGGGTCCCATGGGAGCCGGAGGCCCGCCGTCGGCCAAGGTCGCGCCACCGGCCAGGAACGCGCGATCCGACGTCGAGTAGGTGTACTTCTGTACCTGGGGCAGAGTACCGATCTTGTCGACGGTCGCCGCGTCGATCTGGGGCGCCTGAAGGGATCCGCCGCCGGAGCCCAGCTTGCTCAGGTCCATGGCGAGGTCGACCTCGGCCCCCACGGAGCGCTTCACGCCCTGCTCGGCCCGGGCCGTGGCGTGGTCGATCAGGACGCCGGCCAGCACCATCACGGAGATGGCGAGGAAGGTGGCCAGGGTGATCAGCGTGCGGCTCTTGCGGGCCCACAGGCTGAGCGCGGCACGTTTGACGAAGTTCATGGGACGTCGGTTCTCCCGGTTCGCAGTTCGATGTTCGCTATTCGATGTCGGTGAGGATGGAACGGGGATGCAGGCGGAGGATCCCGATGCCCGGGATGACGGTGGAGACCAGGCAGATGCCGAGGCCCAGCGCGGCGACCTCGGCGACGGCGGCCGGCTCGACCCGCACCGAGGACCCGGCGCTACCGGTGTGCTGATCGAGCAGCGCCTTCCCCACGGACGGCCCGGCGAGCACGCCGGCCAGCGCGGCGAGCGCCACGGCGGGCAGCACGACGGCCGTCATCTCCACGACGTGCTGGCCGATGAGCTTCCACTTCTTCTCGCCCATCGACAGCAGCACCCCGAGTTCGGCGCGCCGCTCGCGGATCTGGAGCATGACGATCAGGCCGAGGACCAGCGCCCCGGCCACCGCGATCACCCAGACGATGAGACCCGCGAAGGCGCCGACGCGCTGGATCGGGCGAACCTGGTCGCGGTAGGCCTTGTCGTTGACCTGCATGCTGAAGGTGCCGGCGCCCAACAGTCGGCCGGCGTCCGCGTTCAGCTGCTCGGCCTGGTCGGGCGAGCCGATCCGGTAGACCGCCTCGGTCACGGTCAACGGTGCGGCGCTGAGCTTCTGCGCGGTGGCCAGCGGCACGTACACCGCGTTGCCGGGCAGTTCCTGCTTCGGCGACGGCACCACCGGGTCCGGCGTGGGGTCCTGGAAGACGCCGACGACGGTGACCGGCACCGTGCGCGTGCCGTCCGCGGAACGCAGCTGAACGGTGCCGCCGATCGCCAGGTGGTCCTTGTCGGCCAGGCGATGTTCGATCACTGCGACGTCGCGGCCTGCGTCCTCGGGGCGGATTCCCTGCCCCTGGAGGATCTTCATCGATCCGTAGGAGAAGGGGAGGAGCAGGCCCAGGTCCCGGATGCCGTTGACGGGAAGGGGCCCGGAGTTCAGCGGCGTGATGTTGCGCGCGCCGGCCTGGACGGCGTCCTCCGGGTTGTAGCGGTGCACGACTTCGGACGCGCCGAGCCGGTCGGCCAGCTCCGGCGTGAATCCGGCGGGCTTGCGGACGGTCACGTCGACGCCGATGTCGCGCTGCGCGGCCGCCTCCTGCCGAGCGGCACCGCTGCGCAACAGGAAGCCGCCGAGGAGCAGGGTGCAGATGACGGCGAAGATCGCCAGCAGGGCGACGGTCCTGGAGGCTCTGACGACCAGGCTCATGCCGGCTCGCTTGACGAAGTTCATGGGCTGATGCAAGCAGCGCGCCGCGTACGGCTGAGTAAACCTGTTACAGGGACATAAGAATCGGCGCTGTTCCGACCTCGTGGCGCCGCATAGTGCCTCGTAGCGCCTCTACCTGGCCGAACGCGCCATGACATTCTTATCCGGCTGTCATCATGATCATGGTTCTATGGAGCCATGAGAGTCCTGGTGGCCGAGGACCACCGCGTCCTGGCGCGCACGATCGCCACCGGGCTGCGCCGCGAGGCGATGGCCGTGGACATCGCGCTCGCCGGCGACGAGGCCGAGCGGATGTGCCTGCTGACCGCGTACGACGTGCTGATCCTGGACCGCGACCTGCCGGTGCTCAGCGGCGACGAGGTGTGCCGGCGGCTGCGCGAGCTGAGCGACCCGCCACAGATCCTGATGCTGACCGCGGCCGGCACGCTGTCCGACAAGGTCTACGGCCTCACCACGCTCGGCGCGGACGACTATCTGGCCAAGCCGTTCGACTTCGGCGAGCTGGTCGCGCGGGTGCGGGCGTTGAGCCGCCGCGCGCATCGGCCGGCGGCCACGGTGCTGCGGTCCGGAAGCATCACCCTGGACGACACGCGGCACGAAGTGTCGGTGGAGGGGCGGCAGCTGGAGCTGACGCCGAAGGAGTTCGCGGTGCTGCGGCTGCTGTTGGCGGCGCGCGGGGCCGCTGTGCAGCATGACGAACTGGTGCGGACGGTCTGGGACGAGTACCTCGATCCGCGGACCGGTGCGGTGCGGGTCACCGTCAGTCGGCTGCGGGGGAAGCTCGGCGATCCCGGTGTGATCGTCGCTGATCGGCAGGGTGGCTATCGGCTGTGCGATTGAGTCTTCCGAGTCCCCGAGCCGTGCGCCGCGACGAGCGCTTCAAGATGCACTTCAAGGTGCGCTTCAAGGTGCCCCTCAACCCTCGAACCCTGATCAGCCGCATGCCCTTCCGCGTGCGCCTGGCCACGTCCTTCGCCGGGCTCTTCCTGCTGGTCGGGAGCGCCCTGCTCACGTTCGTCGTGGTGTTGGCGCGGCATGGCACGGTGCAACACGTCCAGGGGATGGAGATCACCTACGTCAACGCGCCGGACTACGGCACGGCGCCGTTCTCCCCCACCTCTCCCGGCGGGCTGGCCCAGCCGAGCCACGCGACGCCGCCGGGGACCACCAGCGCGGCGCTGATCCAGAAGATCGACCAGACCGTGCGAGCCGTCCAGGACACCGCCCTGCGCGAGATGGTGTTCTGGTCGGGGATCGGCCTCGTGGTGATGGCGGTGGTCGCCGGGCTGCTCGGCTGGCGGATGGCCGGCCGGGCGCTGCGTCCGGTCGCCACGATCACGGCGGCGGCGCGGCAGATGAGCGAGCAGAACCTGGACCGGCGGCTGTCGCTCACCGGGCCCGACGACGAGCTGCATCGGCTCGCCGACACCTTCGACACCATGCTCGACCGGCTGGAGAAGGCCTTCGAGAGCCAGCGCCGCTTCGTCGCCAACGCCTCGCACGAACTCAAGACGCCGCTCACGGTCCAGCGCACGTGCCTCCAGGTGGGGTTCGCCGATCCGCTGCCCGACGAGCTCGCCGAGGTGCGCGACGACATGCTCGCCGCCAACCACGAGGCGGAGCGGCTTATCAATGCCCTGTTGCTGCTGGCGCGCAGCGATCGCGGGCTGGAGACGACCGAGCCGGTGGACCTCGCGGCGGTGGCCCGGGTCGTGGCGGGCGATCTGGCGCCGCTGGCGACGACGAACGACGTGCACGTCGAGGTCGATGTGTGCGCCAAGGTCGACGCGGACGTCTCCCCGCCGCCGGTCGTGCACGGCGACCCGGTGCTGCTGCGCCAGCTGCTGACGAACCTGACGCGGAACGCGGTCCAGTACAACCACCCCGGCGGCCGGGTCGACGTCCGCCTCGACGCCGCCGACTCGACGCTGACCGTCACCAACACCGGCCCGCAGGTGTCGTCCGAGAAGATCCCCGACCTGTTCGAGCCGTTCCGGCGACACGGCCCCGACCGCACCGCGGCCACCGGGCACGGCCTGGGCCTGTCGATCGCACGCTCGATCGCCGTGGCCCACAGCGCGGAGCTGACCGCCCGCCCTCGCGACGAGGGCGGGCTCGTGCTCACGCTGCGCTTCCGGCCGTGAATCGCGGCATGCGCCCCAACAGCGCGCAAGCTCACACCCTGCTGCGGGCCGTCCACAACTCGGGGAAGACCAGCGTCTCAGCGCGCTTGGCCAGCCACGCGACGCCGGCCGAGCCGCCGGTCCCGACCTTGGCCCCCATGGCCCGCCGGGTCGCCATCAGGTGGTCGCCGCGCCAGCGCCACATCGCCTCGGCGACGTCGGTGAGCGCTTCGCCGAGGTGCACCAGGTCCGGCTCGCGGTCGGGCGCGGCGTAGATCTCGGCCCAGACCTGCTCGACGGCCTGGTCGCCCTCGTAGCGGCGGGTGAGGTCGCGGTCCAGCACCGCCTGCGGGATCGGGTGGCCGCGGCGGTGCAGGAGGTGCAGGACCTCGTCGTAGAGGCTCGGCTCGTGCAGCGCCTTCTGGAGTTCGGCGTGCATCTGCGGGGTGCCGGTGTGCGGGACCAGCATCGAGGACGATCGCTCGCCGAGCAGGAACTCCAGGCGCCGGTACATCGCGGACTGGAAGCCCGAGCCGTCGCCGAGCGCCGGACGGTAGGCGTTGAACTGCGTCGGGGTGAGCTGGGACAGGGGTTGCCAGGAGGCGTTCAGCGCCGCCAGTTCGTCCAGGCTGCGGCGCAGCGCCGCCAGTGCGGTGGGGACGTCGTCGTCGCGCAGGGCCGCCGAGGCGGTCTGCCACTCGTGGACCAGGAGCGTGAACCAGAGCTCCATGACCTGGCTGGTGACGATGAACGCCATCTCGCCGGGGTCCTCGGTGCGGGTCTGCTGGAGGCCGGACAGGACGGAGGCCCGGATGTAGTCGTCGTACGGGGTCGTGCCGCCGAGGTCGAGCCTGGGAGCGAGCACGCCGGATTGCTGTGGAACGGAGGACATCGGCACATCCTTGGTGTGGGCTGCCGGGTAGCGGTCCGCTCGAACTCGTCGGTGCGCCGGTCCCCTCGGGCCGTCCGACACTGGCGTCGGCGGGCCCGCCCCCATAATGCGGCGTTCGTGTTCGGAACGGCAAGGGGCCGATACGGACGGCCCGCGCCGTCAGAAGCCGTCAGAAGCCGCCGGAAGCCGCCGGTCAGAAGCAACCCGTCAGAACTCGCCCGCCAGCCCCGCCCGGACCACCTCGGCGACCTGCCGCCGGTGCTTCACGACGAACGTGACGTCGCCGTCGATCACCCGGATCCGGAACGGCCCGGTGTTCAGCTCCCGCCACAGCGCCAGGTCCATCGGGGGGACGTCGTCGTCGGCGCCGACCAGAGCGGTCAGCCGGCACGGCAGCGGGGCGCTGTCGGCGTATTCGTAGGTCTCGCACAGCTGGAAGTCGGCCCGCAGGGTCGGTAACAGCAGGCTGAGGAACGCCGCTTCCTGGACCGCCGCCTTCGGGATCCCGTTCAGGGACAACATGGCACGCTTGAACTCCGGCTCCGGCAGGCTGCTGACATAGCTGCGCCGGTACGGCGCGTGCGGTGCGCCGTGGGCCGAGGCGAACAGGTGGACCGGAGGCGGGGCGCCCAGGGCGACCAGGCGGCGCGCCGCCTCGTAGGCGATCAGGGCGCCCATGCTGTGCCCGAACAACGCGTACGGCCCGTCCAGGGCACCGGCCAGCACCGGCACGAGCTCGTCGAGCAGCCCGTCCAGGCGGTCGTACGCGGGCTCCCGGATGCGGTCCTCACGGCCCGGGAGCTGGATCGCGGTCACCTGGATCCCGGGCCCGATCAGCTCCGGCCAGCCGCGGAAGGTGGAGGCGCCGGCCCCTGCCGGCGGCAGGCAGAACAGCCTGATCCCGCCCGCGCGCCGGTTCTGGTCGCGGAACCACCGGGCCTGCGCGGCGTCGGTGGCGGCAGTCATGATCACCCGGCCGCCACGAAGGTCGTCGGCGCGGCGAATGTGGATGTGTCGGCGTCTTCATACACGGGCATGTCAGACTCCTCGGGTCCGGACAGGCGGGCACCGACGGACTTCAGAGGGCTGATGGTGACAATCCGCCCTCTCAGGCACCGAGCGTGGTGTGGGGGTATGGAGCACATCCAGTGGCTGATTCTGAGTAGTACACCGGGCCGTCGCCTGAGGTGGCCTCGACCGCGCACACCAAGTGAATGCGTTATTGGCCGACAGCGCATCGGTACAAATACGGGACATCACCGTAGCCCGGGTGTAGGTAGTTATGCGAAGGGCACTGATATCGTCCCCGGCGGGCCCCGGACTATATGGGTCACATGCTGGTGAACCCGACTCCCGAGCCAGCCGTTTCACTAAGACTGCTGACATATGGTGACCGACGGATCGCTGGTATGGATTCGCCGCGGATCGCTCCAGGAGGCAACATGGCGACAGCCCCAGAACGCGGCGCCGCCGACCGCCCACGGCAGGTGATCGGCCGGGCCGCCGAAGTCAGTGCGCTGGACAGTGCCCTGATGCGGCTGCAGGCGGGGCGGGGGCGGGCGATCGCCGTGGCCGGGGAGCCGGGGATCGGGAAGAGCATGCTGGTCACGCACCTGGCGGCGCGGGCCCGGGCGGTCGGGATCCAGGTGGTGGGGCCGGCTTTCGGGGACGTCATCGCGGCCGTGGGTGCGTGCGGGGCGAGTGGCCCGGGCGGGGCGAGCGGTGCAGGCGGCCCGAGCGGCCCGGGCGGCCCGGGCCGTGCGAGCGGCCCGAGCGGTGCGGGCGGTACGCCCGGCGAGTCCGGCACGCCGTCGGGCAGCCCCATCGTCGCCGTCGCGGACGAGCTGCACCGCATAGCCTCCGACGACCTGCCGGCCCTGGAACGCCTCATCCGGGCGGCGACCGACGCCCCGATGCTGTTGCTGCTGGCCTACCGCCGCCGCCAGCTCGCCCCCGCGGTGGCGGCCGCCATATCCCGCGCCGTGGCCGCGGACCTGCTCGACGTGTGGGAACTCGGCCCGCTCTCCCGGGACGAGGCGCGAGCGCTCGTCGGCGACCTGCCGAACCTCGCCGCCGTCCACGAGGCGTCCGGCGGCAACCCGCAGTACCTCAGGATCCTGAGCGCCGACGGCGACCCGCACGCGGACGCCGCCCGCGCGGTCGTCGGCGAACTCGCCGAGCTGGACCACACCGCGCTGACCACATTGCAGACCCTGGCCGTGCTCGGCGAACCGGCCCATCCGCAGCTGATCGCGGCGGTCGCCGGGCTGTCGGCCACCGAGGCCCTGGACGCGCTGGACTCGCTGACCCGGCTGGACATCGTGCGGCCGACCGGCACGATCGCACGGTTCGCCATCCGCCATCCGGCCGTGAGCGAAGTCGTGTACCGACGGATCGACCCCGGCTCGCGCATCACCATCCACCTGCGCGCCGAAAGCGTGCTGGCCGGCCAGGCCGCGCCGATCGCCCGGCGTGCCTACCACCTGACCCGCGCGGCCGACCCCAGCCGCCCGGAACACACGGCCACGCTGCTGGCCGCGGCGCGCCTGACCATCCACACGGCTCCCGCCGACGCGGCACGGTACCTGCAAGCGGCGCTCCCCCAGCTCCAGGAGAACTCTCCGGAGCAGCGCGAGGCGCAGGTCCTTCTAGCCCGCGCACAACTGTTGACCGGACAGGCGTCCCAAGGCCGCAGCCTGCTGCACACACTGCCCGCGATCGTCGGCAACCCGACCGGCGACGTGACCGCGGTGGCCGTCGCCGGCCGCCTCGAACGCCAACTCGGGCAGCTGTCGGAATCCGCCGCGATCCTGCGCTCGGGCCTGGCGTCCGTACCGGACGACGACTCGGCCGCCGCCGCGCTGCACAGCATGCAGGCCGACAACGCCCTGGACCAGGCCGACTACGTGCGGGCCCGGCATCATGCCGAGGCCGCCGCCACCCTGGCGCACGGCGTCCACGACATCGTCGGCGAGGCCCTGGCACGTGCCCAGGCGGCGCTGGCGCTGCTGTCCTCGGACGAACTCGACGCGGCCGAAGTGGCGATCACGCAAGCCGCCGAACTCGTCGACGCCGCCTCCGACGCCGCGCTGCTACGGAACCTGGAGGCCGTCTACCAACTCGGTTTCAGCGAGACGATGCTGTCCCGGCTGGCCGACGGCGAGCGCCACCTGATCCGCGGCGCGGCACTGTCGCGGAGCAGCGGGCAGACGTACATCCTGCCGATGATCCTGAAGACGCTGGCGGACACCCAGGCCCGAGCCGGCAGCGTGAAACGGGCCCTGGCCACCCTCGACGAGGCGGACCTGTACGTCGAGAACGCCGAGAACCCGGCGACCAAGGCGATCCTGGCGATCATCCGCGCCTCGGCCCTGGTGTGGACGAACGAGGACGACGCGCAGCGGCAGGCCCTGGCCTGGGCCGACCGGGCCGCGGCGTGGACCGAGACCCGCACGACGGTATGGGCGGTCGTGGTCCGCTGCCGCCGGGCCGAGATCGTCCTGTTCTCAGGAGACGCGCCCCGCGCCGGCCGACTCCTACTGGAGGCGGCAGGCGGCCCGGACCTCCCCAACCTGATAGCCGCCCGCCGAACGCGCTCCTGCGACACCCTGTCCGAAATAGCACTGCGCGAGAAGGACCCACTGGCAGCCGACCGCTGGGCCGCACTGGCCGAGGCCTCCCTCGAACAACTCCCCTCGGCGAGCACCCGCGCCTTCGCCTCCCGCGCACGCATGCGGGCCCAGTGGCTGCGCGACGACCTCAAAGCCGCCCTCGCCAGCGCCCAACAGGCCATCGACGGCTTCGCCGCAAGCGGCGAGCGCATCGAGGTCTGCCGCACCCTGTCGGAGGCGGCCACCCTCGCGGCGGCACTCGGACACCACCGGCAGGCCCGGGACTGGCTCGACCGCGCGACGACCCTGGCCGAGCAGTGCGAGGCGACACTACTGGTCGACGAGACAACGAAGCAGCGGACCCGGCTCGCCGAGAAGGCCGCCGAGCGCAGCGTCCAGCGCGAGGCAACCGACGCCCTCGCGGCACTCACCACGCGCGAGCGCGAGATCGCGGCGCTGGCGAGCACGGGAGTCACGAGCGTGCAGATCGCCGAGCGGCTGTTCCTGAGCAGGCGGACAGTCGACGCCCACCTCGGGCAGATCTATCGGAAGCTGGGGGTGTCGAGTCGCGCGGCGCTGATTCGGACGGTGCTGGACGCCGAGGCTCGGGGGTGAGCGGTGCGGCGCGGCATGAGCGGCGCGGCATGAGCAGCACGGCGCGGCACGAGCGGCGCGGCGCGGCACGAGCGGCGCGGCGCGGCACGAGCGGCGCGGTGCGGCACGAGCGGCGCGGCATGAGTGGTGCGGTGCGGCACGAGCGGCGCGGCATGAGTGGTGCGGGTGGCGCGGCGCGGGCGGCGCGGCGTCGGCGGTCGGGGCTGCGCGGCGTCGGCGGCGAGGCGCGGCATGAGCGGGTGCGGCGTCGGC